>NZ_ASXX01000006.1:0-134324 GCF_001526505.1 Agrobacterium sp. D14
CGAGCGTAGCGATATGCGGAGAGCTCGCCCCCTCATCTGCCCTTCGGGCATCTTCTCCCCGGCGGGGAGAAGAAGCAGGCGGCGACCTTGCGGATCAATTCCCCGGCGGTGCGAAGGACGGGTCATCCAGCCTTGTGAAAATCACGCCGCGCGCCTTCAGCGCCAGAAGGCCTTTCACCACGCCCTCGCCCGCTTCATGGGTGGGCTGGTTGATGTGGGAGATGATGACATCGCCATCCCTGGCGGCAGCGATGTGTTTCGCCGTCGCGGCCGCCCCCAGCAGCGAGCCGCCATCGCCATTGACGGAATAACCGGCCACCCGCATACCGAGCCGGTTGATGGTGGCCATGGAGGAGCCTGTATATTTGGCCGTCGCACCACGGAACCATTGCGGCTGGAGGCCAGTGGCGGCGACGATGGCCTGACGGCCCCCCTCCACTTCCTGCTCGACCGCCGCTTCCGAACCGGCGGCGGCGATGCCGTAGATGGAAACCGGCTTGTCTACTGCCGGCACATGGTTTTCGCCGTGGTTTTCGATCTCGAACAGATCCGGATGCGCCATGAGCACGGCGAGCGCTTCGCCATTGTGTTTCAGCCAGCGGGCGGTGACGAAGATCGTTGCCGGAATGCGCTCCTTCACCAGCGTATCGAGGATGCGGTGGTCGGTCTTGCCCATGCAGGCGTCCAGCGTCATCGCCACCCGCACCTTGCCGTCATGCTGCGGCGACATTTTCAGCGACGGCTCGACAAGACCGGTTCCCGCAAAGGCGGCGGAAGAAGCGCAGAAAAACAGGGTGGCGATGAAGAGGCGACGCAGCATTTTATGTTCCGGAGTGTGAAGACGTGGCAATCCGCCCGCAAAGCGCCCGAATTAAGGCGCGGTTTCCATCGCCGACAGGGCCTCCAGCGCCTCTTCCACCCGCTGGCGTTCGGCGCTGGTGAGCGGCAGGATCGGCCGGGGCGGTTCGCTCACCGTCAGCGACAGGATGTTGGCGGCGGCATAAACCACGCGGATGCTGCCGAATTCCTTAAACAGCGCCCAGAGCGGCTGGAAGGCCGCATCGATCCTCTTCGCCTCTTCCGCATTGCCGGCCTGAGCCGCCCGCGTCAGCCGCAGGGCCGGAACCGGCAGCAGGCCGGCGACCACGCTGTACCAGGTGTCGCCGCCGGCAAGCGTGGCGTCAGCGCAGCCCCAGTCACCGCTGTAACCGATGGCGAAATCTTGCCCCAGCTTCGGCCTCAGCCGCGCAAGCTCACCGGCATAATCGGAGTCGGCCGGCAGCGGCATCTTGATGGCGCGGATATTGGGAATATAGGCAAGCCGCACCAGAAGCTCGTCGCTGAAGGCAAAGCGGGTCGTCGTCGGGTTGTTGTAGATGGCGAGCGGCAGGCCCGTTGCGCCGGCCACGGCGGCGAAATGGTGATAGGCCTCTTCCTGCGTCAGCGGCGTGTAGGACACGGGCGCGAGCAGCAATGCATCCGCACCGGCAGCTTCGGCGTCCTTTGCCAAGGCCACGGCGTCATCGGTGCGCAGGGCGCCGACGCCGGCCATGAGTGTGCGCTTGCCCTTGAGGACCGCCGCGGCAGCTTCGATCGCCCGACGTCTCTCCGCGCGCGACAGATACATATAGATGCCGGTGCTGCCGAGAATGCCGACGGAATCCACCTCGGCCGCATCAAGCCGCTCGGTGAGGGCGGAAAAGGCCTGTGTGTCGACCTGCCCGGCCTCGTCGGCCGGCGTGATCGGAAAAGCCGAAAGTCCCTTGAATCGTGTCGCCATGCCCGTCTCCCTCGCTTTGATCGGCAAGCAGGGTTACAGAGCCGGTGGCGGAGCGGCAAGAAAAGCGGAGGCTAAACACCTGCCAGCAACTGAAAAAACCCGTGCTCAGTCATAAAGATACAACTTCTTCCACTGCTCTTCGGGAATTTTATCGCCCACACGGTAGTCGAAGGACTGGATGCTGAGACTGTCGCTCTTGAGCTGGCACTTGTATTTCAGCTTGTACCATTCGCCCGCGCTCCTGAAGACCGCGCCGGGCGCCTTGATGGAGTTCTTTCCGACTTCCGGATCACCGAAAGTATAGGCGATGACCTTGTCCGGCCGCATGCCCTTCTGCTCGGTCGCTATCCTTTCCATCGCCTCGATATCGCAGCGCTGTTCCAGCCGCTCCTCGGGAGCAAGCGCGTTCAGCTGCCGCATGACGCTGGCATCGATCGCGAAAGCAGGCGTGAAGGTCTGCAAGCCAAGGAAAAAGGCAGAAAGGGCAGCGGGAAGAAGCTTTCGCATGGGATCCTGTCAGTTTTTTCGTTTGTTCTTGTGGTGGGCGGCAGGCCGAGCGGCCTGCATCCATCATCGCTGATTTGCCGGATATTGCCAAAATGTGATCGAAAGCTGACGAAATTGTGCCCAAGCCGCATTCCGCCTGTGGAGATTTGAAACTTGATCGGCTGGGAGAGGAATATCAGTTGCGATTCTTTTGAAGTGACCGTCCTATAAATCTTGCCATCTCCCAAAATTTAAAGAATAACTTGAGAAACAAATTCATTTTTTAAATAACTAAATTCCCATATTAATTTAAATTTTGGTAAATTATGAAAAATACAATTATTAATTTCACGATTCTTGCCGTTTTGCTTTCCGGCTGCACTCAGACAGATAAAGAGAACGCTAAATCTCGGCTTTTAGGAAATGCTGCCAATGTCGCTCTCGGTGCCGACCTCGCCACGCAGATGTGGGCAGCAGATGCCGAGTACAAAGCACTCAATCTCAGCAAGGCCTATATAAAGGCAACCGCGACAACCTACCCCATTTCCCACCGACCGGCCGACAAGGCATTCGGAAAACTGGGCGATTATGTCGTGGAGTTGAAAAACATTGAGCAAAATCCAAATATTGGCGACATAAATCAGGCTGGATTGACCAAGCAAGTTAATATGTACCTGAATGCCAAGCGGCTTTGCCAGGGTCTACACGTTTTTGTAAAGCTATTTGATGAACCTGTTTCACTCTACGACCCTGTAACAAAGCGGGCCGGTATATTGATAAAATGCATGCCTTCCGGGCGGGTCAAGCCAGAGCATTGGCTAATGCCCATCGAGGTCCGAAGTTCGGAATATGGACCCAGGGTGGGCATTGGTTACATTGCGAGAGAGAAAGACTAACACGGCCATTCGTGATGAGCAGAACCTAGGACACCGCAAGTATCAATCCGAGGGTGAGGCGGGGCGCAAAAAAATGTTAGGGTCGTCGCCGACGAATCTTTCCTAGCGCCGTTCATCATACGAAAGCGAGTTTCCCTTGCCGATTTTCAAGAACCTGCCCGCCGCCCCGACCGCCGAAAAACGGCCCGTTCAGGATACGCACCACGGCATTACCCGCACCGACGAATACGCATGGTTCCGGGCCGATAACTGGCAGGCCATGTTCAAGGACCCTACCCTGCTCGACCCGTCGATCCGCGCCCATCTGGAAGCGGAGAACGCCTATATGGAAGCGGCCATGGGTGACACCAAGGCGCTTCAGGAAAAACTGTTCGAGGAAATGAAGGGCCGCATCAAGCAGGATGATTCCTCCGTGCCGGTCAATGACGGGCCTTATGCCTATGGCACATTGTTCGTGACCGGCGGCGAGCAGCCGCATTATTTCCGCACCCCGCGCGGCGGCGGCGAAAAACACGTGCTGCTGAACGGCGACAAAGAGGCCGAGGGCAAGGATTATTTCCGTCTTGCCGGTCTCGACCAGTCCTCCGATCACAGTCACGGCATCTGGGGTTATGACGACAAGGGTTCGGAATATTTCACCCTGCGCATCCGCAACCTCGAAACCGGCGAAGACCTTGCCGATGTCGTGGAAAACACCGGCGGCGGTGGCGCATGGGCGCCCGATGGCAAGAGCTTCTTTTATACGCTGCAGGACGAGAACCACCGCCCCTCCAAGGTCTTCCATCATATCATCGGCGAGCCGCAATCGGCAGACCGGCTGGTCTATGAGGAAAAGGATCCCGGTTTCTTCATGGGCGTCGGCGCGTCGGTTCTCGACGATTTCATCTTCATCGACATTCACGACCATGAGACCAGCGAATATCGCCTTCTCTCCACCAGCGACCTGACCGCCGAACCTGCCGTGGTGGCGGAGCGCGAGGAAGGCATCGAATATTCGATGTGCGAAGGCGGCGATGTCTTCTTCATCCTCACCAATGACGGCGACGCCAAGGATTTCCGCATCGTGGAAGCACCGGTCACCGCACCCGGCAAGGAAAACTGGAAAGAAGTCGTGCCGCATGAGCCGGGCCGCCTTATTCTCTCCGTCGATGCCTATGCCCGCCACCTCATCTGGCTGGAACGTCGCGACGGCCTGCCGCGCATCGTCATCCGCGACCGCCGCACCGGCGAGGAACATTCCATCGCCTTTGCCGAAGAGGCCTATTCGCTCGGCCTGCATGGCGCGGCGGAATATGACACCGATGTCATCCGCTTCTCCTATTCCTCGATGACGACGCCGAGCCAGCTGTTCGATTACGACATGGTGACGCGCGAGCGCACGCTGCTGAAGACGCAGGAAGTGCCCTCCGGCCACAATCCGGACGATTACATCACCCGCCGCATCATGGCGCCTGCGCATGATGGCGAGCTGGTGCCGGTCTCCCTGCTCTATCGCAAGGATGTGCCGCTTGACGGTTCCGCCCCCTGCCTGCTCTACGGATACGGCGCTTACGGTATCACCATTCCCGCCTCCTTCTCCACCACCACGCTATCGCTTGCCGACCGTGGTTTCATCTATGCCATCGCCCATATTCGCGGCGGCAAGGACAAGGGTTTCGAATGGTACGAAACCGGCAAGATGGAAGCCAAGCAGAACACCTTCAAGGACTTCATCGCCGCTGCCGATCATCTGGTTCAGGAAGGTTTCACCTCCTATGAGGGTATCATCGCCGAAGGCGGTTCGGCCGGCGGCATGTTGATGGGGGCCGTTGCCAATATGGCGCCGGAGAAATTCGCCGGCATCATCGCCGCTGTTCCCTTCGTGGATGTGCTGACCACCATGCTCGATGACACTTTGCCGCTCACCCCGCCGGAATGGCCTGAATGGGGCAATCCGCTGGAATCGGCAGAGGAATATGGCTGGATTGCTGCCTACAGCCCCTATGACAATGTGGGTGCGAAGCCTTACCCGCCGATTCTCGCGCTTTCCGGCCTTACCGATCCGCGCGTAACCTATTGGGAGCCGACCAAATGGGTGGCGAAGCTGCGTGAGAAGACAACGGGGGAAGCACCCATCCTGTTGAAAACCAACATGGCGGCCGGCCATGGCGGCAAGTCGGGCCGTTTCCAGCGTCTGGAAGAAATCGCCTTCGAATATGCCTTTGCGCTTAAGGTGGCCGGCAAGGACGCGGCGTGACCCGCTGATGGCGGAACGGGCGGCGGATAACGTCGCCCGGACCAAAAACAGTATAAAAATACCCTTCGAAAACCCGTTTCTGAATATTTTTTCCACAAAATCGCGCCGTTATTTTTTCTTTAAATACCACTTTACGACACAACGGATTTTTATTTCAAACTACTGAAATTCAAAATACACCTCAGTAAATTACAAATATATTTTCAGTATTACGCCAGACGGAAAAATGTTCCGGGAATCGAACGCATGGCTGCGATGCGCCATTTCGCGTTGCAATATCACTTTTTGGCCGTATTATGCCGGTCGTTGACATATTCATGCGCCTTTTCGCCGCATCTCCTGCGGCAATGCCGCAGCGTGTTCTGCGGATATTCTTCTTGCCGTCATTTTTTTCGGCTTTTCCACGCGCCATGTCAGTTCGCCCTTGGCAATCCGGGCTTTGCAGTGCTCCCGCTTTGCCAATTGAAAACACTGCATCAGACTTGGGGGTCTTACACATGAAGAAACTCCTCGCCTCGACCATTCTCGTAACGGGCTTTATCATCGCTGCCGGTGCAGCAAATTCCGCCAATGCCGCCGAAGAGTGCGGCAGCATCTCCATCGCCGAAATGAACTGGGCATCCGCCGGTGTCGCGGCTTACGTCGACAAGTTCATCATGGAAAACGGCTATGACTGCACGGTCAATGTCGTCAGCGGCGATACCATGCCGACCTTCGCCTCCATGAACGAAAAGGGCCAGCCGGACATGGCGCCCGAATTGTGGGTGAACGCCGTGCGCGAGCCGCTCGACGCCGCCGTCAAGGAAGGCCGCATGATCGAGGCGTCTAAAATCCTCACCGATGGCGGCGTCGAAGGCTGGTGGATCCCGAAATTCATCGCCGACGCACACCCTGATATCAAGACCGTCGAGGATGCGCTGAAACATCCCGAACTTTTCCCTGCCCCGGAAGACGCCAGCAAGGGTGCCGTGCACAATTGCCCGTCCGGCTGGAACTGCCAGGTGACCACCGCCAATCTCTACAAGGCGCGCGAGGGCGACAAAAAGGGCTTCACGCTGGTCGATACCGGCTCTGCCGCCGGCCTCGACGGCTCCATCGCCAATGCGTTTGAAAAGAAGCAGGGCTGGCTCGGCTATTACTGGTCGCCCACCGCCATTCTCGGCAAATACGAGATGGTGAAGCTGGATGACGGTGTCGAGCTCGACCGCGCCCATTATGACGAATGCACGGCCAAGGTCGATTGCGCCGATGCCAAGGTCAATGCCTATCCGGTGGCCGATGTCTTTACCGTCATCACCAAGGACTTCGAAAGCAAGGCCGGCGTGACGCTGGACTACATCAAGGCCCGCAACTGGGACAACAAGACGGTCGCCGAAATCCTCGCCTGGATGGATGAGAACCAGGGCACCAACGAGGATGGCGCGGAATATTTCCTCGAGAACCACGAGGACATCTGGACGAAGTGGGTTCCGGCCGAGGTGGCGGAGAAGATCAAGGCTTCGATGTGATTGCAGGCGGGGTTGGCGCAAGCCGCTTACCCCCCTCTGCCCTGCCGGGCATCTCCCCCTCAAGGGGGGAGATCGGCGGGCGCGCTTTCGCCGCTTCATCCTCAACCATCGAGATGGGCGAGACCTTGCCGCAGGTCGATCTCCCCCCTTGTGGGGGAGATGTCCGGCAGGACAGAGGGGGGTGCCCCGCGCGCTCCAGCCTTAACCGCTCACCACCCAATAACCCAAAGGGAAAACAACAATAATGGCCCTCTGCACTTACCTGCCGGACATGCTCTGCAAGTTCCCGGCCATCGACAATTCCACGATGCGTGTGGCACGCAAGACCATCGATGATGGTTTTCGCGACATCGTGCGCAACTACGGCGATGCGATCGATGTGATCGTGCATCCGCTCCAGCTCTTCCTCAATTCCTCGGAGCGGCTGTTCATCCAGACGCCGTGGATCATCACGCTCCTCATCATTCTCGCCATCGTGCATCTGGCCGGTCGCAGCTTCAGGATTACCGGCGGCACGGCGCTAGCCCTGCTGATGATCGGCGCGGTCGGCCTCTGGCGCGACGCCATGACGACGCTGTCCATCGTCGCCATCGCCACCCTGATCGCCATCGTCATCGGCCTGCCGCTCGGCATCCTGATGGGACGTTCGGAACGCCTGCAACGCCTCATCAATCCCGTGCTCGACGTGATGCAGACCCTGCCGAGCTTCGTTTATCTCATCCCCGTGGTGGTGATTTTCGGCATCGGCAAGGTTCCGGGCCTGATCGCAGTGGTGATCTACGCCATTCCGCCCGTCATTCGCCTGACCAGCCTCGGCATTCGCCTGGTGGACCGGGAAGTGCTGGAGGCGGCAGACGCCTTCGGTTCCTCCAACGGCCAGAAGCTGTTCAACGTGCAGCTGCCGCTGGCGCTGCCCACCATCATGACCGGCATCAACCAGACCATCATGATGGCGCTCGCCATGGTCGTCGTCGCCTCCATGGTCGGTGTCGGCGGGCTCGGCAAGAACGTGCTGCAGGCCATCAACAACCAGTTCTTCACGGTGGGCTTCCTGAACGGTTTCGCTCTGGTCGCCATCGCCATCATGTTCGACCGGGCGAGCCAGGCTTTCGGCAAGCGCCTGCAGAAATACCGCGAGGTCTCCCATGGCTAAAAGCATCGAAATCCGCAACCTTTACAAGATCTTCGGCAAGCATCCCGAGAAGTACCTCGAAGCGGTGCGATCCGGCATGGACAAGGCCGAACTGAACGACAAACACAACCACGTTCTCGGTCTCAACAACATCAACATCACCATGCCGGGCGGCAAGATCACCGTCGTCATGGGCCTTTCCGGCTCCGGCAAGTCGACGCTCATCCGCCACATCAACCGGCTGATCGACCCCACCGCCGGCGAGGTGCTTTACGATGGCGAGGACATCTGCGGCATGAGCGCTTCGGCGCTCAGGCAATTCCGCCGCCACAAGACGGCGATGGTGTTCCAGAAATTCGGCCTTCTGCCGCACCGCACCGTGCTGGAAAACAGCGTCTACGGCCTCGATATCCAGGGCGTGCCGCGCGGCAGAAGCGAGGAAAAGGGCCGTTACTGGCTGGAGCGTGTCGGCCTTGCCGGTTACGAGGATTATTATCCGAACCAGCTTTCCGGCGGCATGCAGCAGCGTGTCGGCCTTGCCCGGGCGCTTGCCAATGACGCCGATATTCTGCTGATGGACGAGGCCTATTCGGCGCTCGATCCGCTGATCCGCGTCGATATGCAGACCATGCTGCTCGATCTGCAGCAGGAGCTGAAGAAAACCGTGGTGTTCATCACCCACGATCTGGACGAGGCGCTCAGGCTCGGCGACCATATCGCCATTCTCAAAGACGGCGAAGTGGTGCAGCAGGGCGATGGCCAGAGCATCATCCTCTCCCCGGCGGATGGTTACGTCACCGAGTTCGTGCGCGACGTCAATCGCGGCCGCGTGCTGCAGGCCACAACGGTGATGGAGCCGCTGGAGAGCCGCCCCGAGGGCATGCCCGTGCCGGAAAACGCGACGCTGGAAACCATTGCCCGCGACATGTCGGAAGCCAACGAGACCACCGCCCATGTGGTGGACGAGGACGGCAAGCCGGTCGGCAGCATCGGCCTCGATACGCTGGTGGCTGCGATGGTGACGCCCGCGCCGCAGGAGGTTGAGGTTGAGGTGAAGGAGCCGGAGAAGCTCCAGGAAACGGTTATGCCGGTGGAGAAGGAAACGGCGTAATCCGGCACCGGACGGATTGGCCGCATCCCCGAAATTTCCTCTTTCCGTCATACCGGCCTTGAGCCGGTATCCAGCCAGCCCAAGTCCTTGGGCTGAAAGGACTCTCTCGCCGCGCAGACGCGCGTCGGCTGGATTCCGGCTCAAGGCCGGAATGACGGGAGTGAGGTGTTCACGGCGCCAGAAATTTAAACCGGACTGCAATGCCGCGAGGGACAAAGCTGGCAATCGCCTCCTGCCCCGCCCCCTTTATGCAAAAACGAAGCACTACTTCGCCGGCTGTCAACCCTCGGCAGTCGCTGCAGCGCAGCAAGCGCAAGTTTCGGACAAGTCGCCACCGTTAACCATTCGTTAACTTTTGAACGCGGAATCACCGACATGCAGATCGAAAGCAATATTGGCGGATATAACTATCAGGGTCGCATCCGCGACATCGAAAAAGCTGGCAGCGCTCAAAGCGCGCCGGAGGAGCAGGCGGTAAAACGCGGCCCCGGCAACCCCACCGTTTCCAGCACCATTCTTTCCCAGTCGCTGGCCAATGTTCTGTGGGCCGTCGGCAATGGCAGCGCGCCCGCTTATCAGGATACGACCGCGGCTTCCCCCGAGGATAAGGCGGAAGCCGAGGCGGAATGGGTGCGCAGCGCCTATTCGGAATATACCGAATAGGCGATTCCATTCAGGCCCTTGCCGGGCTGACTTCCACCGTCACATGCGAGAGTTCATGTATGGCGGCAAGTTTCTGCTTGTAGAAAGCCGGCGCTTTCGGCGCCTGCGAATGGATCGCCACGATGGCGGCGTGATGCCCCGGCCCTACCTGCCAGACATGCAGGTCGGTGATGCGATCCTCTTCCGTCTCCACGCTTTCACGGATTTCCTGCGGCAAATCCTCCGCCGGCGGCAGCGCATCGAGCAGTGTCGTCGCTGTGGAGCGGATCAGGCCCCATGACCAGCGGGCGATGACCAGACCGCCAACGATACCCATCAACGGATCGAGGAACGACCAGCCGTTCCACTTGCCGAGCAGCAGCGCGACGATGGCGAGAACCGAAGTCAGCGCATCCGCCAGCACATGCAGATAGGCCGCACGCAGATTATTGTCCCGGCCGCCCTTTGCGCCGTGGTCCGCATGGTGACCGGCATGGGAGCCGTGATCGTGATGGGCGTGGCTGCCATGGCCATGATGAGCATGCGAGCCGTGGCCGTGGCCGTGGCCGTGACCATGATCGTGGTGATGGTCATCCTTCAAAAGCACGGCGCTGAGAAGATTGACGGCAAGGCCGATGATGGCGACGAGGATCGCCTGGTTGAAATCGATTTCAACGGGATTGATGAGGCGCATCGCGCTTTCGACGGCAATCAGCAACGCCACCACCGCCAGCACGATGGCGCTGGCAAAACCCGCCAGATCGCCGAACTTGCCGGTGCCGAAAGTGAAGCGCGGATTGCGCGCCTCACGGCGGGCATAAAGATAGGCGAGCGCCGAAATCAGCATCGCGCCGGCATGGGTGGACATGTGCCAGCCATCCGCCGTCAGCGCCATGGAGCCATACCAGTGGCCGGCAACGATTTCCGCCACCATCATGGCCGCGGTCAGCGCAATGACCATCCAGACACGCCTTTCATTGCGCTCATGGTTCTGGCCAAGGAAAACATGGTCGTGACCGGCTGCTGCACGGTGTTCGGATGTCGTCGTCATGTCGCTAATCCTGTTCGATTTTACCGGATGTAGGTCTTCAGCACCTGGGCCAACTCTTCCGCCGCCCGCGCCCGCTCGTCTTCGTTTTCGGCATGCACCACATGCTCGTGCAGATGCTCCTGCATCACCTCCCCGGTCAGGCCGGAAAGCGCGCCGCGCACCGAAGCGAGCAATTGCAGTACCTCGCCGCAGGGCTTGGCATCATCCAGCGCGCGCTCCACCGCCTCCATCTGCCCTTTCAGGCGGCGGATGCGGGCCAGAAGCTTCTCCTTATTGCGGATCGTATGGGACATGGTCACCTCATATACTATAGGGGGGTACACTATATGAGCGGATTTTTCCGTTCAAGCCCCGTGCGACGCAATCCTCGCGAATGTTTCGGCCGTTAAAAATACCCCATGAAACTTAGGGGACTCAGTCATGACGACTATTGCAGCAACCATCAGCAGCTATCATCCCACTCCGATCCGGAGCCTTGAGCCGGCAAAGGGCAAGGAAACCCACTCCACCACCGAAGCCCTGCTGGAGCTGACGCGCGCCGCGCATCGCACCATTTCGAGCGTCGAAAGCATCGCCACGGCCGTCGCGCCGGCCGCCGCCAGCGTTTCCACCGGCCTTGCCGCAGCGCTCTGGAACCTCGACAGCGGCGCTTCCACGACGACCACACCCGCTCTGGACATGGGCAACATGGCCGCATCGGCACAGCCGGAAACCGCATCCAGCATCGAGAACGATGTCCTCAAGGCGCTCGCCCAGGCGCTCGGTGTGGATGAAGCCGCCTGAGACCCATTGAACGGCAGGCTGAAAAGCCATATCTCTAGAGACTAGAGCATCGCACCCGGAACGGTGGAAGCCACCCGTTCTGACGTCGCTGCACCCGAGATATGGAGAAAAAGATGCTGTCCATCGGTGAACTGTCCAAACGCACCGGCGTCAAGGTGCCGACTATCCGTTATTACGAGCAGATGGGCCTCATCCGCGAAGCCGACCGTTCGGACGGCAACCAGCGCCGTTACGAAAAGACCGACCTCGAAAGGCTGGCCTTCATCCGCCATGCGCGCGATCTCGGGCTGAACATCGACGCCATTCGCGAACTGATCGCGCTTAGCCAGCACCGGCAGATGCCCTGCGAGGGTGCAGATCGCATCGCCGCCGAACACCTCACCCATGTGCGCGAGAAGATCGCCAGCCTGAAGAAGCTGGAGCACGAGCTGGAGCGCATCGTCTCCCATTGCCACGGCCATTCGATCGAGGATTGCTACGTCATCCGCGCGCTTTCCAATCACGGCATGTGCGAGGGTGAACATTGATCGGAAAACCGGGCTTGACAGATTGCGGATTCGGGCGCATTGCATGTCCCATGATCAACGAACGCGCACCCATCTCCTGCTCGTACTTTTGGGCCTACCTCTAAGGGCGGCTCGACAGATCATATTGTCAACAAGCCGCCGTCAGGCGGCTTTGTTGTTTCTCAAGCGTCCTGACGGCACCGATAAGACCAAAGGACCGAAAAAATGACCGAAGATAGCTCCCTTACACTGGAAAGACCGCCCGTCGTCATCATTCGTGGCGCACGCAAGACGGATTTGCCCGAGCTCAACGAGATGATCACCCTGCTTGCCTCCTACCACGGCGATGCGGCGGCGATCACGCCGGCGAAACTGGAACGCGACCTGTTCGGCCCGCTGCCCTGGGTCCATGGCCTCGTGGCCGAAGCCGATGGCGCGCTGATCGGTTACGCCTTGCTTCTGCCGCTCTACAGGGCGCAGGAAGGTCGTCGCGGGCTTGAGCTGCATCATCTCTTCGTGCGTGACGGGCATCGCGGCCATGGCACCGGCCGGCATCTGGTTTCCCGCGCCCGCGATATCGCCAAGCGTCTCGGTTGCGACTATCTTTCCGTCAGCGCCACGACCGGCAATGTCGCGGCGCATCGTTTCTACGAAAACATGGATTTCGCGCCCCGGCCGGTTACCGGCATGCGCTACATGCAGTCCATCGCCTGATTAAAACCACGGAGACGGCCATGACACGGATCGCCATTGCGCTGGCGCAGGATTTTGCGGACTGGGAACCGGCGCTGCTTGCTGCGGCAGCCCGCAGCTATCTCGGCGTCGAGATCGTCTATGCCACCCCCGATGGCAGGCCGGTGACGTCAATGGGCGGGCTGACCGTGACGCCTGACACATCCTATGACGCGCTTGATCCGGCTGGCATCGATGCGCTTGTCATTCCCGGCGGCTTGAGCTGGGAAAAGGGAACGGCTGTCGATCTCGGCGGGCTGGTGCACCGGTTTCGCGACAGCGACCGGCTGGTGGCCGGCATCTGCGCGGCGGCAAGTGCACTCGGCGGCACGGGCGTTCTGAACGATGTCGCCCATACCGGCAATTCGCTGGCGTCCCACAAGGCTTATGCCGTCTATAGCGGCGAGGCGCTTTATCGCGACCAGCCGAAAGCGGTCAGCGATGGCGGCATCGTCACCGCCGCCGGCAGCGCGCCGGTCAGTTTCGCTGTGGAAATCCTGAAACACCTCGGCCTCTTTGGTCCGGAAGCCGAGGCGGAACTTCAGGTTTTTGCGGCGGAGCATCGCTGAGGCATAGCCGTCTCGGTTGTTTGCGCTCCCTCCACTCCCCGTCATTCCGGCCTTGAGCCGGGATGACGGAGGTGAGAACAGCGAGGATTATCGCCGATCCAGCACCCGGCACACGCGCGCCGCCGGCTCCTCACCCTCCCCGGCAATCGCCCGGCGAATATCGCGGCTGTTCAGATGCAGGCTGCGGCCGGCGGGCAAATTTGCACGTTTGATCTTGGAAAGGGCCGCCCCCACAAAGGCGGCCTCGTGGTCGTGGAAAAAGGTGAGAGCCGCCTCGCGTTCGGGATTCGGCCCCAGCACTGCCTTAAAGGCAAGGCGGTGCACGGCGCAGAAAGCGCCGTGACCGGGGACGGCAAAACGCAGCGCATCGAGTTCCTCACTCCATTCCGCTGCATCCTGCATGGATTTACGCCGACTGGAAGCGCTTCAGGAAAAACGCGCTCAATGTTCCGAGCAAAGCCCAGAAAACGAAGCTGGTCACGGTGGCGGCGACGATGAACTGACGCTCCAGCGGCAGCGGCGCCAGCGCATGTTCGCCTTCCGGCGGCAAGGGTGCGCCGACCACGTGCGGTGCGACGATCAGCACCAGCGCCAATATGATGGCCCAGGGTTCGCGGCGGAACGCGATCAGCGCAATGCCGCCCGCGGTTGCGGCAACCGTCGCAAGCCACCAGATCTGTCGCGCCTCGAGCGCGGCAGCCGGGCTGCCCGGCAATTCCGGCGGCAGACCGATCATCGGGGCCAGCATGACGGCGGCAAAACCGGCAACGCCCCAGAGAAGACCTTCGCGCCAGCCGCCATTGGTGCCACGCAGTGAAATGAGGCCGGTCAGCACCAGCGCATAACCGATGGCGGTGAGCACATTGGCGGCGACGGTATAGGCGGTGCGCTCGAAGCCATCGGCCGGAGCCCAGGCCTCGTCATTGTGCTCATGGGCGGGAACGGCAGCACCGGGGGCCGTCGCATCATGGCTGTGGGGCGCTTCGCCGGCGCTTTCATAGGTTTCCGCCTGAAGGATGAGCGGCGTCGTGCCGAAAGCCTGCATGGCCGAAACGGCGAAACCGCCAAGAATACCGACGAGAACGGCGGTAAAGACGATATTGCGAAAAGACGACATGCCGTTCCCCTCAATGGCAGGGGAAGGCATTGGCATGACGCGTGTCATGCGCGGCGTTGTGAACGGCTTCCACATGGGAAAAACCGACAAAACCGACAACGAACAGGCCAAGCACGATCGCCGTCAGCGATTGCGCGAAGCTGGTTGTTTTTGCGGAAACGGCGGCGTTGGCCGTATTCTGGTTGATGGACATGGTGACCCCTCTCCGGCGCGACCCCGCGCCTTTGGACGCGGCCGGACGGCAAAGGGCCGTCGAGCCGCTACGATACACTTCACCACGGGGATACGAGACTGACACAGGGAGGCGTCGATCCCGCCACCCTGAAATTCCGCTCTTCCGGACACCCCGCCGGCATGGATATTTCCGCGATGGCAGGTCTCCTGGCTTACGGGTCAAAACCTGAAACACCTTCCCGGCGTCACCCTCTCTGGAAACCTTCGGTTCCCGGCGAGCTGGCCTGCCAGTGGCATTTCGTTTCAGGCTCTCCGCTCACAGTTGCGGGGGCAGCCACGAATGAGGATTTCTCCCTATCGTGTTCCCTTTTCACCTTCCGGAACGCCCGGAAGGAACCATCACAGGATTGTTATCCGATGGGCGGGGTCGGGAGTCAATGGTGGGCCTGCTTTCCAACCGCACGCCGTCGCCTCCACCTCCGTCACCCCGGACTAGATCCGGGGTCCAGCGCGATCAAGTCCTTGATCGCAATAGACTCTTCTCACGGCGCAGACGCGCCGTGGCTGGATGCCGGATCTAGTCCGGCATGACGGCTGAGAGTTACCGCGACGGTATGGCCTTCAGATAGGCGGCAATCGCATCACGGTCTTCAGGCGTCAGATGCGCCATGTTCTGCTGCACCTTGACCATGGAGCCGCCGACGCTGTCGAATTCCGGGGTGAAGCCGTTTTCCAGATAGCTGGCAATATCGGCCTCGGCCCAGCTGCCGATGCTTTGCGAACCGGGGGTAATGTCGGGAATGCGGCCCTCGCCTTCCGGGTTGGGCCCGCCGGCCAGCCACTTGTCTTTCACGAAACCGCCAAGCGCGTTGCGCGGCGTGTGGCATTCGCCGCAATGGCCCGGCCCTTCCACAAGATATTGGCCGCGCAGCAATTCGGCATTGGCATTGGCAAGCTCGACTCGGGGCCGCGCCGAGGGGTCGAAATAAAGGAATTTCCAGCCGCCCAGCGCCATGCGCAGATTGAAGGGGAACGGCAACTCGTGATCCGGCGCATCGTTCTGGCTGGCCGGCAGGGCTTTCAGATAACCGAAGAGATCGTTGATGTCCTTCTGCGTCATGCGGGCATAGGAGGCATAGGGAAAGGACGGGTAGAGATGTTCGCCGTTCCTGCCCACACCGCGCGTCATCGCATCGCCGAATTCCGCCAGCGTCCAGCCGCCGATGCCATGCTGCGGATCGGAGGAAATATTGGGGACATGGAAGGTGCCGAAGGGGCTTTTCAGCGCCTGCCCGCCCGAAAGCGTCAACAGCGCCTCGCCTTTCGCATCGGGTGCGGCATGGCAGCTTGCGCAGCCGCCCGCCCAGAACAGCGTTTCGCCATTGGCCAGATCCGGTTCGCCCAGGCTGACCCAGTGGCTGGGCGCCTGCCGCTGAGGCGCGGTGACCCAGGCGAATATGCCGTAGCCCGCAATGGCCGCGACGACGGCCCCGCCCACGAGTTTCGTCCAGATGGAGGACATGCCCCTCTCCCCATTCTCACCTGATCCGGTCAGATGTCTTTCGTGCCTGAGAAAACGCCGCCGGTAAGCGGCGTTTCCAAAGTGCTGCGATTATTTCTTCAGACGATAGGTCTGGTGGCAGGTGCCGCAATCGGCGCCCAGCGTCTTCATGGCGGTAGCGACGCCCGCCTGATCGGTGGGGAGATTGGCGAGAACCATGTCCGCATCCGTGCCGAGCTTGGCGGCCTTGGCCTTGAAGTCGTCGAAATTTTCCCAGATGGCGGGGGCAGCGGCACTTCCGGTCTCGGTGCCGGCGGGGAACTGGTCCGGGAACGCCTTGGCGTTGGTGCTGATGGTGGTTACGGCAGTCTTGACGGTATCGGCGTCGAAGGGCTTTTCGCCCTTGGAGATGGCGGCGAGCGAACCCATCGCCCCACCGATCTGCTTCATCATGCCTTCACGTTTTTCGACTTCGCCGGCAGCGTAGACCGCTCCGGCGCAAAGACAGCCGAATAGCATGGCCGCGGTAATGGTTTTCAGTTTCATGCAACTCTCCTTGATTCCGGCCGGGACACCGGGCGCTAGATGGAACGGCGCGAGGATGCCCTTTCCGGATGGCGAAAAGAAGTCACATTGCGGTGAATTCTACCGTGAAAACAGAAGCCTAAGACAGGGCCTCCCACAATGTCAGCAGCGCTGCGGCAATCAGCATGAAACCGGCGGCGCGGCCGATGAAGATCGTGGCGGCGGGCGAAGAAACCAGCCATGCCCGGCTTTTATCCGCCGTCAGCGCCAGCGCGCCGTAAACCGTGAACTGCGTGACCGCCACCATCGCGCCCATCACCAGCCCCTGCATCCAGATCGGACCATAGGCCGGTTTGAGGAATTGCGGATAGATCGCCATCATGAACAGATAGGCTTTCGGGTTGGAAAGGCAGGTCAGCACCGCCCGCCAGAAGGCTTTTCTGACCGAAGCGCTCGCCTGCGCCTCATCGCCGTTCACGACAATCGCGCTGCGCATCAGGCCGATACCGATCCAGATCATATAGGCCGCCCCGAAAACCAGAAGCGGCAGGAACAGCGACGGCATCCAGGCGGCCAGCATGCCGACGCCCAGGGCGCCGTACAGCGAATGCACGATGCCGCCGGCGCTCATGCCGCTTGCAGCGGAAAGGCCCGTTCTCTTGCCGCCCGTCAGTGCGCTTGCCAGCACGAACAACATATCCATGCCCGGCAGGATGATGATGCCGAACAGGACCAGAAAGAAAAGCCAGAGATTTTCGGCGTAACTCATGTCAGTATCTCCCAAAACGGTTCACGACACATTCGGGAAATCCCATGTTTCTCAATGTGTTTCTCCGTTTATAGGAAAAGCCAACTGACAGCGTTGTGTCAGTTGCGTGGGAAAATCCACCAGGAAAACGGCAATGCGCAAGGCGTCGAGACTGTTCGAGATCATCCAGATCCTGCGGGTGGCGCGCAGGCCTGTCACCGCGCAGACGATTGCCGAGGCGCTGGAGGTGACGGTGCGCTCGGTCTATCGCGACATAGCAGCGCTTCAGACCATGCGCGTGCCCATCGAAGGGGAACGCGGCGTCGGTTATATCCTGCGTCCCGGCTTTAACCTGCCGCCGTTGATGTTTTCCATCGAAGAGACGGAGGCGATTGTGCTGGCGCTCGCCATGGTGGCCCGCACCGGCGATACCGAGTTGCGGCAGGCGGCAAGGCAGGTCAGCGACAAGATTGCCGCCTCCCTGCCCGAACCCCTGTCGAAAACCCTCTCCGCCAATGCCCTGCATGCCTGGGGCAGCATCGCGCCCTCCCCCGCCGGCGTCGATCTTGCAACGGTCCGGCGGGCGGTGCGCGACGAGGAGAAGCTGGAGATCACCTATCGCGATGAAGCCGGCGCGCAAACGCAGCGGCGGGTTCGGCCGATTGCGGTGATCTATTATTCGGAGACGGTGAATATCGTCGCTTGGTGCGAATTGCGGCAGGCGATTCGCAATTTCCGCTCGGACCGGGTGCTGAGCTGCGAAACGACCGGCAGCTTCTTCAAGCTGGAAGGCGAGAAGCTGCGGCAATTATGGATGAGCGGCTGGCAGAGCAACCAGCCGCCAATCCCCTCCTCACAGCCGTAAAAGGCGATCCTCCTCGCGCCCGAAACCGCGAATGACGATCCGGTCAGCAAAGACATCGGCAATCGCGAAGGTGTTCTGGTCGGGCGTATCGACCATGCCCTTGAAGTTCACGAAGTGGGTATTGCCCAGCACACCGTAATTGCCCTCGTGATTATGGCCATTGAACCACGCGACGACCGAGGGGTGAGAGCCGAGAAGCTCAAGAATGCGCGGCGCGTCCCACATGTTGTGGGCGTTTTCCGGATAGACAGGATAGTGGCAGAGAACGATCACTTTTTCGCCTGCCGCATCCGCCCTTTGCAGAACGGCCCGCAGCCATTCGAACTGCTCGTCGCTGAGCGAGGCGTTCCAGTCCTGCGCATTGATTGCGCCGGCATCCGCAAGGTGCTTCAACCGATCTGCGGCAAGCGCCCGACGCGGATCGCCGGGCGGCGGCGCGAAAAGGCTGACCTCGTTACCGTCAAGCACGACGAAGCGGATGTCGCCGATGGAAAAATCATGCCAGGGCGAGGACATGCCGAGGCGGGCGTGGATAGCCGGCAAATGCTCTGCGGCGACGGCAAAATCGTGATTGCCCGGCAGCAGGACCGAGCGGTGGCGAAGCCCGTCGTAAACGGCAAGGATCGCATCGAAGTTTTCGAAGCCGCGATCGATGATATCGCCGAGCGTCACGACGAAGGCGAGGTCCTCGCGGTTGAAGGCGTCGACCGCGTCTGCGAGCTTTTTCGGGCTCTCGGCATAATAACGACCCATCTCGGGGCGCGGAGCGGCATCGGCATATTGGGGATCGGCGACAATGCCGAAGGAGAAGAGAGGCGTGGTTTTTTCAGTCATGATGCGCCGCGATAAACCCGGCGGATGACAGGCTTGTGACAATAAAATCCGACAGGCCGCATCGCCCTATCACAAATGCAAAACACCCGGCTTGAAGCCGGGCGTCTCAAGTGTGTGGATATTTCCACTGTCGTCATGCTCGGGCCTGTCCCGAGCATCTGCCACGTCGCGTTTTGAGAGACGGAGCAGATCCTCGGCACAAGGCCGAGGATGACGTCGCGCGGGAGGAGGCTGCTTCGATCAGCAACCACGCATTCCGCAAGCCTTACTTGGCGGCGGCTTCGTAACGCTCCAGGACGTAGTCCCAGTTGATGAGGTTGTCGACGAAGGCTTCGAGGTACTTCGGACGCAGGTTGCGGTAGTCGATATAGTAGGAGTGTTCCCAGACATCGACGCCGAGGATGGGATCGGCACCGTGAACCAGCGGGTTTTCGCCGTTCGGGGTCTTGGAGATTTCAAGCTTGCCGTTCTTGACGGAGAGCCATGCCCAGCCGGAGCCGAACTGCGTGGTGCCGGCAGCGATGAAATCGGCCTTGAACTTGTCGTAACCGCCGAGATCGGAGGCGAATGCCTGCTCGAGCTTGCCAGGCAGCTTGTTGCCGCCGCCGCCCTTCTTCATCCACTTCCAGAAATGGACGTGGTTGTAATGCTGGGCAGCATTGTTGAAGAGACCGGCGTTGGTGCCAAAGGACTTCTTCACGACTTCTTCGAGCGACAGATCGGAAAGACCTGCTTCGGCCGCCAGCTTGTTGCCGTTGTCGACATATGCCTTGTGGTGCTTGTCGTGATGGAACTCGAGCGTCTCGCGCGACATGTAGGGTGCAAGCGCGTCGTAGTCGTAGGGGAGTTCGGGAAGTTCGAAGGCCATGGTTTTTACTCCTTTTTGCAGCGGGTTACCGCTCCTAGAAACCGTGTGAGCGGACCATAGGAGCGAACCTCTGTTTGGGCAACCTGCGAAATATCAAAATGTTCCGACAAAAGAGAAAATTCCTCTCCGCGCGGCCGCCACCACATTTGTTTCACAACCCTGGCGTACCGTTTTCCACCCTATCGGTTCGCTTTTGCCGAGATTGCAGGAAGGAAATTCCATGACCCGTCCGATCCCCCGCACCATCCTCCTCCTTGCGGCGCTTTCGTCGCTCACCTTCCCCGCCGCCGCGTCGTCGGATGACGCCTGGAAGGAGTTCGTGGCAGATGTGCAGACGGCCTGCCTTGCCGGCGCCAAGGACATGATCGAGGACGCGAAGGCGGTGGTCGATCCGGTCGGCAGCGAGAATTACGGCCTCGCCATTCTCACCGGCAAGGCCAAACTCGCCGGGAAGAGTGGGGGCGCGGATGCGCCCGTCAGCCATATCTGCGTCTACGACAAGAAGACCAAGGCCGTGGAGCTGGGCAGCGAGCTTTCCGGCGATACGCTGAAGGTGGAAATCCCCGGCTCCACCAAGCCCTGATCGTTCAAAAGCGCGGCGTGGTGTCGCCTTCGCCCAGCGCACGCTGCATCAGCACCGTATCCAGCCATTGGCCATGTTTCCAGCCGATGGATTTGAAGGTGCCGACATGTTCGAAACCGGCGGCGCGGTGCACGCCGATCGAGGCGGCATTGGCCGAATCGCCGATGACGGCGATCATCTGCCGGAAGCCGCGTGCCGTCGCCGCCTCGATCAACGCATCGAGCAGCTTGCGGCCGATGCCCATGCCCTTCATACCCGGATCGATATAAACGGAATTCTCCACCGCCGCGCCATAGGCCGGGCGCGGGCGATAGGCGCCGGCATAGGCATATCCGGCTATCTTTCCATCGCATTCGGCGACGAGATAGGGGTAATTGCCCTCCACCAGAAGGCGGCGGCGCTCGAGCATCATCTCCGCGCTTGGCGGATCGATCTCGAAGCTAGCGCGGCCGTGCAGAACGGCGTCCCGGTAGATTTCGGCAATGGCTGGAATATCCGCCTCTTCGCAGGGGCGGATGGTAAGGCTGGAAACGGTGGAAAGGGTCATTCTCTTGTCCTGCGGATCATTCACACCGTCATTGTGCATTGCGGCGCAGCCAAAATAAAGATTATCTGTCTTATACAAACGATAAGGTTTTCTTTGATGATGGACCTCGATCTGCGGCAGCTGCGCAGCTTCATGGATGTGGCCGATCTTGGCAGTTTTTCCGCCGCCGCCGACAAGGCGGGGCTGACGCAGCCGGCCATCAGCCTGCATATAAGGCTGCTTGAAAAACAGCTCGGCGTGCGGCTGATCGAAAGGGTCGGCAGGCGCGCGCAGCCGACGGCGGCGGGGCGCGACTTTCTCATCCATGCAAGGCGGATTGCGGAAGAAGTGGCGCATGCCATCGATACCGTTGCGCCGCATCGCAGCGGGGTGACGGGACGCCTGCGCATCGGCACGGGCGCCACCGCCTGTATCTATCTGCTGCCGCCGGTGCTGGGCAAAATCCGGCAGGCGATGCCCGGCATCGAGATCGTCGTGCAGACCGGCAATACCCACGATATCCTGCGGCTTCTGGAGGCCAATACCATCGATGCGGCGGTGGTGGCCCTGCCTGCCAGCGGCCGCAGCCTCGATATCAGCGATATCCATCTCGACGAGCTGGTCGCGGTTTTCCCGCAAGGCTCCGTCTCTGACGCAACGGCGCTCAACGCCGAGACGCTTTCGGCGCGGCCACTGCTGCTTTACGAGGGCGGCAATACGCGCCGGCTGGTGGATCAATGGTTTTCGGCAAGCGGCCGCACCGTGCAGCCCGCCATGGAACTGGGCAGCGTCGAGGCGATCAAGAAGCTCGCAGGTGCGGGCCTTGGCCTTGCCATCGTGCCGCGCATGGCGATGGAGCATGAAGGGGCGGCATCCGGGCTCGAATGGCGCTCGCTCGAACCGCCGCTTGAACGGCGGATCGCGCTGGCGATGCGACGCGACAAACATATGACCGCGCCGCTGCGGGCACTTGCCGCTGCGCTGCCGGATGTGCGGAAATGATGAGGCCCGCCCCGGTTGCGAGGGCAGGCCTCGACTTGTTGACGAAAAGGCCCCGTACTCTCTCCTCCGTCATGCCGGACTTGTGTGGACGTATTGTGGTTTACTTGATGCATAGGCCGGGATGCGCATCCCGGCCTATGCATCAAGTAAACCACAATACGTCCACACAAGTCCGGGGTGACGGAGCGCATAATCAAGCCTCCACCCCATACGTTCAGTCCACGAGGTTCGTTCTCAAAACTCCGTCCACTCATCCCCCTTCACGGCCAGCGCCGCATTGCCGCGTGCAGCAACGGGGCGAGCCTTCCGCGCCGGTGCGACCGGTGCGGCGGGCGCGTGGGCCGGGCTTGCGGCGCGCTGCATATGTCGCGCCGTCTCCCGCAATGCCGCGGTTTGCTGACCGAGCTGGAATTGCGCAAGCAGGGCGTGGAGGTTGGTGCATTCCTGCGCAAGACCCGCACCGGCCGCATTCATTTCCTCGACCATGGCGGCATTCTGCTGCGTGGCCTGATCCATGTGGTTGACGGCCGTATTGACCTCGGAAAGACCGGCCGACTGCTCCTGCGCCGCCGTGGCGATGGCATCCATATGGGTGTTGACCGAAAGCACCAGCTGCTCGATCTCGGAAAGGCCGACGCCGGTATCGGCCACCAGCTTCACGCCTTCACCCACCGCAACGGCTGACGCGGTGATGAGCTGCTTGATTTCCTTGGCGGCATTGGCGGAGCGCTGCGCCAGTTCTCGCACTTCCTGTGCGACGACGGCGAAGCCCTTACCCGCATCGCCCGCCCTTGCCGCCTCGACGCCGGCATTCAGCGCCAGAAGGTTGGTCTGGAAGGCGATTTCGTCGATGACGCCGATGATCTGGCCGATCTGGCGCGAGGAATGTTCGATGCGCTCCATGGCGGCGACGGCATCGCGCACCACCTTGCCGGAAAGATCGGCCTTTGTCCTTGCCTCACGCACCGTGTCGCGCGCATCGCTCGCGCGTTTGGAGGTGGCGGAAACATTGGCGGTGATCTCTTCCAGCGCCGCGGCGGTTTCCTCCAGGGAAGCGGCCTGCTGTTCGGTGCGGCGTGAAAGATCGTCGGATGCGGAGGACACCTCGTGGGCGCCGCCGTTCACGGTCTGCACGGACTGGCCAACGCTGGTGAGCGCTTCGCGCAGCTGATGCACGGAGCTGTTGAAATCGTGCCGCAGCGTCTCGAATTGCGGCGCAAACGGCGTGGCGATCTCACAGACCATATCACCGGAGGCAAGCCGGCGAAGACCGCCAGCCAGCGACCCCGTGGCCTGATTGAGACGCTCTTCGGCCTCGGCCTCGGCGCGCTGCTGCAGCTCGATACGGTCGCGCTCGGCCCGCTCACGGTTGCCGACGGCTTCATCCTCAAGCTGCCGGTTGCGGATGGCTGCTTCGCGGAAGATTTCCACGGCGCGGGCCATCTCGCCGATCTCGTCGCCGCGTTTTGCGCCGGGCACATCGATGGTCAGGTTGCCGGTGGACAATTCCATCATCGCCTTTGTCAGGCGGCTGATGGGACGGGTGACGCGACCGACGATGACGGCAAGGCAGAGAATGCAGACGCCAAGCGTGAGGATGAACGCGGCGAGATAGATCATCGCACCGATAAAGGCGTCCTGTCTGGCCTTTTCGGCATTGGCGTTGAGAACATCCATCGCTTCGGAGGCGATTTTCGCGACCGTATCGAGGCTTTCGGTGACCGTATTGCGCCATGTATCAATGGTGAAGGCAGGCGTGCGGCCGTTGTTCAGATCGTCGATCAGCTTTGCGCGCTGCGCGACGAAATCACCCTTGAAATAGGTTCTATCGGCAACGGCATAGATATCTTTGAGCGCCTGCGGCGTCGATTCGTGCGCGACGAGGTCGCCGGTGGCTTTCCAGGCAAAGGCCGCGCCGGCATCGAAATTGCCAAGCTGCTGGGTTTCCTGCGGGGTCAGCGGCCGCTGCTGGGCCACGACCGCATTGATGACAACGGTGGCGCTGCCGCCGAGCGCTCGCGCCGACCAGCCATAGGACCGCAACTGGATGAGGCCGGTGAGGCTCTGGTCGAGCGAGCGAACCTCGCCTTCCACCGCCGTCGAGCCCGCTTCGAGCGCCGTCAGAAAATCCTGGCCGAGCGCCAGCACGGTCTTGTCCAGCCCGTTTTCACGACGGTCGAGCGGCAGGGTGACGTTGGCGTCAACCTTTTTGCGCAGCTCCAGGAATTGCGTGTAGATATCCTTCACGCGGGCCAGCGGGGCCTTGAGGCCAGCCTGATCGAGCGCGGCGGACTGTTCGAGAAAGGCGCCCATGGCGGCGTCCACCTTCTGGCGCGACGCCTGCACGCTGGCGATGGTGTTGGCCGTCTTCGCCGGGTCGACCGTCAGCGCCGAGGCGCTGTTGCCGCGCTCACTGCGAAAGTTCAGCAAGGCGTTGAAAAGCAGCCTGTCCAGCGAAACGAGCTGCGCCACCTCCGAAAAGCTGCGGGCACGCTGCACGGACTGCAACATGCCGTTGCCGACGAAGCCTGCCAGCGCGATGCCGACGAGCAGAAAAAATCCCACAAGTATATTGCGTATGCTGAAAGACATTTGGCGGCCCCCACTAGCCCGGATCGGTAATGTCGCAAGCTAGCGTGTGGTCCTCTAAAATTGGATTAAATTCCCCCTGAATTTTTATGGGAAATAATGCGGCTCAAAACAAAAGGCCGCGGCAGGGATGAGCCTGCCGCGGCCTTTTGAAACCATGGGTTTTACCCGGCCTTAAACGTCCGCGCCGAGCCGCGCCCAGTCCATGTAGAGATCGAGCGCCTTGCGGGCGACGGGGCCTGCCTGCAATTCGCGATCATCGAGCTTCACGACGGGCGAAACCTTGGAATAATTGCCGGAGCAGAAGATTTCATCGGCCTCGCGGAAATCCTCGACCGAAAGCGTCGCTTCGCGCACGTCGAAACCGGCCTGGCGCAGAAGGCCGATCACGCGCGAACGGGTGATGCCGGCAAGGAAAGTGCGGTTCGGAACCGGGGTAAGGACAACGCCGTCCTTGACCATGAAGATGTTGGCCGAGGCGGATTCGGCGACATTGCCGTTCATGTCGCGCATCAGGGCATTGTCGAAACCGCGCGAGCGTGCTTCCAGAATGGCGCGACCGCTATTGGGATAGAGGCTGCCGGCCTTGGCGTCGGTCATGGCGGTTTCCGGCGAAGGGCGGCGCAGCGGCGAAACGGTGAGCGTCAGCGGCTTGCCGGCATCCATCGGCGCTTCGAACAGGCAAAGCGCAAACCGGGTGGAGCCGGCATCGGGCGCCACGACGCTGCCGGGCATGCCGTGTTCGGCCCAATACATCGGCTTGATGTAGATCGCCATCTTGCCGTCGAATTTCTTGACGCCTTCGAGCGCCAGGGACTCAATCTCCTCAGCCGTCATGGTCGGCTTCATACCCATGTTGACGGCGGAGCGATTGACGCGCTGGCAGTGCAGATCGAGATCGGGCGCCACGCCATCGAACCAGCGCGCACCGTCGAACACCGTGGAAGCCAGCCACATGGCATGCGAGGTCGGGCCGATGAGCGGCGGATTGCCGGGCAGCCATTGACCGTCAACATAGGTCCAGGTGGTTGATCGGGGTGCGGTATCGACGCTCATGGTGGTCTCCTGTCTCAAGCGTTTCGTTCGGTAAAAACGCTCCGTCTTTTTTGTTCTGATGCATTGCCGGATGAAGAGCGCTGCGCGCTCTCAACGGGGCATGTTCTGGAAATCGGCCGGAGTGAATGCCTCTCCCCGGACGAGGTCAAGTTTTAATTGCAGCGATTTCTGATTTTGATGGAAAATAATAAAGCGACAGCCCCGCAAGCACGTTTTATGAGGCGAAACAAAAGGTTGATGAATAGATTCATCACAATAATTCATGCATCGGACGATAGCGGCGCGATTTGCCCCATGCGATGCTGGCGATCTGACGGCATTTCGCAGGAGGAAAATCATGGCATGGTCCGCCCACCAATATCTGAAATTCGAAGACGAGCGGACGCGTCCCGCACGGGATCTTCTGGCGCAGGTGCCGCTGGAGCGGGTGCTGAATGGCTATGACCTCGGCTGCGGCCCCGGCAATTCCACCGAGCTTCTGACCGACCGTTACGGCGTCAATGTCATTACCGGCATCGACAGCGATGACGACATGCTGGAAAAGGCGGCGGACCGGCTGCCGACCACGCGCTTCGGCAAGGCCGATCTTTCCCAGTGGAAGCCGGCGCAGAAGGCAGACCTGCTTTACGCCAATGCCGTGTTCCAATGGGTGCCGGATCATCTCACCGTTCTTTCACAACTGATGGACCAGTTGGAAAGCGGCGGCGTTCTGGCCGTGCAGATGCCCGACAATCTGCAGGAGCCGACGCATCGCGCCATGGAGGAAACCGGAGCGAACGGTTCCTGGAAGGACACGTTTGCAGATGGCAGGCTGCGCCGCAAACCCCTGCCCGCGCCTTCGGATTATTTCGATGCGCTGACGCCGAAATCCGCGCGGGTGGATGTGTGGCACACCATCTATAATCATCCGATGAAGGATGCGGAAAGCATCGTCGAATGGGTCAAGGGCACAGGGCTGCGCCCCTATCTCACCGCCGCCGGCGAGGAAAACCGCGAAGCCTTCCTCACCGACTATACGCGGCGCATCAAGGCGGCCTATCCGCCGATGGCGGACGGCCGCCTGCTTCTGCGCTTTCCCCGCCTTTTTGTGGTGGCGGTGAAGAAGTAGCTTCAGCCCGCGAAAGCATAGACCCTGAGACGGTGATTGTCAGGGTCGGCGGCGGT
The DNA here is from genome assembly GCF_001526505.1 of Agrobacterium sp. D14. Classification (NCBI taxonomy): domain Bacteria; kingdom Pseudomonadati; phylum Pseudomonadota; class Alphaproteobacteria; order Hyphomicrobiales; family Rhizobiaceae; genus Agrobacterium; species Agrobacterium sp. D14. The sequence goes on from NZ_ASXX01000006.1 coordinate 26,985, forward strand.
AAAGGTGTAGCCGAATTCCATGCCCGCCGGCTGCTGCAGCATGTCGATGCCCTTCGCCTTCCAATCCGCAAAAATCTCGTCCACCCGCGCATCGTTTTCAACGCGGAAGGCAAGCTCGCCGCCACCGCCCGTGACGGATGCTTTCGGCTCCACGGTGTGCCGCGACCAGAGGCCGAGCTTCATGCCGTTCTGAAGCACGAAGAGCGAGAATGTCGGCGAGGCTTCGACCGGTTCCGCGCCCAGCAGGGCCTTGTAAAATTCGGTGCTGGCCGGCGGGTTGTCGACGTAAAGGATGGTGAAATCGGGGTGGGGCATGGCTGTTCTCCTGTGTTGCGGATGAACGGTTTCTAGACCCCGCTGCTGTCAGTTTTTGTCAGCATGATGCCGCCGCCGCTGTTTTTCCCTTTCGCGCCATTCTTTCAGCAGCGCCTGGCGTCGGCGCGGATAACGGCTGTCGAGAGGGCGGAAATCTTCGATGCGGTCGGCCCGGAAACTGCGGTAGTCCTGCCGTGTCTCGCACCAGCCCAGCACCACCCGCACCAGATCGAAAAAGGCGAGCGCGAAGGGCCAGATCACCCGTTCCGTCACCTCTCCCTTTTCATCGCGATAGGTGATGACGACCCTGCTTTCCTTACGGATCGTATCGCGAATGGCGGCCAGATCGACATGGATGGCGGCAAGGCCCTGCCCCGGCCCGACGAGCAGGGTGGAATGATCGAGCTCTTCGCGCAGGGCATCGGGAAGCACGGCGCCGATCTTGACGAGGGCAGCGCGGGCGGCCTCCGCCAATCCCGCATCGGCGCGGCCGGCCACCCAGCGCGAGCCGAGCACCAGCGCCTCGATTTCCTGCTGCGAAAACATCAGCGGCGGCAACAGGAAACCGGGGCGCAGCACATAACCCACGCCCGCCTCGCCTTCGATATCCGCGCCCTGCGCCTGAAGCGTCGCTATATCGCGGTAGAGCGTGCGCAAGCTGACGCCGGTTTGCGCGGCAAGCGCCGCGCCGCTGACCGGCATGCGGTGGGAGCGCAGTATCTGCAACAGATCGAGAAGCCGTTGTGAGCGTGACACGCGATATTTCCTTCCACCGCATAGCCAGACCGTGGCGTTGACGATCCCGGCGATAGACGCGTAGCGCCGCCGGCCGCCGGGTGCAACCATGCAAAAAAGGGTGGACAAGGCCGCGTCGCCAGCATGTAGATAGAGTCAGGCTCTTTCACGCCCCTCCCATCCGCCACAGGCATTTCGAGTTTCCGCCATGATCGTTCGTCCAAAACCCAACCTGCTGCAGCTTTTCCTCATCGTGCGCGGCTCCATCATCGTCCGCATCTTTCCGCAGGTGCTTGCGGTTTTCCTGCTGTCGACGCTGGTTGTCTGGGCGCACAAGGACAGGCCTGATCTGGTGCAGGCGCTGAACGGCGCGCCCTTTTCGCTGCTCGGCATCGCGCTTTCGGTGTTTCTCGGTTTTCGCGCCAATGCCTGTTACGACCGCTGGTGGGAAGCCCGCAAGCAATGGGGTGCGCTGATTACCGTCGCCCGCGCGCTTTCACGCCAGAGCCTCATGCTCGATAGCCGGCAGGATGTCGCCGATCCCGTCACCCGCCGGCGGATCACCGATCTTGCCATCGCCTTCTGCCACGCGCTGGTTTCGCATCTGCGCCCCGGCGATGCGACCGCCACTGCGGCCAGCCTCGTTCCGGATGATCTCAGGGATATTTACGACCGCAGCCGCAACCGGCCGGACATGCTGCTGCGCGAAATATCCGGCGCCGTCGTCTCCGCCCATGGCAAGGGGCAGATCAGCGATATCCAGCTACAGATGCTGGATGCCACCGTGCAGCAGATGGGGGCGGCGCAGGCTTCGTGCGAGCGCATCCGCCAGACACCGGTTCCCTTCGGTTATTCGCTGCTGCTTCACCGCACCGCGCATCTGTTCTGCCTGTTGCTGCCGTTCGGTTTCACGGATTTGCTCGGCTGGGCCACGCCGTTTACCGCCACGCTCATCGCCTATACGTTCTTCGGTCTCGATGCGCTGTCCGACGAGCTGGAGGACCCCTTCGGCACCGGCCTCAATGCGCTGCCGATCAATTCGCTCGCCACCACCATCGAGATCAATCTGCGCGAGGCGATGGGCGAGACCGATCTGCCGGCCGATCCGCGCCCGGTGGACTACGTGCTGATGTGATATCGTCCCGCCGGGTTGAAACCGATCGCGCGGACACCAGTTAATGAAAGACGGCTTCCCCGCCCGGCATCCCGTGCCGGCCATGTTTTCAGCAAACAGGAGAGACATCCCATGTATGACGTCAGCGCGAATGGCGCGAATATTCCCGCCCTCGGTTTCGGCACCTTCCGCATTCCGGAAGACGATGTCAGGCGCATTCTGCCGGAAGCACTGAAACTCGGCTTCCGCCATGTCGATACCGCGCAAATCTACAAGAACGAAGGCGCCGTCGGCGAGGTCATCGCGCAATCGGGCATTTCCCGGCATGATATCTTTCTCACCACCAAGGTCTGGGTGGATCGCTTCCGCCACGACGATTTTCTCGCTTCCGTCGATGAAAGCCTTACGAAGCTGAAGACCGATTATGTCGATCTGTTGCTGCTGCACTGGCCGAAGAGCGATGTGCCGCTTGCCGAACGCATGGGCGCGTTGAACGCGGTGCGCAAGGCCGGCAAGGCGCGCAATATCGGTATTTCCAACTTCAATGTGGCGCTGACCGAAGAGGCGGTGAAGCTTTCCGACACGCCGCTTGCCACCAACCAGATCGAATATCACCCCTATCTCGACCAGACGAAGGTGATTTCGGCGGCGCGCAAGCACGGGATGTCGGTGACGGCCTATTATCTGATGGCCGATGGCAAGGTGCCGAACGATCCCGTGCTGAAGGATATCGGCGCAAAACACGGCAAGACCGCCGCGCAGGTGACCCTGCGCTGGGCGGTGCAGCAGCCGGATATCGTGGCGCTTTCCAAGACGGCGACGGAAAGCCGTCTCAAGGAGAATTTCGATGTTTTCGATTTTGCGCTGACCGAAGAGGAAATGCGGGCGATCCACGCGCTGGCCAAACCGAATGGCCGCATCGTCAATCCCGGCCACCTCGCGCCCGACTGGGACGACTGAGGCGGCCTTCCCTCCGCTCTGGTCTCATCGCTCGGTCAGGGCCAGCTTCGCGCCCAGCGCCACGAAAGCGGCCGCGAAGCTGCGCCGCAGCCAGGCGAGGACCGCCGGGCGCGACACCACCTGCCGCCGGACCGAGGCGGCGAAATAGCCATAAAGCGCAAAGACCAGAAACGTCATGGCCATGAAGATCAGCCCGAGATCGATCATGCGCCATGTCGGCAAAGCCTCATCCGCCGCGATGAACTGCGGCAGGAAAGCGAAAAAGAAGATCGACAGTTTCGGGTTCAGCAGATTGATGAGGATCGCCTCGCCGATGACGCGGGCGGCCTTGCGGGGCTCTCTGGTATCGTCGATCTTCAGCGCACCGTCCTCCCGCAGCGTGTTCCACGCCATGTAGAGGAGATAGGCGACCCCCAGATATTTGACCGCACCGAAGGCGAGCGCACTGGTGTGCAGGATGGCGGCAAGGCCGGTGATGGCGGCAAGCAGATGCGGCACGATGCCAAGCGTGCAGCCGAAGGCAGCAATGACGCTCGTCCTAGCCCCCTGCGAAAGACCGGCGGCCAGCGTGTAGACCACGCCGGTTCCGGGAGAGGCTGCGACGATGAAGGATGTGATGAGGAATTCGGGTGTCATGGTGCGGATATGTCCTGTGGGTGGAGGACAGGAGCATGAGGGTGCGTGGGGTGGGTGTCTTGGATGAAATTGCGCCACATCCGCACACCGTCACCCCGGCCCCCGAGCCGGGGTCCAGCGTGGTCAAGTCCTTGACCACTAAAGACTCCTTTCACGGCGCAGAGGCGCCGTGGCTGGATGCCGGATCTAGTCCGGCATGACGGAAGAGAGCGACGATCCGCCGCCCGTCGCCGCCCGGTAAACCGCCGGCGTAACCCCGAATTGCCGTACGAAGAACCGGTTCAGATGACTCTGGTCGGCAAAACCGGCGGCAAAGGCCGCTTCGGCGGGCCGCGTGCCTCTGGCCAGCGCATGGCGGGCCACATGGACACGCCGCTGGAGAAGATAGCTGTGCGGCGTCAGCCCGGTGGCCCTGGCAAAAGCGCGCAGGAAGCGGAACTGGCTCATGCCGGCTTCCGCGGCGAGATCGGCAAGGCGGAACGGCCGGGAGGGCTCATCATCGATGCGGCTTTTCGCCCGCTTTATATTCTCGGGTGCGGCGATTTCGCCCGGCTTCGCCGCCGTCTCCATCGCCCCCGCCAGAAGCGTCAGCAGGGTCTCGTCGCCACGAAGGGTTTCGCCCGGCCGTTCCCTTGCCGTCATGGCTGCAAAGACCGCGTTGAACCGCTTCGCCAGCGGCCTGATGTCGACGGGATAGGCGAATTCGAACGCGCCGCGATCCGTCTCGCCGATATCGGCAATGGCGTCGCGGACGATATCGATGTCGAGATAGAGCATCCGCCAGGCGCGGCCGCCCTCCCCGAGCGGAATACCGTCATGCACCTCGCCCGGATTGACGGTGATGAGATGGCCGGCGCCCGCTTCCACCATGCCGCGGCCGGAGAGCGATTTCTGCGCCCCGCGTTCGATGAGACCGATGCCGAACTGATCGTGCATGTGGCGCGGAAAGGAACGGTCGCTATCCGCCATCACGGCGACGACGCCGGGCAGAATGGTTTTCGGCATCAGGAACCGGCCTTGGGCCATGAAAGCGCGCGCTCCGCGGATAAGAGCGCGACGCTATCACAGGATGCCCAGTCGCGACAGATGCGGCCGTTTACGGATGCATATGGTTGATCATGGCGAAGACCTGATCGAAATTGCCGTTCTGCGCGGCGAAACGCAGCGGCTTGCAGCGTTCCACCACCACTTCCTTCTCGTCCGGGCGATTTTCAAGAATATCCATCACCTCGGAAATGAAGGCGTCGAGCGGCATGGCCCTTTCGTCGCTCGCCTGCCCCTCGCCCATCAACGTCGTCTGTACATAGGGCGGCACGATTTCGATGACCTCCACCGGCGTTTCCTTCAGCTGCTCGCGCAGCGCGACCGAATAGGCGTGGATGGCCGATTTGGTGGCGCTGTAGGTGGGGGTCAGCACCATGGGCACGAAGGCGAGGCCGGAGGAAACCGTCAGCACAGTGGCTGCGGGTTGCTTGAGGAAATGCGGCAAAAGCGCCGCCGTCAGGCGAATGGGTGCGAGAAGATTGGTGGCGATGGTTTCTTCGGCCGTATCGAGATAATCCGGTGCTGCGGCGATGTCCTCCGGCCGCATGATGCCGGCATTGTTGATGACAGCGTTGAGGGTCGGATGGGCCTTCACCAGAGCTTCGGCAAACGCGCGGATGCCTGCGGCGTCCGTCGCGTCCATCACCATCGAGGCCATGCCGGGATTGGCGGCCGTCACCTCGTCAAGCACGGCCTTGCGGCGGCCGGAAATGATGACCCGGTTGCCGGCCTTGTGAAACGCCTCCGCCAGCGCCCGGCCGATGCCGGAACCGCCGCCGGTGATGAGAATGGTGTTATCAGCGATTTTCATTGGAGCATCCTTTGCTTGTTGGCTGAAAGGAAGTTAGCTATGATACTCTCCAATCGAAAGTAGGCACCCAAAAGATTTATACTTACCCAAAGGAGAGCGTAAGATGAAACGGCACGCCGCCGACCCGGCCATCGAAAGCCGGCGCAAGGTTCCGCCGCCCCGGATACCGATCCGGCGATAGAGGCGCTGGTTCAAGACATCATTGCCAAGGTGGCCGACAAATGGACGATGCTCATTCTGGAAGTGCTGGAAGAGCATGGCACGCTGCGCTTCACGCAGATCGGCAGGCTGGTCGGCAATATAAGCCAGAAGATGCTGACGAAAACGCTGCGGCAGATGGAAAGCGACGGGCTGGTGCGCCGCACCGTGCATCCCGTCATCCCGCCGCATGTGGATTACGGCCTGACGAAGCTCGGCCGCACGCTGGGCAGCGCCTTTTGCGGCGTGTGGATATGGGCGGAAACGCACCATGCCGAAATAGAAGAGGCGCGGCGCCTGTTCAATGAACAGCCGCCGCGCCCCGCTATGGAGTAGTTTCGCCTCAGGCGAACTGGCTGAGGCCCGGAACCGAGGCGATCACCTGATCGACAACCTCATCGCCCGCATGCTGGCGGGCAACGGAGATGGTTTCCTTGGCGAGCGTGGAAATCTCGCTCATGCCGAGGCCCTGGCTCATCAGCTGCTGGCCCAGCCCCATGATGCCGCCGCCGCCGATCGCGCTCATCAGGCCGCCGAGCAGACCGCCGCCGCCGGCACCTTCGCCATTATACTGCGCCACCAGTTCGCTGGCGCCGGGAATGGCTTCGATCATGCGGGCGATCGGGCCGTCTTCCGCCTCACGCTGAAGAAAACCGAGAATCATGCCAATGGCCTTTTCGGCCAGTTCGGGGCTGATTCCCGCCTTCTCGGCGATCTGGCTCACGACTTCGTTCATTCTTGCCTCCTGTTGAAAAACGACGCCAACATCGAATAACTGACGTTAACGTCAACGTAAAACAATATCATGCCGCATTCAAGCGGCCACGGTCAGGTGCGGCAACTTTCATCAAGCGGTTTTTCTTCATCGCCATCAAGCAGTTGTTGCGCCTTGAAACTGTCCTTATAAGATCATCACAACCAAACTATGAAAAGGCCGCTATCGTCAGAAGTGGCCACAACATGGTAGTGACGCTTTAAATTCGGACATGACTTTTGCAAAATCCACCGCGATTTTAAGGTCATGCACCAGCCGCAGGAGAAAATGGTCGATGTTGCAGGACGGACAGCTCTATATCGGGACCAGCCGCAATCCGGACGACAGCCTGAACAAGGGCGAATATCTGGAACTGAAATTCGGCAACCGCCATGGCCTCATCACCGGCGCGACGGGAACGGGCAAGACCGTGACGTTGCAGGTGCTGGCCGAAGGTTTTTCCAAGGCCGGCGTGCCGGTTTTCTGCGCCGATATCAAGGGCGACCTTTCCGGCATCGCCGCGCAGGGCGAAGCCAAGGACTGGGTGCAGAAGCGCGCCGAACAGATCGGCTTCACCGATTTTGCCTATGGCAAATCACCGGTGATCTTCTGGGATCTCTACGGTGAAAAAGGCCATCGCGTCCGCGCCACCATCGCCGAAATGGGGCCGCTGCTGCTTGCCCGGCTGATGGATGCCTCGGAAGCGCAGGAAGGTGTGCTCAACATCGCCTTCAAGATCGCCGATCAGGGCGGGCTGCCGCTGCTCGATCTCAAGGACCTGCAATCGCTCCTGAACTATATGGGCGAAAACGCAACCGAGCTTTCCAACCAGTTCGGCCTGATTTCCAAGGCCTCGGTCGGTTCGCTGCAGCGCGGGCTGCTGGTTCTGGAACAGCAGGGCGCGGCGAATTTCTTCGGCGAACCGGCGCTGAAGATCGCCGACATCATGCGTGTGGGCACGGATGGGGTTGGCACGATTTCGGTTCTCGCCGCCGACCGGCTGATGATGAACCCGCGCCTTTACGCCACCTTCCTGCTCTGGATGCTTTCGGAACTGTTCGAGGAGCTGCCGGAAGTGGGCGACCCGGAAAAACCGCGTCTGGTGTTCTTCTTCGACGAGGCGCATCTACTCTTCAACGACGCGCCGCGGGTGCTGGTGGAGCGCGTGGAACAGGTGGTGCGGCTCATCCGCTCCAAGGGCGTGGGCGTCTATTTCGTGACGCAGAACCCACTCGACGTGCCGGAAACCGTTCTCGCCCAGCTCGGCAACCGCGTGCAGCACGCGCTTCGCGCCTATACGCCGCGCGAGCAGAAGGCGGTGCGCACCGCGGCCGACACTTTCCGCCAGAACCCGGCTTTCAACACCGCCGACACCATCACCACGCTCGGCACCGGTGAGGCGCTGATTTCCACCCTGCACGACAAGGGCGCTCCCTCCATCGTCGAGCGCACGCTGGTACGTCCGCCATCGGGCCGTGTCGGGCCACTCACCGATGCGGAACGCAAGTCCCTGATCGATGTGAGCCCCGTCGCCGGCCAATATGACAAGGATATCGACCGGGAATCGGCCTTCGAAATCCTTGCCGCCCGCGCCCAGAAGGCTGCCGATGCAGAAGCCGCCAGACGGGCGGAAGAAGAAAACGCCGCCAGCCAGTCCGAGAGTGCTTCCGGCCGCTGGCGCCTGCCCGGCTTCGGCGATGAAGAACCCGCACCGGCCTCCACCGGCTCGCGCAATGGCGGCGCACGCAAGACCGGATACCAGCGCGAAACAGTGATCGAGGCGGCGATGAAAAGCGCTGCCCGCTCGGTTGCCACCTCGGTCGGCCGCGCCATCGTGCGCGGGATTCTGGGTAGTTTGAAGCGATAGAAACAGATACGCCGCCCGCCCTCGATGGGGCGGGCGGCGCGTGATTGGCGGGACGTTACTTCTGGCGATAGAAGATCATGCCGCCGTGATAAAGCACATCGTCGACGAATTCGCCGTCGGCGGTGAAGCCGGTATCGTCCCAATAGTCGATATGGTTTCCCTTCACCTCATACCGCCCCCGATAGGCGCTTTTGCGGTTGCCCCGCGCCTCGTCATACCGGCCATTGGGCAGAAGCTCCTGACGAATGTGGCCATCGCCGGTGACCCACATGCCGATATAGGGGTGGTTCCGGGTTTGAGCCGTTTCGGTCATATTCACGTCCATGGCGTTGCTCGCTTTGCGGGAACCTGTATCGGCGGAAGCCGTTGCGAGCAGAAGCGCAACGGATGTCGAAACAATGTTCATTGTTTTTGCCCTCCAGATGCGGCGTTGGCGCGGCGTTCCTCGAACAGCTCGGCAAGCGTGCGGGATGCGGCGATGGCTTTGGGAAAACCTGCGGGAACGGTGATCAGATAGACCATTTCCTTCAGCTCTTCGTCGGTTGCGCCCACATTGAGCGCATAACCGGCATGGACCTTCATCAGATCACGCTCGCCAAGGGCCGCCATGACCGCAACGGCAGCAAGCTGGCGGGTCCGGTTGTCCAGACCCGGCCGGGACCAGACCTCCCCCAGGGCGTAGCCTTCGGTCGCATCGGCAAGGAAAGGAAACTCCTGCCGCAAGCGTTCCAGATTGGACTGGGGCTGGCCATTGTTGAGGCTGCGGACGACTTCATCGCCACGCTTCAGCCTGTCATCCAGTCGTTGCGGATTGGCGATGGCGGCACTTGCCGCAAGCATGGCAATCGCAAGCACGGTCGGAAAAATCGCTTTCATGTCGCTCTCCTCAGGCGGCGGTGGGTCGGACGACGATTTCATTGACGTCCACATCGTCGGGCTGCTCGATGGCGTAACGCACCGCGCGGCCGATGGCGTCGGGCTTCAGGGCGATGGCCCGATAGGTCTGCATCAGTTCCGCAGCGGCGGGATCGGTGATGGTGTGGGCAAGTTCGCTTTCCACCACGCCGGGGTGAATGCAGGTGACACGCAGGTCACGGTTTTCCTGCCGCAGCCCGTCCGAAATCGCCCGCACTGCAAATTTCGTCGCGCAATAAACGGCAGCCGTGGGCGAAACGGCGAGCGCACCGATGGAGGCGATGTTGATGATATGGCCGGAAGAACGGGCGGTCATCTCGGGCAGAACGGCGGCGACACCATAAAGCACGCCCTTGATGTTGACGTCGATCATGCGGTCCCATTCGTCGACCTTCAGGGACGACATCAGCGACAACGGCATGATGCCGGCATTGTTGACGATGACGTCGACCTGCCCGAACGCCTTGCGCCCCGCCTCCGCAAAGGCCTCGACGCTCTGTCTGTCCGTCACGTTCAGCGGCTGGATGACGACCTCGGCGCCCTTCCCGCGCAATTCTTCGGCAAGCGCCTGCAAGCGGTCCATGCGGCGCGCACCCAGCACCAGCTTCGCCCCGGCGGCGGCCAGTTCCCTTGCGATACCCTCACCGATCCCGCTCGATGCACCTGTGATGAGAACGACTTTGTTCAATGTCATGGCTTTCTCCTTGGTGTTACGGCCGGCTTTTTCTGGAAGCGGCCATTGCGGACAAGATAAAGCTTGGGCATTGTCGTGATAACCGCCTCAATCATAACCTCAATGGGTAGAATTTCTAACCAATGAACATCGATCTCAACGCGCTTTCGACATTCTGCATGGTTGCCGAGGAACGCAACTTCCGCGCCGTTGCGGACAGGCTCGGCGTGACCCGCTCCGCCGTCAGCCAGACCATCCGCAAGCTTGAAGAAACGATGGGAATAGCGCTGGTGCAGCGCACGACGCGCAGCGTCAGCCTGACGGAAGCGGGACAGCAGCTTTATGCGGATGTCTCGCCATCCATCGGCAATCTCGTTGAGGCTGCCAATGCCGCGTCGTCCCTGAGCGGCGCCGTGCGCGGGCAGTTGCGGCTTGCGGTGTCCTCGATAGCCGAGCGTTTTTTATCCGGGCCATTGCTTGCGCGCTTTGCGGAAATACATCCCGAAGTGCAGCTCGATATCGTCGTGACGGACGAGGAATTCGATATCGTCGCCGAGCACTACGACGCCGGCGTGCGTCTTGGAGAGCTAATCGCGCAGGACATGATTGCGGTTCCGGTTTCCGCTCCACAGCGGCAGCTCGCCGTCTGCTCGCCGTACTATCGGGACCGCTTCGGTCTGCCGGCGCAGCCCCGCGAACTGATAGGGCACAGGTGTATCGGCTGGCGACCCCGTCCGGGTGTGGCGCCATACAGGTGGGAATTTGCGGAAAACGGCCGCGAATTTGCGGTGGCGGTAGAGCCGGCCTTCACCACCAACGACATGCAGTTGATGATCAAGCTGGCCTGCGCCGGTGCGGGCATCACATTCGGCATGGAAGAAACATTCCGCCCCTATCTGGAGAGCGGACAGCTCGTTTCCATGCTGGAAGACCACTCCCCGAGCTTTGCGGGATTTTATCTCTATTATCCCAGCCGCCGCAATCTTGCGCCGAAGCTACGCGCCTTCATCGATCACGTTCGCCTGTCAAGAGAGCGGTAATCTGCCGGAGCGAGCCCCGGCAGATTGTTAGAAAACAGGGCTATTTCCTCTGCGAAACCAGCGAGAAATAAGCGCCCTGCGGATCGACGCAATTGACGATCCAGCTTTCGCCGGGAACCTCCATCGGACCGTTGACGACCTTGCCGCCGCCGGTGCCGACGCGGGTAATGGCGTCATCGATGCCGTCCACATTGAAATAATAACCCCAGTGACAGACGGGGACCTGCGGCATGCGTTTCATCATGCCGCCGACGGCCTTGCCCCTGTAGGCGAAGATGCGGTACGGGCCCATGTCGCCCATGTCGAAATCATGGTCCTTGGTCCAGCCGAAAACATCGCCGTAAAAGGCCATTGCCTCGTCGACATTATCGGTGAAGAGCTCGTGCCAGCCGACATGGCCCTGCTTTTCCTGCATATCCTCGGGGAAGCCGCCGGTTTCCATCGGCAGCGGCGTCATGATGCAGAGCACCGCACCGAAGGGATCGGCAACCACGGCGAAGCGGCCGATTTCGGGAATATCCTGCGGCGGACGTCTGACCGCGCCGCCCTTTTCAGCGAATTGTTTCGCCGTGGCGTCCACGTCGTCGACATCGACATAGGCGGTCCAGTTCGGGGGAATGCCCTGGCCCTTGTGCTCGTCGGTCAGCTCCATGACGCCGCCCATGCCCTTGCCATCGGCCTCCAGCACCAGATAGGGCATTTCCGGCGAGCCGAAATCCTTGGTCTGCCAGCCGACGACATGACCATAAAAGCGGGCTGCCGCTTCCATGTCGGGCGTCATCAGCTCGACCCAGATGAATTTTCCATGTGTATCGGACATTGTCGTCTCCTATGGAGGGTTTGGCGGGTGTGTTTCGGCAAGCGCCCGCCGCAGGATGCGGCGGCGCCGGTGGTTTTCGGATGAAATTTTCGCAGGGCTTCAGGCCTTGCGGCGGAATTCCGATGTCATGAAGGTCTTGAATGTGCCGTCCGGCTGCCTGACGCTGCCGGAAAAGCTGCGGTGATTGTCGTCATGCAGCACCAGCACGTCGTGATAGGTATCGGTGCGGCCGGAACCGTCGAAGGCCGGGCCTTCCGCTTCCAGCGTCAGGGTCTTGCCGTCCTCTTCCAGCCAGCCCCTGTAGACCCAGAGATTGGTCATCATCGACCCTACCCAGGTGCCGACGAAATTGCCCTTGGCCGGGTCGAAGCCGACCGTGATCACGGCCGTCATCTGGTCGCCATCGGGCATCCTGCCAGTGCCCTCACCGACAATCCACAGCCCGCCGATGGAGCGGACCGTCTCGGTAAATCGCTGCGAGGGATCGTTGGCGTCATAGCAGTCATGGCCGGAACTGGAGGTCATGACCCAGTCTCCGACGATCCTCTTCAGGAACTCATGTTCCTTCTGCGGCTTGGCGATTTCCATTTCCATTGTTGTTTCCTCCTCATCCGTCCGTTTTCAGTGGCAGCAGGCTGCCGCCTTCGGCGCATCCTCGTACTGGTCGTGGCGGCGCACCCAATCCATTACCTCCTCCTCGTTACGGCCTTTTGGCACCAGATCGAGCAGCATCAGCGTGCCGAGCGTCTGCTCCGCGCCGCGGGCGTAAGTGGAATAGGTGTGGTAGATCTTGCCGTCATCGCCCCTGGCGAAAACGCTGATGCCGTGCAGGTCCTTCAGGTCGCCATAGGGCGCCATGTCACGGTAATTATAGGTGATCTCACCTTTGGCCATGTCCTCGTCGCGGAACGAGGCCTGATAATCGTAGTTGAAATCGCTGCTTTCGGCCGAAACCCACGGGAATTTCCAGCCCATGCGGTTCCTGTAGCTTTCGATCTTCTCAAGCGGCGCGCGCGACACGGCAACGAAACCCGCATCGCCATGCTTGAGGTGGATCAGCGCGCCATCGACATGATCGGCAAAGAAGGAGCAACCGACGCAGCCCTCCTCCCAGTCGGGCGCCAGCATGAAGTGATAGACGATGAGCTGGCTGCAGGTGCCGAACAGTTCCTTCAGCGATTTGGGGCCGGAAGGGGCATCGAAGATATAATCCTTCGTCACCTCTTCCCAGGGCAGCGCACGCCGGGCCTCGTTCAGCCTGTCGCGGGCGCGGGTCATTTCCTTTTCCTTCACCAGCAGATCGCGGCGGGCCGCAAGCCACTCCTCTTTCGAAACGACGGGATGAGACATGATCTTTCCTCCTTGGATCCGTCTTTCACCACGGCACCGCCCCGCTTTAACGGTGGGCGCCGGCTATTTCTGTGCTGAAAGTCAATAAACAGTCTGCGGGGCATCAAGTTCCGCTTGACTAATTAGGTTGATATCAACATATTTATCCCATGTCAAACGCCAGCGTGATTCCTTTTTCGGCAACTCTTTTCGTGCGGGATGCCTGTCTCTGCCTGCATGCGCAGCGCGCCGCACGGGCTTTGGCGCGGTTGTTCGACAATGCGCTGAAGCCGGTCGGTATCACCAATGGACAATTTTCGCTGCTGATGTCGCTCAACCGGCCGGAGCCGCCGCCGATGGGACCGGTCGCCAATCTTCTGGCCATGGACCGCACGACGCTGACGGCGGCGCTGAAGCCGCTGGAGCGGCGCGGGCTGGTCAGCATCGAGCAGGACCCGAAGGACAAGCGCGGCAAGCGGCTGCGGCTGACGGCGGACGGCATGGCCGTGCTCGCCGCCGCCTTTCCCATCTGGGAACAGACCCATGCCGAAATCGAAGCCCGCATCGGCAGCGGCGACCCCGACCGGCTGCGCCGCGACCTTATCGACCTCGGCTGAGAGGATTGACGGCATGGCGCCACTTTTGTCGGCGACAATGTCATCCGGCCGTCGTGCCGGGGAGCGACACTACGAAGAAAGCGCAATCAAGGAGGAATGATCATGCGTGCAATCGTTTTTGTAAAAGCCACCAAAAGCAGCGAAGATGGCGTCATGCCCACGACCGAGCTGATCGAGGCGATGGGGAAATTCAACGAGGAACTGGTCAATGCCGGCATCATGCAATCCGGCGACGGCCTGCATCCCTCCTCCAAGGGCAAGAGGGTTGTGTTCGACGGTGACAGCCGCACGGTTATCGACGGCCCCTTCCCGCACACCAACGAGCTGGTCGCCGGCTTCTGGATCTGGACTGTGAAGGACATGGACGAGGCCGTGGCCTGGGTGAAACGTTGCCCGAACCCGATGCTGGAGCGCAGCGAAATCGAAATTCGCCCGATGTTCGAAATGGAAGACTTCGGCGACGCCGTAACGCCGGAAATCGCCGCGCATGTGGAAGAACTGCGCGCGCGTGTCGCGAAGCAATAAAGGCCGCTCAGGCGAGCGCTGGATTAAAATGGGAGGGTGCGGGCTTGCCGCATTCTCCCCACCGCCTGCCATTGCAAAAGCCGTTGCCTCGAACAACCGCCGCTGTTAATGGTGAAGCGGTTCAACCCGTTTCAAGAAAGGAGGCTTCGCATGGATATTTCCTGCTTCTGGCGCAATCGTCAGCTCTGCCACCTTTTTGCCCTGCAGACACGTTTGCAGGGCTGACCGGAATACCAACACTCTGGTTTGCCCAAAAGGCCGCGCAGAATGCAGCTTGTCTGCCGTTGCGCATGTTTTCACGACGGATCACCCCGAACCGAAACCCCGTACTGCCTGTGGCAGACCACGGTTCGTCACGGGTCCGTCTTGCCAGAGACGACTTCATGACCATCATCACGCTTCGAAACCTCGGAATCATTCTGGGCAAGCCGCTTTTTTCCAATCTCAGCCTCACGGTGAATGCGGGAGACCGCATCGGCATCGTCGCCGCCAATGGCTGCGGCAAATCCACCCTGCTCCATTGCCTTTCCGGTGACATGGAGCCCACCAGCGGCGATATCACCCGGCTGCGCGGGCTGACGCAGTCCATCGTCCACCAGCATCTGCCCTCACCGCTGATGGAACAGACGATGCGGGACGCCGTGCTTTCCACCCTGCCGGCGGACACGATCGACAGCGAGAGCTGGCGCGCCGACATTATTTTCGACGCCATGCTGGTGCCGGATCCATTCCGCGAGCGCCGCCTGAAAGAGCTGAGCGGCGGCTGGCAGAGGCTTGCCATGCTGGCGCGAGCATGGATCACCGAGCCGGATGTGCTGCTGCTCGACGAGCCGACCAACCATCTCGACCTCGAAAAGATCAATGTGCTGGAAAACTGGCTCGGTGAATTGCCGCGCGATACGGCTGTCATCATCGTCAGCCATGACCGCGCCTTTCTCGATAATGTCACCAGGAGCACGCTGTTCCTGCGGCCGGAAAATTCGGCGCTGTTCCGGCTGCCCTATGGCCACGCACGGGCGGTGCTGGAAGAAGAGGATGCCGCCGATGAGCGGCGTTTCCAGCGCGACATGAAAACCGCCCAGCAATTGCGCCGGCAGGCCGCCAAGCTCAACAATATCGGCATCAATTCCGGCAGCGATCTTCTGACCGTCAAGACCAAGCAATTGCGTGAGCGTGCGGAAAAGATCGAAGAAAAGGCGCGGCCCGCCCATATCGAGCGATCCGCCGGCAAGATCCAGCTCGCCAATCGCGGCACCCATGCCAGGGTTCTGGTCACTCTGGAAGATGTGCCGGTCTCGACGCCGGACGGAACATTGCTGTTTCGCACCGGCCGGCAATTTGTCCGTCAGGGGGACCGCATCGTCATTCTCGGCCGCAACGGCGTCGGCAAGACACGGCTGATGTCGCTTCTGCAGGCGGCTGTATCGGGCGCAGGCCAGATACAGGAGGGCATCAAGGCCACGCCCTCGCTGGTGGCCGGATATGTCGACCAATCGCTCGCCGAGATCGATGACGACAGCACGCCCGTTTCACTGCTGTCCCGCCGCTTCGATATTGGCGACCAGCGCATACACGGCCTGCTCGCGGGCGCCGGAATCGACATGGAAATGCAGAAACGCCGTATCGCCGCCCTTTCCGGCGGGCAGAAGGCCCGGCTTGCCATGCTGGCGCTGCGGCTGGCGGAGCCGAATTTCTACCTGCTGGACGAGCCCACCAACCATCTGGACATTGAGGGGCAGGAAGCGCTGGAGGCGGAAATCATCAGCCGCGAGGCCAGCTGCGTGTTCGTCTCGCATGACAGGAGTTTCGTGCGGGCTGTCGGAACCCGCTTCTGGCTGATCGACAAGCG
Source organism: Agrobacterium sp. D14 (assembly GCF_001526505.1). Classification (NCBI taxonomy): domain Bacteria; kingdom Pseudomonadati; phylum Pseudomonadota; class Alphaproteobacteria; order Hyphomicrobiales; family Rhizobiaceae; genus Agrobacterium; species Agrobacterium sp. D14. The sequence continues at coordinate 43,187 of NZ_ASXX01000006.1, forward strand.
CAGGCTGGTGGAAGTCGACGATCCCGAAGGGTTTTTCGCCTCGGCCTGATGGTCTTGAAAAGCAAACGCCCGTCAGCCCAAAAGGCTGGCGAGGCGTGGATCGCCGGCGAAATCTAAAACTGCAAAACCCGTTCTACGCATCGGAAATTCGCAGAGCGCCTGCACCCCCGTTTTCGACAGGTGGATACGCCAGCTCATCCGTTCCACCGGCGTCTTCGCGGCAAAAGCCTTCGGCGACAGAACAGCGATGTTGAGGCCGCCGGCGGGGTCGCGGACCGAGCGATAGAGGATAGCCTCGATCTTCGCCAGACGCGCCTGATCGGCCAGCGCCTGGCATGGCTCATAATTCTGCAGATCGGTCCACAGACGAGCATCCCGGCTCAGTTCCGGTTTCGTCAGATTGAGCGCCGCATCGGTGGCGATACGGGCGGCGAAGGCGGAATAGTCGGCGGGATTGGCGGGCAGCGGCGTGCCCGGCGATTCGGCATAAAACAGCAGCCGGTAAAAGGCCATTTCGGCCAGCGCCGTCTCCACTTTCTGGGCGGCGTAATAAACGCCTTCGGTATAGCCCGCGCGGCGGAAGCGCGAACCATGCGGATAGGCGGCTCCATACCGGAAGGGCGTGGCGAGAAGATAGTCGAAACCGGCGCATTCCGGCGGAAACGGCCGCTTGCTCGTCTCCAGAATATCTTCCAGCAGCGATTGCTCCTCCACCGTATCCACCAGTTTCATGGTGGAAACCTGATGCTGCGCTTCCACCAGCCGCCAGTATTTTCCCGATACGGCGCGTTTTTCAGACAGGAGCGCGTCGGGCGTCCAGATAGGAGAGGACATCGATCAATCCGGTAATGGTGGTCAGTTTGTCGGCAGGCACGGCGTTCAGCGCAACATTGTGATTGCGCAGCCAGTTTTTTGCCACGGCCTCATCGCCGCCGGCAATCGCATCCAGCGAGCGGAAAACCCGGATCAGCAGCACCGCAAGCTCGAAGGATTTGGCGCCCGGCTCCAGCAGGAAATCGAGCCGTTTCATGCGCGACACGGTGGGGGCGGAAACGCCGAGAATATCGGCCGTGCGAGCGGCATTCAGGCCCAGCCGCTCGGCGGCGGCGATAACGGCCTTGGTGACGACCCTGCCCTGCGAGGCGGGATCCATGGCGCTCTTGGCGTGAATATTCATGACGCATATCCTTTCCTTGGAAAGAATATAGCATTTTTCTTTCTGAAAACAAGAAGGCCGGGATGAACCCGGCCTCGTTATTCAGATAACTTACTCGCGCGAATTGGATCAGGCCACCGAGACCGGCACTTCCGTGGAGGTACGCATGGCGTGGCTGTAAGGGCAGACGATGTGAGCGGCGGCAACCAGCTTTTCGGCGACTTCGCGCTCGACGCCCGGAATATTGGCCTTCAGCGACACTTCGATGCCGAAGCCGCCGCCATCTTCGCGCGGGCCGATGCCGACGGTTGCCGTCACAGTCGTGTCTTCAGGAATCTTTACCTTTTCCTTGCCGGCGACAAATTTCAGCGCGCCCAGGAAGCAGGCGGAATAACCGGCTGCGAAAAGCTGCTCCGGATTGGTGCCACGGGCGCCATCGCCGCCCAGCTCCTTCGGAACGGTCAGCGTCACGTCGAGAACGCCGTCTTCCGACTTGGCGTTGCCGGCGCGGCCACCGGTGGCGGATGCTTTGGTCGTGTAGAGAATGGGCATGACATTTACTCCTTCGGGTTGGTGTTGGGCACCTTATAACGCACAATTAAATTGTGCGCAATATAGTTTTGCGCATTGAATGAAATTTTGTTTTTTGCGATAATTTTCACGAAATTTCGCCGCGCATCCATGCGGCAGGAACCGAAAGCGGGGGCTGATTGTTCCCTTCCCGGTTGATTTTGGAGCAGGAAAATGGACGCAGAGGGCGACGAGAAGAAGATGGAAAGCCTGTTGAGGCTGGACCAGCAGATATGTTTTGCCCTTTATGGCGCGGCACACGCCTTCACACGCGCCTATAAGCCGCTGCTCGACCCGATCGGGCTGACCTATCCGCAATATCTGGTGATGATGGCGCTATGGGAAAAAGAGACATCCACCGTCAAGGCGCTCGGCGAAATGCTGGGCCTCGATTCGGGCACGCTGTCGCCGCTGCTGAAGAGGCTCGAACATGCGGGGCTGATCACCCGCAAGCGCGGCACGGTGGATGAGCGGCAGGTGCTGGTGGCCCTGACGCCGAAGGGCGCGAACCTCAAAAAAGAGGGCGTGAAGATCATGGCGGCAATCGGCAGCGCGACTGGCTGCGGGCTGGAAGAGCTGGTGCAGATTCGCGACCGGGTGAATGCGCTGAAGGACAGTCTCAGCCGGCCCTAACCCTCCGGCAAGTCACAAGGGCTGACAATCTCTCTTCCGTCATGCTCGGGCCTGTCCCGAGCATCTGCAACGTATTGATTTAGTGCGACGTGATTAGATCCTCGGGACGAGCCCGAGGATGACGTCGAGTATGGGGACAGGTTTTCCTTAAATTAAAGGCGGCACAGGGCCGCCTTTTTATTCGAAGCGTTTTCGGCTTACTGCCACACCACCACACGCGCCTTCTGCGGCACGCGGTCGTAAAGATCGATGATGTCCTGGTTCATCAGGCGCACGCAGCCGGAGGAGACGGCCTTGCCGATGGAGTTCCATTCCGGCGAGCCGTGCAGGCGGTAGAGCGTGTCCTTGCCGTTCTGGAAGATATAAAGGGCGCGCGCGCCGAGCGGGTTCTTCAGGCCCGGCGGCATGCCGCCGTTCTTGGAGGAATATTTGACCAGTTCCGGCTGGCGGGCGACCATTTCGTCCGGCGGGGTCCATTTCGGCCACTTCTGACGCCACTGGATGACGCCCTCGCCCGACCAGGCGAAACCTTCGCGGCCGATGCCGACGCCGTAACGCATGGCGCTGCCGCCCTGCTCCACGACATAAAGGAAGCGCGAACGCGTATCGACAACCACGGTGCCGGGACGTTCGCCGGTCGGGTCGACAACCCGCTGGCGGTAATAACGGCGGTCGATTTTCTGATAGGGGACGGCGGGAATGACGTAACCGCCATCCTCAACCGAGCCGTACATGACGGCCAGTTCCGCATCGCTGACGCCCGGCGAGAACATCTGCCGGAAATCGCTGCCGATGGCGCTTGCCTGCTGGCGAATGGCGCCTCCCGGACCTGATGAGGCACAGCCTGCGAGAAGCGAAGCGGAGGAGATGCCGAGAAGGGAAAGGAAGGTACGTCTGGAAAGATCTGTGTCGGTGCTTGTCATAAGGCCGGTTTGTCCCACATTTCGAACGGCTATATCGCCGTTGTACGTCATTTGTTCCGTGTCATGCGTATTGCGAAAATAGTTAACCGACCGCTAAAAGCCAGTCACAAGGCGCTGGCGGAATGGGTCCAATATCTCTTTCTTTTAGAACGTGTTCAGATAACCACAATCTGCGCCCCTTGCGGCACACGCTCGTAGAGATCGATCACATCCTGATTGAGCATGCGCACGCAGCCGGAAGACGTCGCCTTGCCGACGGACTGCCAGTCCGGCGTGCCATGCACGCGGTAAAGCGTGTCCTTGCCATCCTTGAAGATATAAAGCGCACGCGCGCCGAGCGGGTTGTTGAGACCGGGCGTCATGCCGCCATTGGCGGCGGAGATGGAGGCGAGTTCCGGCTGGCGCTTGACCATTTCATCGGGCGGCGTCCAGCGCGGCCATTTCGCCTTCCACTGGATCTTGCCGCGGCCCGACCAGGCATAACCGTCGCGCCCCAGCCCAACGCCGTAACGGATCGCCTTGCCGCTGGACTGCACGAGATAGAGAAAATGCTGTCTGGTATCGACAATAATCGTGCCGGGGGCTTCCGCCGTCTGGTAGCTCACTTCCTGCCGAAGATAACGCGGATCGATGCGGCCATAGGGAATGGCCGGCAGCGAGCGGTCCTCATCGCGGATCGGGCCATACATGACCCGGTGCAGCGGATTGGAGACAGGCAGGCCATAGGCCATCGTCTGGCCCTGCGGCTGCTGCGCGTTAAAACCCTGCACCTGCGGGGCTTGCAGCCCCTGCCCGCGCACCGGCGGACCGTATTCCTGATGGAAGCGGGTTCTGAACAGATCCGGCGGGCGCGTCGAAAGCTGGCCCGGCTGCGGCGGCAGTTCCGGCTGGCGATTGGAGCTGACGGAGTTGAAATTGAATACCGGCGCCGTTTCCCTGACGAAAACATCCGGGTCCATCCGGGTCGTATCCGTCACGAAAAGGCAGCCGCTCATGAGAGGCAGCAGGGCAAGCCCGACCAGAGAGGCCGCCCGGCGACCGTTTTTCAAAAGGAGTGCTATCATCTGAACCGCTTCATGGAATCCAATCTGCCGGCATGATGAACCGTGCGGCTGGCGCGAAGCTGGCGTCGGTTTTTCAAAAAAAATCGAAAAACCGCATTTTTGCTCTTGAAGCTCTAGTTGCTAGAGGTGCCAGATTGGCTGTCGACTGGAATTCAGGAGCGGAAACCATGAATATTTCGACAGGCATAAACATCAAGGGCAAAGACGGCGAGCAACTGACCTTCTCCGTTGGCGGCATGGATTGCGGCAGCTGCGCGGCGAAAATCGAAACCGCGCTTTCCCGCCTGCCGGGCGTTGCCGACGTCAAGGTTTCCGTTGCCCGCGAAAGGCTGAACCTTTCGCTGGCCGAAAGCAAAACCTCGGTCGAAAAAATCGAAGACACGCTGCGCAAGCTCGGTTTCAAACCCGCTTTGCTACCGCAGGAAAAAGTCTCCCGCGCAAAAATCGAAGCGGATCATCACGGCCACGACCATGATGACCACGATCATTCGTCCTGCGGCGGCCACCATGCCGATACCGGAGCGAGCGCCGACAACAGCAATGCGCTGACCTTTTCGGTCGGCGGCATGGATTGCGGCAGTTGCGCCGCCAAGATCGAGACCGCGCTTTCGCGCCTGCCCGGCGTTGCCGACGTCAAGGTTTCCGTTGCGCGCGAAAGGCTGAACCTTTCGCTGGCCGAGAGCAAAACCCCGGTCGAAAAAATCGAGGACACGCTGCGCAAGCTCGGATTCAAGCCGGCCTTGCTGCCGCAGGAAAAGACCGCGCGAGAAAAAGCCGCAGATCACAATCACGATCATGACCACGGATCATGCGGCGGCCATCACCACGACCATGATCACGATCATTCAGATCATGACCATTCGGGGCATGACCATTCCGCGCACGATCACGCGTCCTGCGGCGGGCATGATCATGACCACTCCAAGCATGACCATTCTGGTCACGATCATTCCGGCCACGACCATGCGGGCCATTCGCATGGTTCCGCTCCGGCGGCTGCAGTGCAGAGCGGGGAAGTAGGACGTGCCCATGGCGCGGATGAAAAAGGCGCGTGGTGGCGCACCGCAAAGGCGCGCAACACCTTCACCGGCACCGTTCTCGTCGCCATCGCCTATGCGGCGGAACTGAGCTTCCCGGCATGGGGCGGTTACGCCTTCATCATCGCCACGCTGGTCACGCTCTTCCCCATCGCGAAGAACGCCTTCAACGCCGCCCGTTTCGGCGCGGTCTTCACCATCGAAATGCTGATGACGATTGCCGCCATCGGCGCGATCATCATCGGCGAGGCGGAAGAGGCGGCCATCGTCGTGTTGCTCTTCTCCGTCGGCGAATTGCTGGAAGGTTTCGCCGCCGCCCGCGCCCGCTCGGGCATCAAGGCGCTCGGTTCGCTGCTGCCGAAAACGGCGCTGGTGGAGGAAAACGGCGCGCTTCGGCAGGTCGCGGCCGATCAGGTGCGCATCGGCCAGGTGGTCGTGGCGCGTCCCGGCGACCGTATCGCCGCCGACGGCGTTGTCATGGAAGGCCAGTCGAGCGTCGACGAATCGCCGATGACCGGAGAGAGCATTCCCGTCGCCAAGGAAAAGGGCGCGCGCGTCTTTGCCGGCTCGATCAACCATGACGGCTCGCTGCGCATCCGCGTCGACCGCGCGCCGGAAGACAACACCATTGCCCGCATCATCACGCTCGTCGAGGAAGCGCAGGATGCGCGTGCCCCGACCGAGCGCTTCATCCAGAGCTTCTCGCGTTATTACATGCCGCTGATCGTGGCGATCTCGGTGCTGACCATCATCGTGCCGCCGCTTGTCGGTCTCGGCGACTGGGATACCTGGATTTATCGCGGTCTCGCTTTGCTGCTGATCGGTTGCCCCTGCGCGCTGGTCATCTCGGTTCCCGCGGCCATCGCCTCCAGCCTTTCGGCCGCGGCACGCCATGGCATGCTGGTGAAGGGCGGCGCGGTCATCGAAATGCTGGCGCGCACCGAAACCGTCGCCTTCGACAAGACCGGCACGCTGACGCTCGGCGAACCTGTCGTGACCGATGTGGTGGCGCTGGACGGCAACGAGGCCGAGCTGATTGCGCAAGCCGCAACCATCGAGCACGAATCGAGCCATCCGCTCGCCCGCGCCATCGTCAATCATGCCGAAAAACTGGGCGTGAAGCCCCTGCCCGGTTCCAACATCAAGGCGATTTCCGGTCGCGGCATGCAGGGCAATGTCGGCGGGAAAGACCTGTTCATCGGCGCACCGCGCTTTGCAACGGAAGTCGGCACTCTCTCGAAGGAACTGGCCGATCGCATTTCCGCACTGGAAAGCGAAGGCAAGACGGTGGCTGTCGTGATAGTCGGCGGGGCGGCAAGCGGCCTTTTCGCCATGCGCGATGAGCCGCGCAAGGATGCGGCGGAAGGCGTGAAAGCGCTGAAGGAAATGGGCATTTCCTCGCTGATGCTGTCGGGTGACAATGCCCGCACGGCGCGTGCCATCGGCAACAAGCTGGGCCTTGAGGCGCGCGGTGAACTGCTGCCGCAGAACAAGGTCGAGGAAATCCGCAAGCTTGCCGAAAAGAAGACCGTGGTGATGGTGGGCGACGGCATCAACGATGCGCCGGCCCTTGCGGCGGCAAGCGTCGGCGTCGCCATCGGTTCCGGAACAGACGTGGCGATGGAAGCGGCGGATGCAGCGCTGATGCGCAACAATGTCGGCGACGCCGCCCGCTTGATCGGCCTGTCGCGCGCCACCATGCTGAATATCCGCCAGAACGTGACCATCGCGCTCGGCCTGAAAGCGGTATTCCTTGTCACCACTGTAACCGGCGTTTCGGGCCTGTGGCTCGCCGTTTTCGCCGATACCGGTGCGACGGTTCTGGTCACCGCCAATGCCATGCGGCTGCTCGGCTATTTCAACCGCAACAAGGGCTGACATTCCATTTGCGTGCAAGACGGCCGGGTCTCGTCAATCGAGGCCCGGCCGTCTCATTTACGGCATATTGACAAACTAATTGCGTCCAATAAATACCGCGTACCGCCGTTTCCACGCGCGTGACAATCGATTCCACGCGCAGGAGCGCTGAACTTGGCAAAGCATGGCTATAACCGCATCGCGTACCGCGCGATCAAGATCGGTGGAAACATCGCCAAGGTCATCTTTTCCATCGATTTGTTCATCCGGCCCGGCAGAAGAAAGACGCTTCCGCAGTATCAGCCTGCCAGACGCAGCCCGAAATCGGAAAAGGCCATTCCCCGCATCATCTGGCAGACGAATTACTCCAACCGGGTAACGACGCCGATCTATGCGAATTTCCTGTTCAACCGTTGGCTGACGCCGGAATTCGAATATCGCTACCATGATGACGAGGCGTGCCAGACCTATATCGACCGGCATTTTCCCGGACGTTACGCCGATGCCTTCCGTCGCCTGCAGGTGGGCGCCGCCAAGGCGGATTTCTGGCGTATTCTGGTGCTGCTGCAGGAAGGCGGCATCTATCTCGATATCGATTCCAATTTTGCGGCCCGCCCCGAGGATGTGATCGGCGCGCAGGAAGAGGCCGTTTTCATCGCCATGAAAAGCGGCGAGATCACGAATTACTTCATGGCCTCCAGGCCCGGCCACCCGGCGCTCAGGCTGATGGCCGACCGTATTTCCCAGAATATCGAAGATCGAACGCTCGCCAGTGTCTACGACATGACCGGCCCGACGGTGGTGCATGCCGTCGTCAAGGAGCTGGGGCTGCCGGTTCGCAATTACCGCGAAATGTGCACCCAGGGGCAGTTCACCAACAAGCGCGCCCAATATGCCGACAAAAAAGACGGCGCATGGTGGGCGGAGCAGGCCAAGACGTCCATCGTCAAGAACTAGGGCATCTCCGGTAAACGTGCGAAGCGGTTTTAGCCGGACGTGCTCCTGAACCTCACGTGTCCAGAAGCAGCGGTACCGTTCGCACTTCAGACGAAGGCGTTGAAAAGGCGGATGCTCTCCTCCACCGCATGCGGCACCACGCCAATATGGGTGCCGGGCAACAGCTTCTTGTCGACCTTGAAGCCGGATGTCAGGGCGCGATCCACGAAAAGCTGGTGATCGGCATCGAAAGGCCGTTCCTCCGTGCCGCGCAGAAGCAGCGCTGGACATTTGAGGCTGGGTCCGAAGCAGACGGAGGAGCGCATGATGAATTCGCGCTCGTCGGTCTCGTCGAAGCATATCTCGTCGCTATAGCGATTGAAATAACGCCAGGAATTGACGCCGGCGGAGATGGGGGCTGCGGCGCGGAACCTGCGGCTCATGGCGGCCAGAAGCGTCAGCGTGCCGCCATTGGAATGGCCGGCGATGAAGAAGCGGTTTCTGTCGATGCCGGGAAGGTTTTCCAGATAAGTGGCCGCCGCCAGCGCATCCGCCGTTTCGTCGTAGAAACCGGAATAATTGCCGCTTTGGCCGTTTTCACCACGGAAGGACGGCAGAAGCACGACATAGCCCGCTTCCCAATAGGGCTTCATCAGCGCCCAATGGCCGTCTCCGGTGGCGTTGCCGCCATGGAGGAAAAGCACGGCTGGCTTCAGCGTTTTTGACGGCTGGTAATGGGAGAGCCAGGCGACAAGTTCGATGGAGCCATCCGGCCCGCCGGGATAGGTGACACGTTCCGCCCCGGGCGGCGTGCCGAGCGCCGAGGATTTTTCCGGCGCAGCCATTTTTCGCAAGAGATGGGTGTGGAACCGTTTGCGCGCCTCCGCATAATCCTGCCGTTCCAGCGGCAAAACCTCGGGCGCGGCAACGCCCGCTTTCGCACGGAGCGGCAAAAATGCAGCCGCTGACAGCCCCATGGCGCCGGCCAGCAGGCTTCGCCGCGTCAGGCTCGGCAAGATGGTGCCGCTCTCTTCCTGTCCGAAGGCTGAGGAGAGAAAGCGTTTGTCTGCCATATGGTCACCTGAAGGGATGGTTGTAACAGCAGTTCAACACTGCGGCGGGAGGCTGTCCAATCACGGATTCGCGAATGACAACAATGTATTCGCAGCCATCATGGCAATTTCTGGACAGCGTCTTCCCCGTTCCCCTGCCTGCCACGGAGGATGACGGGGCGGCCAAGGCGCCCTACGCTTCCACGCCATCGATCATCGCCACCAGCGTCGAGAGCCTGTCCGCCTCCGCCGGCAGCTTGTCGGCGCGCAGCCGCGCAATACGTGGGAAGCGCATGGCGACGCCGGATTTGTGGCGGGTGGAGCGGTTGATGCCCTCGAAGGCCACCTCCAGCACGAAACCGAAATCCGGTGTGGCGCGCACCGCCCGCACCGGGCCGAAACGCTCGACCGTGTTGTCGCGCACGAATTTGTCCAGCACCTCCAGCTCCGCATCGGTGAAGCCGAAATAGGCCTTTCCGACCGGCACCAGCTGTTCGCCGTCCTCGCCTTCCGCCCAGACGCCGAAGGTGAAATCGGAATAATAGCTCGACCTTTTGCCGTGGCCGCGCTGCGCATACATCATCACGGCGTCGATATTATAGGGATCGCGTTTCCACTTGAACCACGGCCCCTTGGCGCGGCCGGCCTGATAGGCGCTGTCGCGGCGCTTGATCATCACGCCCTCAATCACCGGATCGGGCGGGGCGGCGCGCAGCGTGTCGAGTTCCTGCCAGCTGGAAAAGCCGATCAGCGGCGAGAGGTCGAAACGGTCATGCGGGGCGTGCTCGATGATATCCGACAGGCGGCCGCGGCGCTCCAGATAAGTCTGCGCGCGAACATCGCTCTCGCCCTCGAACAGCAGGTCATAGGCGCGAATGAAGGCGGGATAATCATCCAGCATCTTCGCTGTCACCGTCTTGCGGTTCAGCCGCTGCTGCAGGTCGGAAAAGGTGCGGGTGAGATTGTTGGAGCGCGCTGTGCCGCCGATCAGCAACTCACCATCCATCACGCCTTCGAAATCGATCGCCTCCAGAACATCGGGAAAAGCGCCGGAAATATCGTCGCCGGAGCGGGAATAGAGTTTTCGCGTGGCGCCGGCGCGGGACAATTGCACGCGAATGCCGTCCCATTTCCATTCGGCGGCGTAATCGGCCGGGTCCAGCGCATCGAGGTCGCCATCGGAAACCGGCGTCGCCAGCATCACCGAATGGAAGATGGCGGGAGTCGCCAGTACCGGCCGCCCGGACTTCCCCTCAAGCCAGGCGAAAAGCGGCGTATAGGGCGGCGTCAGCCCGTGCCAGAGGGTCTCGATTTCGGTGATGTCTTTCCCGGCAAAATCCGCCAGCGCCTGCCGTGCCAGCCGCGCCGAAACGCCGATGCGCAGGCTGCCGGTGGCGAGTTTGAGGAAAGCGAAACGCGAGGACGTATCGAGCCGGTCGAGAAGATCGCGCACCGCACCGCGCACCTCCGTACGGCCGAGCGAATTCATCAATGTCACGACGTCGCCGAGGCGTGGATCCTGCGCTTCGGCGTCATCCGCGCCGCCGATATTGCCCCAGACGAGCGAAATGGTCTCGGCCAGATCGCCGACATAATCATAGGAATAGCGAAACAGCACCTCGTCCATCCGCTCCAGCACCAGCTCGCGCAGCAGGGCAGGCTTGACGCTTTTCAAGTCCAGCGTGCCGGCAATCGCCGCCAGCCCGTAACCCCGGTCGGGATCGGGCGTATCGCGGAAATAATCGGTCAGCAGCTTCAGCTTGCCGTTGCGCGAGGGGGTGAGAACGAGACGGTCGAGCAGCGTGGCGAAGGCTTTCATCTCAATCCCCCTCATCCTCGTAACCGACAAGATGCAGCGGCTTGGCGGCAATGCCCTGCAATTGACACCAGCGCACCAGCGCCTCCTCACGGCCATGGGTGACCCAGACGGCCTGCGGGGAAATTTCCCTGATCGTCTCCAGAAGTTCCGGCCAGTCGCAATGATCCGATATCACCAGCGGCAGCTCCACACCGCCCTGTTTGGCGCGCTGCCGCACCATCATCCAGCCGGAAGCGAAGGCAATAAGCGGTTCGTTGAAGCGCCGCGCCCAGCGTTCCTGAAACGCCGAGGGCGGACCGACGACGATGGCGCCCTTGAAGGCGGAGGGATCGCTTTTTTCGAGCGTTGCCGGGCGCAGATCGCCGAGATCGATGCCCTGCGAGATGTAATAATCGCAAAGCCGCGCCAGCGCGCCGTGAATATAAATGGGATCGGAATAACCGTTGTCCCGCAAAAGCCGGATGACGCGCTGCGCCTTGCCGAGTGAATAGGCCCCGACAAGATGGGTTCGTTCGGGAAACTGTTTTATGGAGGTGAGCAGCTTGCCGATTTCCACGCGCGGCAGCGGATGGTGAAACACCGGCAGGCCGAAGGTGGCCTCGGTGATGAAGACATCGCAGGGCACCGTCTCGAAGGACGCGCAGGTGGGATCGACGCCGCGCTTGTAATCGCCAGACGCGACGATGCGCCGGCCGTTCATTTCCACCGAGATTTGCGCCGAACCCAGCACATGGCCGGCGGGATGGAAACCGACGGTGACGCCGTTCACCTCCACCCTCTCGCCGAAAGCGACCGCCTGCTCGCTGCCGCAGAAATCCTCACCGTAACGGATACGCATGATATCCAGCGTCTGACGCGTGGCCAGCACCGCGCCATGGCCGGCGCGGGCGTGATCGGAATGGCCATGGGTGATGAGCGCCCGCGCCACCGGTCGCACGGGATCGATATAAAAATCGCCCGCCGGACAATAGAGGCCCTTGGGCGTGGAATTCAGGAGCTGTTCCGGCTTCATATTCATTGAGATAGGGCCGCCCGCGCGAATGTAAAGTGCTGCGAGAATAACGCGGAACGGGCGTTAAATTTCCAGCGGCGGTGTTTTTGTTTTGCCACCCGTCATTTCGGCGTTGAGCCGGGGCTGTATGGCGTTTTGGTACGAAGTTCGCGGGCGCAACGCCAACGCACGACCGGCTTACAGGGTCGCCATGGGATTTAAACTTGCAGAAATGTATCCAATCGGATACATGTTGTCATGAACAGCTTTGAGAAATCGGCGGAGTTCGACGAATGGCTGAAGGCATTGAAAGATCGTGCCGGAAAGGTGCGGGTTCTTCATCGTCTCACCGCGGCCGAGCATGGGAATTTCGGCGATTGCGAGCCGGTGGGTGAAGGCGTTTCTGAAATGCGTATCCACTTCGGTCCGGGTTATCGGGTCTATTTCACTCGCGTTGGCAAGAGGGTTTATTTCCTTCTGATCGGCGGGGACAAGTCTTCGCAAAAGCGGGACATAAAACGCGCAATCGGGATGGCACAGACAATAGGAAGGGATGGCAGTGACGGAATTTAGCCAATTCGATGTGTCGGACTATCTGGATAGCGATGAAGCCATGATCGAATATCTGGCGGTCGCGATGGAAGACGAAAACCCCGATGTGTTCATTGCCGCCCTTGGCGCAGTCGCCAGGGCGCGCGGAATGTCACATGTTGCGGATGCTTCGGGTCTGGGTCGCGAAAGCCTCTACAAAGCACTTAAGCCCGGTTCCAAGCTTCGCTATGAAACCGTGCAGAAAGTCCTGCATGCGCTGGGCTTCCGACTGGCCGTCGAAAAATCATTGAGCGCCGCGTAAGGCTGGGATTTACGCCAGCCTTACGACTACGCGTCACTACTCCCCCGCCCCTTCGGCCGGCTTCGCCTGCACCGCCGCCGGCAGTCGCACCGGTTTCAGCATCAGCGCCGCCGCAAGGCCGATGGCGGCGGTTGCGGCTGCGGCGAAGAAGAGCGGCGTAAACGCATCCGAATAGAGTGAGGCGACGGCGGCCTGCGAGGCGGCCGGAAGTTCGGAGAGCATTTTCGGCGTCAGTTCCTCGATCTTGCCGACGCCGGGAATATCGACCGCCACGCCCTTGAGGCTCGACGATACGATGGCGCCATAGACCGAAATGGCAATGGCAGCACCACCCATGCGGGTCAGGGTCACCGCGCCGCTCGCCGCGCCGATATCCGCCTTGGGCGCGGAATTCTGCACGCCGATGATCGGCGCCTGCTGGCCGAGGCCGACAGCAAAGCCTTGTGCCAACATGAGGACCGCAATGACCCACAGCGGCGTTCCGGCATGCATCTGCGTGAACAGCAGCATGGCGACGAGGTTGATGGAGAGACCCGCCACCGAGAAGGGCTTGTAGACGCCTGTGATCGAAATCAGCCGTCCCGCCGAAAGCGAGCCCATAACGATGCCGCTGGTGACGGCGATGAAGAACAGGCCGGCATGGGAGGGCGAAAGCCCGGTCGTGGTCTGCAGGAACAGGGCGTAATAATTGACCATGCCGATACCGATGCCGCCGCTGGTCAGCGAGACGATCATCAACAGCGGAAAGGTGCTGTCCTTGAAGAGACGCAGCGGCACGACCGGTTCCGGTGCGCGGCGTTCCACCTGCACCCACAGGAAAGCGGCGATGACGGCGAAAGCGATGATGCCGAGGCTGGGGCCTGCGATCAGCGAGCCGAACAATTCGCTGCTGTCTGCCCAGAAGACCACGCTGGCAATGGTGGCTGCCAAGAGGACCGCGCCGAGATAATCGATCTTTGGCTGGCGGGCCGGACGGCGATAGGGCAGCATCAACGCCAGTCCTGCAATGACGATAATGCCGAGCGGCAGGTTGATGAGGAAGATCGACCGCCAGCCGAACAGGTCGCTCATCGTGCCGCCGAGGATCGGGCCGACGCTGCCTGACGCCATGATGGTGAGGCTGGAATAGCTCTGGTAGCGGGCGCGCTCGCGCGGTTCGAACAGATCCGCATTGACGGAGAAGATCGATACCATGATTCCGCCGCCGCCAAGCCCCTGCAGAACGCGGGCGGCAATCAGCGAATCCATCGACCATGCCAGACCGCAGGCGAGCGAGCCGAGCGTGAAGATGACGACCGCCGCGATCATCACATATTTGCGGCCGAACAGATCGCCGAGCTTGCCATAAACCGGCATGACCGCGCTGGTCGCCAGAAGATAGGCCGAGCCGATCCAGCCGAAACGCTCCAGCGCGCCGAATTCACCGACGATGGTGGGCAGCGCTGTCGATACGATCTGGTTATCGAGGGTCGCCATGAACATGGCCAGCATCAGGAACAGAAAAACGATGAGCCTGCGCCGATGATCCGACACAAGCGGCGCCACGGGGGCGGTGGACATATCCATGAAAAATCTCGTTGGCTTCCGGCAGTTTTGCTGCGACAATTTGTGTGCTATCAGCATATATATGTCAATGGCAAGTTTTTGACATCTGTGTTAATGCCGCTAAATGTGATCGGAAAACAGCATCGAAAGGGACGATGAAGCGTGGCGACTGAGGAAAACTGGAACGAGGATCTGCCCGAGGACATCAAGCGGATCGGCAATACAATGACGCGCATGCGCATCATGATCGGCCGCCGCATCATCGGCCGCATGGCGCTTGCCAAGCTCGCTCCGGGTCTCGAACTCTCCCATATCGACGTTCTCGATATTCTGCGCCGGGCGGAAGGCGATGTTACCGTGGGTGCGATTGCCGAGGGCATGCGCATCGACCCTTCCCGCGGCAGCCGGGTGGTGGCGGATATGGTGGGGCGCGGCCTGCTGAAACGCGGCGTTTCCCAGGAGGACGGCCGCCGCAGCATTGTCGAGATCACGCCGCTCGGCACCAGTCTTTTGCAGGAAATGCGCCGGACCAAGATGAGCGTCATCGAGGACGTGATGGATGGATGGCCGGCGGAGGATGTGGAAACATTTGCCCGCCTGTTCGAACGCTTTATCGACCGTTTCGAATATCGTCTGTCGCCGGATACGGACTTCTTCACGGATCAGAAAAAATCATAGCTGCCCCGGCGATCTGCAACTTCACTTTAAAACGACGAAACCGTAACGTGCCGCGCATCGAACTGGTCAAGGGGTAATTTCGATGTTGACGATCTACGGTGTCTACCGTTCCCGTGCCACGCGCACGCTGTGGCTTGCGGGTGAACTGGGCATAGAATTCAAGCATGTGCCCGTGATACAGGCCCGCCGCCTTGCCGATCCGCTGGCTGCGGATGCGCCGCTCAACACGCTGTCCCCCGCCTTCCTGGCCGTCAACCCGATGGGCACCATTCCCTGCATCGAGGATGACGGCATGGTGCTTTACGAATCCATGGCCATCAATCTCTACCTTGCCCGCAAATATGGCGGACCGCTGGCTCCGATTGATCTGAAGGAAGATGCGGCGATGCTGCAATGGTCTTTCTTCGCCGCCACCGAAATCGAGACCAATTCGCTGAAGATTTCCTCCGCCATCGCCGAAGGCCTGTCGGAAAGCGATAGCGGCAAGGCCGTGATCGATGTCGCCGCCCGTCTGCTGAAACGCCCCTTCCGGGTGCTGGAGCAGCACCTTTCCAGCCATGATTATCTGGTGGGCGACCGTTTCACCGTGGCCGATCTCAACGCGGCGGAAATCGTTCGTTACGCGCAGGGCCACAAGCCGCTGTTCGATGCCCATCCGGCGTTGAAGGCCTGGCTGGATCGTTGCCAGGCCCGCACAGCGTTCAAGACGATGTGGGACAGCAGGGCCGCCGAGGCGGCCTGAGCGGGTGAGCCCCTTACACCTCCGTCATGCCGGACCTGATCCGGCATCCAGCCAGCCCAAATCCTTGGGCTGAAAGGACTCTTCTCGCCGCGCAGACGCGCGTCGGCTGGATTCCGGCTCAGGGCCGGAATGACGGAAATACTGAGCCTCTCAGCCCCTCTCGCCCGCCAGCGCCCGCTGCACCGCCGGGCGGTCGTTCATGCGGCGGAAGTGGTCGTGCACTTTCGGGAAGCGGGCAATATCCACGCCATCGCTTTCCAGCCAGCTGGACATGACGAAAAGATAGGGATCGGCAACCGAATAAGCGGTGCCCAGAACCCATGGGCCGTGCAGCATGCCGTGCTCGATCAGTTCGAAGCACTCGCCCATGGTCTGCGGCACTTTCGCCTTCATATCGGCCAGCGAACTATCCTCATTCGCCCAGCGGCTGCCGCGCCGGCCATGCGCGTGGGCGACATGCACGGTGGAGGAAATGAAGGCGTTGAAGGACTGCATCAGCGCGAATTCGAACGGATCGTCGAGCGGCGCGAGCTTCTTTTCAGGCGCCATCTGCGCGATGAAGGCGAGTATGGCGGGCGTCTCCGTCAGCACGCCGCTTGCCGTGGCCAGTGCGGGCACGCGGCCCTTGGGATTGATCTTTAAAAATGCCTCGGAGCGTTGCTCGCCCTCCGCGAAATTGACGCGATGGGCCTTGTAAGGCAGGCCGGATTCCTCAAGCACGATATGGCTGGCGCGGGAGCAGGAACCGGGGGAGAAAAACAGTGTGAACATGGATATGCGACCTCCAAAGCAATGAAGCGCCCGTTTCTTCCTCATGCGGACGCCGCCCCTCGGCGGCCATGGGATGGCCGTCACACGCAGGGCACGTCATCATCGTGCCCGCAACCGGCCGCGTCAAAGGTTATTTAAAGCCCGACGACGCGGATATCGCCGACATGGATGCCGTTCCAGTTGCGCATCTGCCGGTTCGCCATGCCGCTCAAAGCCTGCTGCTCGGCGCTGCCTTCATCGAAATAGCGCGCAAGCAGTGCCGAGACCATGGCTTCCGCTGCACGCGTCGTGCCGTCTTCGCATTTCACCGCCATGGCAATGCCCTTTTCCGGCAGGGCGGCGACAAAAACGCCCTCCGCGCCGGTCTTTGCGAAGATTTTTCCCGGCGCGATCTGCATCAGTTTCGTGCAGGCGCGGCCCGTGCCCGCAACGTAAAAGGGCTCCGCCATGCAGGCCTCGACGAGACGGCGCGAAGCTTTCGCACGGCCCGCTTCCAGCCCCCTGCCCGTCGCCATTTTCGCGAAACCATGCGCCAGCCCTTTGAGCGGTACGGCATAGGTGGGGATGGAGCAGCCATCCACGCCGCAATTGTCCTGGCCGAGAGCAGCACCCGTCAGGCTTGCCATCGTGGCGCGGATTTCCCTCTGCAGCGGATGATCGTAACCGACATAACCTCTGGGATCCGTGCCGGTGTGGCAGCAGGCGCAGATGAAGCCCGAATGTTTGCCGGAGCAATTATTATGGAGCGCCGTCGGCTTTTCCAGCGTGCGGGCCTGATGGATGATGGTTTTCTGGTCGGAAGACCAGTGCGCGCCGCATTCCAGCGTATCGGCATCCCTGCCCGCTTTCGCCAGCATCGAAGCGGCGAGCTCCACATGCGCGTCCTCGCCGGAATGGGAGGAACAGGCAAGCGCCAGTTCGCGGTTGCCGAAGCCGTAGGCATCCGCAGCACCGCTTTCCACCAGCGGCAGCGCCTGCATGGCCTTGCAGGCGGAACGCGGGAAGATGCCGCGCTCGATATCGCCAGCCGAAAACAGCACGCCGCCATCGCCATCCACCACCACGGCAAGGCCCTGATGGCGGCTTTCCACGAGGTTGCCCCTGGTGACTTCGACGGTAACGGAATTGTTCATTTTCGCAGCCTCAAAAAATTCTGATTTCATGTGGTTGATACCGCAATTGATTTTTCGATGCACGGGGCTGTTCGTGAAATTTGCAAAACGTCTGCTGCTGGCGATTGCCGTTATCTATCTGCTTCCCGCGCTGGCATTGGCCGGGCTGTGGGCCATGAAAGACCATCCGCGCGGCTGGAACGCCGCCAGATGGTCGTCCTCCGGCATGCTGCCGGCGGCGTCCAGCGACGGAGAAGCCGCCGTCTATATCTTTTCCGCCATGACCGGCGGTTTCAAGGGCTCCGTCGCCAGCCATGCCTGGGTCGTTCTGAAAAAGCCGGGCGCCACGAGCTATGACCGTTACGACAAGGTGGGCTGGGGCACGCCGATCCGCCACAATGGTTATGCGGCGGATGCCTACTGGTATTCCAACATGCCGCGCCAGGTGGTGGCCATTCATGGCGCAGAGGCGGAAAAGCTGATCCCGAAGATCGAAAAGGCGATTGCCGATTACCCCTATGGCCGGCCGGGCGGCTATCGCATCTACCCCGGCCCCAACTCCAACACCTTCGTCGCCCATGTGCTGCGCAGCGTGCCGGAACTCGGCGTCGTGCTGCCGCCGGATGCGGTCGGCCGCGATTATCTGCCGGACGGCGCGTTTTACCACATCGCCGATGACTGGAAGGATGCGAGCGTTTCGCTCGGCGGCCTGTTCGGCATTTCGGCGGGTGCGCGCAGCGGTTTCGAGATCAATTTTCTCGGTCTTGTCGCCGGCATCGATTTCAGCCGGCCCGGCGTGAAGATACCGGGGCTCGGTTATTTCGGCGTGGCGGGCATCCGCGCATAAACGGTTACGTTTCGCTGGCCTGAGCAGCGCGTCTGGCGCGCATGCTCTGGGCGATGAAGACCCGCGACAGGCCATGATAAAGCGGCTCGCGGGAGAAAAGCCGTGACGTCAGATATCCGAGCATCGATGCAGCCATGATGGGCATGACGCCTTCATGATTTCCGGTCATTTCAAGGATGATGACAAAGGCTGTCATCGGCGCCTGCACCACGCCGGCAAAATAACCCGCCATGCCGACGATAGCGCCAAGGCCGATGCTGGTGCCGAGCAAGGTGGCCATGGTGCTGCCGAAGCCCGCGCCCACCGACAAAGACGGCGCGAAAATGCCGCCGGGAATGCCCGACATCATGGCAAGGAACGTCACCGCCAGTTTTTCGATGAAGAAGAATGCGGGCGCGGCCTCACCCTCGATTGCCGCGCGCGCCTGTTCGTAACCGGTTCCGAAGGTCGCGCCGCCCGTTGCGATGCCGAGGACGGCGGAAGCAAGGCCGCAGGCGGCGGCGACCGCCAGCATCCGCTTCAGCGGCATGGCCTGGGCGAAGCGCCGGATGCTGGCGGAAAGACGCAAGGCGCCTGCGCTAAACAGCGCACCGAACGCGCCGCCGCCAATGCCACAGACCAGAACCAGCAGCCAGTCCATGGTCGTTTTCGCCATCACCGAACTGGTGCCGAAATAGGTATAGCTGCCGACCAGCGCCAGCGAAGCGAGGCCCGACAGGATGACGGCGGTGAGGACGAGGCCATTGGCGCGGGATTCATAGGTCTTGCTCATTTCCTCGATGGCAAAGACGATGCCGGCGAGCGGCGTGTTGAAAGCCGCCGCGATGCCCGCCGCCGAGCCAGCGAGAATGAGACCCTTCGCCTGCGCCATGCCGCCCCAGCGGGCGGCCTGCAGCATGATCGAGGCGCCAACCTGAACGGTTGGACCTTCACGGCCGATGGAGGCACCGGATAAAAGCCCGGCGACCGTCAGCACCACCTTGCCGAAGGCGAGTTTCAGCGACAGAAGCCGCGAACGGTCCGCATCTTCCCGTAGGTGCCGCGCGGCGATCGCCTGCGGAATGCCGCTGCCGCCGGCATTGGGAAAAACCGTGATCGCGAGCCATGCGCAGATTGTGAAGCCGAGCGGCGTGATGATGAGCGGCAGCAGAAACGCCCATTCCCCCGATGAGGTTGCCGCAAAGAAAAGGTGCTGGGCTCGATCCGCCGCCCACGCAAACCCGACGCTGATAAGGCCAACCGCAATCGCGCCAATCCAGAAAACCGCCCTCGGCCTCCACACCCGCCACGAACCCCAGACGACGCGGGAACGGCGGAGCATCTTCAGCTTTTTGTAGTCGACGGGCATGGCGGTCCAGATCGGTGATTTTGATGGTCGTCATCAGGCGGGAAGCCCGTTTATCCGCCTCTCGGGCGGGGATTGCAAGGTTTTGCATTTGACAGACCGCCCCTATCGGCGCATTCTACGCATCGCAATTGCAACGCATGGAGACGCAATATGAAAACGGCGACATTGCCTTCGCTGCGGGTAACGGCGGATTTTCGCGAGGCGGCGGAAAGCGTTCTGAAGGAAGGCGAGACGCTTTCTTCCTTTGTTGAAGAGTCCGTGCGCAGGCAGGTGCAAATCCGTAAATCACAGGCAGAGTTCATTGCGCGCGGGCTGGCCTCGCTCGAAGATGCTGAGCGCACCGGCGTCTATTATACCACCGACGATGTTCTTTCGATGATGCAAAGAAAACTTGATGCTGCGAAAGCCGCGAAGCGCAAATGACGTATGAGCTTCGCTATACCGAAGAAGCCTTGGCCGATTTTGATCGCATCTATGATTTTCTGATCGCCTACGACATCGATGTGGCTGAGAAAGCAATCCGCGCCATAAGAGCAGGACTGGAGATTCTCGGCGATTTTCCCTTCAGTTGCCGCAAGGCATCTGCCGAAAACAGCCTCATACGCGAGCTCCTCGTGCCCTTCGGTTCCTCCGGCTATATCGTGCTTTTCCGCATTGATGGCCCGGAAACCGTCACCATTGCCGCCGTTCGCCACCAGCGCGAGGATGATTACCATTGACCCTCACCGGTCGCTGACGGCCGCGCGCGGGTTGACCCATGGTTCCTGATTGGAACGCGGCAGCGGGGTCTTGCCGAGAATATGATCCGCCGCCTTTTCGCCGGTCATGATCGACGGGCCGTTGAGGTTGCCATAGGTCACATGCGGGAAGATCGAGCTGTCCGCCACCCTCAAGCCCTCCACGCCGATGACCCGGCATTCGGGATCGACAACGGCCATCGGGTCGTCCCTGTCGCCCATCCGGCAGGTGCCGCAGGGGTGATAGGCGCTTTCCAGATGCTCGCGCAAAAAGGCATCGATCTCCTCATCCGTCTCCACATTTTCACCGGGCTGGATTTCCGGTCCGCGAAAATCGTCAAAGGCTTTCTGGCTGAAGATGTCGCGCGTCAGGCGCACGCAATGGCGGAACTTCTCCCAGTCTTCCGGGTGGCTCATATAGTTGAAGCGGATGACCGGGTCGTCATGCGGATCTGCCGAGCGCAATGTAACATTCCCGCGCGATTTCGACAGGTTGTAACCCACATGCACCTGAAAACCATGGCTTTTCGCCGCCGCTTTGCCATCATAGGAAATGGCGACCGGCAGGAAATGATACTGGATGTCAGGCTGTTTCAGACCGGGTGCTGAGCGCAGGAAGGCGCAGGCCTCGAACTGGTTAGAAGCGCCAAGCCCGCCTTTCGACAGCAGCCATTGCGCACCCGCCACGCCCTGCCAGAACCATGGCAGCCAGGAATAGAGCGAGACCGGCTTGGTGGAGACCTGCTGGAAATAAAACTCCATATGGTCCTGAAGATTTGCGCCCACGCCCGGGCGATCCGCCTTCACCTCGATGCCCATGTCTTTCAGATGGGCGGCGGGGCCGATGCCTGAGAGCATCAGCAGTTTCGGCGAATTAAAGGACGAGGCGGAAACGATGACCTCGCGATTGGCCGTGATGGTTTCCACCACGCCCTTGCGCTCAATCTCGACACCAACGGCCCGGCCGTTCTCGATGACGATCTTGCGGGCGAAACCGTTGACCAGCGTGACATTGCCGCGCTTCAGCGCCGGTTTCAGATAGGCATTGGCGGCGGACCAGCGGCGGCCATTGTGGATGGTCTGCTCCATCAGGCCGAAACCTTCCTGTTTGGAGCCATTATAATCGTCGGTCAGTTCGAAACCGGCCTCAGCGCCGGCCTGAATGAAGGCGTGGAACAACGGATTGTTGACCGGGCCGCGCTGCACATGCAGCGGCCCATCCGTGCCGCGCCAACCTTCCTCGCCGCCATGGCTGTGTTCCATGCGCTTGAAGTAAGGCAGCACATCCGCATAGGCCCAGCCATGCGCGCCAAGCTCTTCCCAGCGGTTGAAATCCTCGGCATGGCCGCGGACGTAAACGAGGCCGTTGATGGAGGACGAACCGCCGATGACTTTTCCGCGCGGCGCCGTAATCCTGCGGTTGTCGAGGTTCGGTTCGGGCTCGGAGAGATAGCCCCAATTGTAGCGCTTCATGCTCATTGGCCAGGCGAGTGCGGCCGGCATCTGGATGAAGGGGCCGAAATCCGACCCGCCGGCCTCGATGACGATCACCGAATAACGACCGTCTTCCGACAGGCGATAGGCGATGGCGGAGCCTGCGGAACCCGAACCGACGATGACGTAATCTGCATGCATGATCTGCTCTCTCCGATGAGCGTTGGTCCGATTAATTGCTGGCGGGTGGGGCTTACCCCCCTCTGCCCTGCCGGGCATCTCCCCCTCAAGGGGGGAGATCGGCAAGCGGCGCTACCACCGCTTCATTCGCAAACGTTGAGATGGGCGCGACCTCGCCGCATATCGATCTCCCCCCTTGAGGGGGAGATGTCCGGCAGGACAGAGGGGGGTAAGCCCCACCCGCTGACCATCAATAAGGCGCGTCCACCTTCCCAGTGCTCACATAAACCGTCTTCAGCTCGCTATAATGCTCCAGCGCCGCCGCCGAATTCTCGCGACCAAACCCGGATTGTTTCGAGCCGCCGAAGGGGATTTCGACCGGGCAGAGATTATAGGTATTGATCCACAACGTGCCCGCCTCCAGCTGATCGACCACGCGATGGGCGCGGGCGAGATCGGCGGTGAAGACGCCGCCGGCGAGACCGAATTCGGTGGCGTTGGCGCGGGTGAGAACCTCGTCCTCATCGTCGAAATCCAGAACGCACATGACGGGCCCGAAGATTTCCTCGCGGGCGATGGTCATGTCGTCAGTCACATCGGCGAAGACGGTCGGCTGCACATAGGCGCCCTCGCCCGAAACATTGTTCGGAATGCCGCCGCCGGTGATGAGCGTCGCACCTTCCGCCCTGCCCTTTTCGATATAGGAAAGGACCTTCTCCTGCTGGGCCTTGGAAACCAGCGGACCGAGATGGGTGGCGTAATCGAGCGGATCGCCGAGGATCATCGCTTCGGTGCGGCGCTTCAGGTTTTCGAGGAAACGCTCCTTCGCCTTTTTCTGCACGAAGACACGGGTGCCGTTGGAGCAGACCTGGCCGGAGGAATAGAAATTGCCGAGCATGGCCCCGCCCACAGCGCTTTCGATATCGGCGTCGTCGAAGACGATCAGCGGCGACTTGCCGCCGAGTTCCATGGTCACGTGCTTCAGATGCCCGGCAGCGGCAGCGGCCACCTTGCGGCCGGTCGGGACTGAGCCGGTAAGCGAGACCTTCGCCACATCCGGGTGATTGACCAGCAGCGGCCCGGTATCGCGATCACCCTGAATGACGTTGAACAGGCCCTTGGGCAGGCCGGCCTCGATGAGGATTTCGGCGATCTTCAAGGCGCCGAGCGGGGTGTTTTCCGAGGGCTTGAAGACCATGGCGTTGCCGGCGACCAGCGCGGGTGCCGCCTTCCAGCAGGCGATCTGCTGCGGATAGTTCCAGGCGCCGATGCCGACGCAGATGCCGAGCGGCACGCGCTTGGTATAGGCGAAATCGCCGCCGAGCGGGATGTAATCGCCGTTCAGCGCGGAAGGCGCAATACCGCCAAAAAATTCGAAGGCATCCGCGCCGGACGTTGGGTCGGCGACGATGGTTTCCTGAATGGGCTTGCCCGTATCCAGCGTCTCCAGCGTCGAAAGCGCATCGTTGCGCTCGCGCATGATATCGGCGGCGCGTTTGAGGATGCGGCCGCGCGCCATCGGGCTCATCGCCGCCCATTCCTTCTGCGCACGTTTGGCCGAGGCGATGGCGCGCTCGACGATGGCGGGCGTTGCGGCATGCAGCCTTGCAATCACCTCGCCGGTGGCCGGAAAGATGCTCTCGAACGGCGTGCCGGCCGTGTCTTCGACATAATCCCCGTCGATGAAATGCGAGGCTTTCGGCTGCGCCTTGAGCGTGGTCATGTCGAAGTCTCCTTAAAGAACGCGGATGGACGGCTTTTGGCGCTGTCCATCGGGAAAAGATTTGAGCTGCATGTCGAAATAATCCTCGACAAGCGCCGGTGCGGAGGCAAGGCCGAGCGGCGCCGAGCGCAGGCTGTGGCGAATATAAAGCCCGTCGATCAGGGCCGCCGCCCCTTCCGCGATGCGCGCGGCATCGTCCGGCGGGCAGAGCCGATTGAGGCTTGCCATGAGGTTGGACCTGAGGCGGCGGGAATAGAGCACGAGCAGGCGGCGGGTTTCTTCCGAGCGCTGCGCCTCGACATAAAAGGCAAGCCACGCCGCCACCGTTTCGGGCGTGAACTGGTCGCTCTGGAAGGAGACATGCACGATGGCGCTCAGCCTTTCGCGCGGGCCGGAAGCGCGGGTCAAAGCCGCCACCGCATCCCGCCTGAGATCGCGCAGCAGGCTGCGAATGGTTTCCAGCAGAAGCTGCTGCTTGCTACCGAAATAGTGATGCGCGAGCGCCGCCGACACACCCGCTTCCCGGGCGATATCCGACATCGTCACATTCAGCGAACCGTGATGGCCTATGGTGCGAAGCGCCGCATCCACCAGCGCCTTGCGGCGCAGAGGCTCCATTCCGATCTTGGGCATAAGCGTCTCCTTGATGGCGGCAAAATATTCTTGATTGATCGATCAATCAATAAAAAACGCGCCATTTCATGTCGCGGATTGGCGTCTGCGCGGCAGGGGAGAAAACCGAAGCGGTTTTCCCGTCTTCCGACTCATGATCTGGATCAAATCTTCGACAGGCGCATTGCGCTACGGTGCATTCGTGATAGCGTTACCCCCGACCATTCAGGGAGACAGCGACATGACGCAGAGTCTCAATGCATCTGGATTTTCACCGCTGAAAGCAAAGTCGGGCTGGTTGCTGGCCCTTGGCCTCGTTCTCCTGGCCTTCGGCATCATCGCGCTCGGCAATCTTCTGGTCGCCACCGTCGCCTCCGTCTTTTATGTCGGGGTCATGATGCTGATGGGCGGCGTGCTGCAGCTTTTTCATGCCTTTCAGGTGAAGGGATGGGAAAGCGTGCTGTTCTGGACGCTGAGCGGCCTGCTTTACGCCATTGCCGGCGTCATCGCTTTCCAGAACCCCGATCTGACGGCGGCGGTGCTGACCTTGCTGATGGCGATTTCGCTCATTGTCGCCGGCATTTTCCGCCTCGTCGTCGGCTTCCGGCTGAAACCGGCGACGGGCTGGGGCTGGGTTGCCACGGCAGGTGCGGTAACGGCGCTGGCGGGTCTGGTGATTGCCGCCGGCTGGCCGGTCAACAGCCTCTGGGTGCTGGGCCTGTTTCTGGCGATAGACCTTATCATGCAGGGTTTTGCAACCATCGCTCTGGCCATGGCCATGCGTTCATGAGGGTAGTGTGCGGCCCGTATCGGATCCGTGCCGATCAGGGAAAAACTAAACCCCAATATACTGCAAATTGGGTATGGAACGCGTTTCGTGGTAAGATAAGCGATGATACCAATTTCGCTGGATGCGGCGTCCAGACGAAAGCTCTTAAAAACGACCGCCCATAAAAGACCGCCCGCCCCGTCCGTGAAACGGGCATTTATTGGGTTCGCGTGGCGGCCATGGAAAGAAGGGAGTGATATCATGCCAATGGTGACAGTATCGATTTCCCCGGAACAGGCAGCAAGAATGCGCGAGGCCGTGAATTGCGGCGCTTACGCATCCGGCAGCGAGGTCGTCAGGGCAGCGCTGAGACTATGGGCGGCCTCCGCAGAACATGGTGTGGGCGCAAAGTCCACGGAGCCTGTCGAAGCGGACCGGGAACGCATGAACGTTGCGGAACTTTATGCCGCGCACAGCGGGCATGTCCGCCGGGCATAAGGCCCGGCGTAACAACCCTCCATATTGAAAGGGTTGTAACAAAACGTTCATCAAAGCTTCACAGTCGTGAAAGCTTTTGTTGACCTGTAATCTGCGATTGTTCGCCGCAAAAGAGACGGGTTCCCGATGGCGCATTCCACACGGCGCGCCACCAAAGGGACCGGCAATAGCGGAGAATAGAAATGCAGGCCGTCACGCTGGAGAACGATGTCATAAGGCGTTTTGCCTCCGGGCACATGTTTCCCATGGCGAAACTGGTGCTCGAAACGGCGTTTCAGCCGATTGTCGAGGCGACGACAGGCACGATCTTCGGTTATGAATCGTTGATGCGCGGCCATGACCGGCTTGGTTTTTCCAATCCGCTGGCGCTTCTCGACCAGGCTGCCGCGGATGGCGAGCTGAAGGCCTTCGAGCAGATGCTGGCGAGCCGGGCGCTGGCGAAATTCTCCACCCTGCCCGATTTTTCTTCCGCCACCCTGTTCCTCAATCTCGATGTGCGGCTGATCCCGCATGGCGACGCCATTCTCGACAAGCTCGTCGGCCACTTGGCGCGGGCGGGCATTCCCGCCTCCTCCATCTGCTTTGAGCTTTCCGAGCGTTTCGACAATACCAGCGTGCCGGAATTCACGGCGCTGATCGCCCGCATGCGCAAGGAAGGCTTCAAGCTGGCCATCGACGATTTCGGCGCCGGCCATGGCGAGATGAAACTGCTCTGCGACTTCCCGCTGGATTACCTGAAGATCGACCGGCATTTCATCACCGGCGTCGACCAATTGCCGCGCAAGCAGCACCTTGTGCGCAACATCGTCAACATCGCCCATGTTCTTGGCGTCAGGGTCATTGCGGAAGGCATCGAAACCGAAGCGGAATTTCTGACCTGCCGCGAATTCGGCGTCGATCTGGTGCAGGGCTGGCTGATCGCGAGGCCCACGGTCTTCACCAGCGAACTGCCGGAGAGCTTTCCCCACATCAACCGCATCGGCGTGGCGCGGCGCAGCAGCCAGACGCTGGATGAGATTCTCATCCGCCGCGAAATAGAGCGTCTTCCCACCGTCTTCGAGCATGACAGCGTCGACAGCGTCTTCGAACTGTTCCGCAGAAATCCGCAGCAGGCGTTTTTCCCGGTTCTCAACGCCAATGGCGAGCCGCGCGGCGTCATCAACGAGTATCACCTCAAGGAATATATCTACCGGCCCTTCGGCCGCGACCTGCTCAAGAACAAGATTTACGAGCGCACCATTTCCCATTTCGTCGATCCCGCGCCGATTGTCGGCCTCGATGCCGATGCCGACCAATTGATGAACATGTTCGCCAGCATGGGCGGCAGCGCCTGCATCATCCTCACCGAAAACATGCGTTACGCCGGCATTGTTTCCGCCGCTTCGCTCATCAAGGTCATCAACGAAAAACAGCTGAAGATGGCGCAGGACCAGAACCCGCTGACGGCGCTGCCCGGCAACCGGGCGATTGGCGGCTTCATTGCCGACCGTTGCAGCGACGGCGACGAGGCGCGCTTCTTCTGCTATTGCGACTTCGATAATTTCAAACCCTTCAACGACAAATACGGCTTCAACGCCGGCGACCACGCCATCACCCTGTTTTCGGCGCTGATGCGTCGTTACTTTTTTGCCGGCGATTGTTTCCTCGGCCATATCGGCGGCGACGATTTCTTCATCGGCGTGCGCGACTGGACGGTGGAGGAACTGACGGAAATCCTCGAGCGGCTGCTCAGCGATTTTCACGACGACGTCGCCGAACTCTACTCGGACGAGGACCGCGCCGCCGGCTGCATGAAAGGCCAGGACCGCCACGGCAATGAGCGGGACTTCGCGCTGCTGCGCTGCTCCATCGGCGTTCTGACTTTGCCGAAGGGGTTGATCATCGCCAATCCCGAGCGGATCGGCAGCGAGATCGCAGGCGTGAAGGCGGCTGCGAAGGAAAACGAAGGCGGTCTCGTGGTGCGGGTGTTCGGCGAGACAAATTGACACTCGTGACAAACGGCCTCCTTCCCTAAGCGGTGCATCTGACCTACATCTTCAGGCGACGCCGACACGCGAGGAGTTGCCCCTGGCCATGCCCGACACCAAGACCCTGCCCGAAACAATGCGCTTCATCGACCTTCCCTCCCATGGCGGTCCGGAGGTGATGCGGCTTTCGCAAGCGCCTTTGCCGAAGCCCGCAAAAGGCGAGGTTCTGGTGAAGGTCGAGGCGGCGGGCGTCAACCGGCCGGATGTGGCGCAGCGGCAGGGCATCTATCCGCCGCCGAAGGATGCAAGCCCGATCCTCGGCCTTGAAATCGCCGGCGAGGTGGTTGCGCTGGGTGAAGGCGTTACCGAATTCAAGGTGGGCGACAAGGTCTGCGCGCTCGCCAATGGCGGCGGTTATGCGCAATATTGCACCGTGCCGGCCGGGCAGGCCCTGCCCTTCCCCAAGGGTTACGACGCCGTCAAAGCGGCCGCATTGCCGGAAACCTTCTTCACCGTCTGGGCCAACCTCTTCCAGATGGCAGGCCTCACCGAGGGGGAAAGCGTGCTCATCCACGGCGGCACCAGCGGCATCGGCACGACGGCGATCCAGCTCGCGCGGGCTTTCGGCGCGGAAGTCTATGCGACGGCGGGCTCAGCGGAAAAATGCGAGGCCTGCGTGAAGCTCGGCGCCAGACGGGCGATCAACTACCGCGAGGAGGATTTCGCCGCCGTCATCAAGGCTGAAACCGACGGCAAGGGCGTCGATGTCATTCTCGACATGATCGGTGCGGCCTATTTCGAAAAGAATCTTGCCGCACTTGCCAAGGACGGCTGCCTGTCCATCATCGCCTTTCTCGGCGGCGCGGTCGCCGAAAAGGTCAACCTCACCCCCATCATGGTCAAACGCCTCACCGTCACCGGCTCCACCATGCGCCCCCGCACGGCCGACGAAAAACGCGCCATCCGCGACGACCTTGTCGCAGAGGTCTGGCCGCTCATCGAAAGCGGTCAGCTGGCACCTGTCATCAACCGGGTCTTTACGCTGGATGAGGTCGTGGAAGCGCACCGGCTGATGGAAAGCAGCAATCATATCGGCAAGATCGTGATGCGGGTATCGTGACACTCTGAGCGGGATCGTTGTTTTCATTGACAACACACTAAAGTGTTGTCAAAAATAACAACATGAAGGCCATTCTGCTCGAAAAGACGCGCAAAGTGATCGACGAGACGGCCTTCTTCGAGGTTGTCCTGTGGCATCTGCCTGAGCCTGTTCCCGGAAGTCTCCACCCGTTCAAATATCGGCTGGCGCTGGTGATCAAAGGGGAATGTGTTCTGCGTTATGACAATGAGCGTGGTAAAGGCGATCATCGTCATATGGACGGGCGTGAAGACACCATCGCCTTCACCACGCTCGAAGCCCTGTTCGATGCCTTTCAGGCGGATATGGAAAGGATTTTGTCATGACCGCACTCACCGTCCGTCTCAGCACGATCAAGGATATCAAGAGCCGCTTTGTTGCCGCCGGTAATCTGGCCATGTCCGGAAAGCCGGTGGAGGCGAAACCATCCGTCGAATTTTCCAGCTATGAGGACCTGCACCGCATTCTCGCGCCGCTTCGCCTTGCCATCGTCAAGGCTCTGGCCGGACAGGGGCCGCTTTCTATCCGGGAGGTTGCCCGTCGGGTTGGACGGGACGTACAAGCCGTTCATCGCGATGTGACGTCGCTCCTCCATGCGGGCGTTATCGACCGGAACGAGGCCGGCATCGAGTTTCCCTATGACAGCATCCACTTCGAATTCGACGTGAAGGCCGCAGACGCGGCATAGGTGCCGGGCGTCCCCTGGAAGTAATCCCTCTTGCATTACTGACGAATCGTACTACCTTCTAGTTATGTTCAACGTATCGGAAGGAGGTGATCCAATGTCTAGTGAGATTTCGGTCTCTGGTGCAGGCAATGGAAAGGGTGTGTTTTCGACGGGGCAGCCCTCGTTGTAAACCTCTTGCCTTCGGAACGTTGAGAAACAGTCCCGGGTCTGTAAACAGGACCAAACTCATGGAAGGGTCGCTTCGGCGGCCCTTTTCCGTTTTTGCGTATTGCTTCGACGATTGGGGAAATCTGTGCCTCGAGTGCCGGTGCGGCTCTCCCACGATGAGAAGAACTCCTTTCAGCCCAAGGACTTGGGCTGGCTGGATACCGGCCCGAGGCCGGTATGACGGAGTACCAAAGCGCGTCGCATGAAGCAGATCACAGTACACCACAGTTGAAAACCATCGACGGTGCTGGGTGTCGTTACCCCCCTCTGTCCTGCCGGACATCTCCCCCTCAAGGGGGGAGATCGGCAAGAGGCTTTCTCGCCACTTCATTCTCGACCGTCGAGAGGTGCAAGACCTCGCCACGGAACGATCTCCCCCCTTGAGGGGGAGATGTCCGGCAGGACAGAGGGGGGTAACGACACCCAGCACACTCGATGATTTTCAACTGTGGTGAACTGTGGAATCAGATTAAACGTGACGCGCGTTAAAGAGCGACAAATCATCGACCGTCAACTGCGGTCACCTCTCCCTTATTTCTTCCCGAACACCTTCCACCGCGTCGGGCGGAATCGTAGCTCCGCGCCCACGGCCACGGCGGCATTGAGCGGCACTTCGATTTCGAGGTGATAGGGTTCATGGCCGTTATTGGCGATGTCGATTTCGGCGATGCGGGTGCCCGCGAGGCGGCGACAGGTGGTGACCTTGCCGTAAAGCGCGTCCTTCTCTTGCGTCAGCACCACATCTTCCGGGCGGAAGAAAAGCTCGCCCTCGCCCGTGCTGTTCTCGTCGATGCCGATGCTTTCGCCCTGGAACAGCACGTGGCCGTCGCGGATCGTCACCGGCAGGCTGGAGGATTCGCCGATGAAGGAGAAAACGAAGGGGGAGTTGGGCGTGTCGTAGACATCGTCCGCCGTGCCGACCTGTTCGATCTTGCCCTGGCTCATGACGACGACGCGGTCGGCCAGTTCCAGCGCCTCTTCCTGATCGTGGGTGACGAAGACGGTGGTGTGGCCGGTCCGGTCGTGGAATTCGCGCAGCCAGCGGCGCAGCTCCTTGCGCACCTTGGCGTCGAGCGCGCCGAAAGGTTCATCGAGGAGCAGCACCTTCGGCTCGATGGCGACGGCGCGGGCGAGCGCCACGCGCTGGCGCTGGCCGCCGGAAAGCTGCGAGGGGTAACGCTTCTCAAGACCGGAGAGATGCACCATGTCGAGAAGTTCGGAGACCCGCCTGCGGATTTCGGCCTTCGGCGGACGCTTGGCAGAGGGCCGGACCTTGAGGCCGAAAGCGATATTGTCGGCCACCGTCATATGGCGGAACAGGGCGTAATGCTGAAACACGAAGCCGACATTGCGCTCCTGCACCGTGCGGTGCGAGGCGTCCTCGTTGCCGAAGAAAATCTGGCCGGTTGTCGGCTGCTCGAGACCGGCGATGAGACGCAGCAGCGTCGTCTTGCCGGAACCGGAAGGACCGAGCAGCGCGATCAGCTCGCCGGAACGAATGTCGAGCGACACATCGTTCAGCGCCGGAAAGCGGTCGAACTGCTTGGTGATGCCGGAAACTTTCACTTCCATGAAGATGCCTTTCAATGCTTGCCGGCTGCGTTGCCCGCGCCAAAGCGTATTTCGAGAATGGTTTTGAGAATGAGCGTCACGAGCGCCAAACCGGCGAGCAGCGTCGCCACCGCAAAGGCCGCGCCCATATTGTACTCATTATAGAGTATCTCGACATGCAGCGGCATGGTGTTGGTCTCGCCGCGAATATGGCCCGAGACCACCGAGACGGCGCCGAACTCGCCCATGGCGCGGGCGTTGCAGAGCAGCACCCCGTAAAGCAGGCCCCATTTGATATTCGGCAACGTGACATACCAGAAGGTCTGCCAGCCGGAAGCACCGAGCGAAATCGCCGCCTCCTCGTCGCCATTGCCCTGATCCTGCATCAGCGGGATCAGTTCGCGCGCGACGAAGGGAAAGGTGACGAAGATGGTGGCGAGCACGATGCCCGGCACGGCGAAGAGTATCTCGATGCCGTAGCTCTTCAGCCATGGCCCCAGAACGCTGTGGGATGAGAACAGGATGACATAGACGAGGCCCGATATGACCGGTGAGATCGAAAACGGCAGGTCGATGAGCGTGATCAGGAAGGCCTTGCCCTTGAACTCGAATTTCGCAATTGCCCAGGCGGCCATCACCCCGAAGACCAGATTAAGCGGCACCGAAATGGCGGCGACGAGCAGCGTCAGGCGGATGGCGGAGAGTGCATCCGGCTCGACAATCGCCTCCCAGAAGCTTTCCGCACCCTTGCGGAAGGCTTCGAAGAAGACCGAGACCAGCGGCAGAACCAGAAAAGCAGCGAGGAAGACGAAGGCAATCGCGGTCAACGCCAGCCGGGCGGGAAAGCTCTCGCTGGCGGGATCACGGAACGGCCGGGGGGACGTGCGGGAAGCGGTCTCAGACATAACCGTACCTTTTGCGGCTCCAGGCCTGAATGAGATTGATGAGGAACAGCATGGCGAACGAGATGATCAGCATGATGGTGGCGATGCCGGTCGCGGCCGCATAATTGAACTCCTCCAGCCGGATGACGATGAGAAGCGGCGCGATTTCCGAGACGTAAGGAATATTGCCGGCGATGAAGATGACCGAACCATATTCCCCGACACCGCGTGCGAAGGCGAGTGCGAAACCCGTGAGGATGGCGGGTGTCAGGCTCGGCAGCAGAACGCGGGTGATGGTCTGGAAACGGTTGGCGCCAAGCGTCGCCGCCACCTCCTCCACCTGCCGGTCGATTTCTTCCATGACCGGCTGCACGGTGCGCACCACGAATGGCAGGCCGATGAAGATCAGCGCGATGACGATGCCGGTCGGCGTAAAGGCGATCTTGATGCTGAAGGGTTCGAACAGCGATCCGACCCAGCCGCGATTGGCATAAAGCGTGGTCAGCGCGATACCGGCGACCGCCGTTGGCAGGGCAAAAGGCAGATCGACGATGGCATCGACGAAGCGGCGACCGGGAAAACGGTAACGCGTCAGCACCCAGGCGACGATGACACCGAAGACCGCGTTGACCAGCGCGGCAAGAAATGCCGTTCCGAAACTGACACGCAGCGCATTCAGCGTGCGGCTATCCGTGGCAATCGCAATGAAATCTGAAAAACCCAGTTTCGCCGTGGACCAGACAAGGCCGCCCAGCGGAATAAGAATGATGAGAAACAGATAGGTTACTGTGTAACCAAGCGTCAGGCCGAAGCCCGGTATGACGCTCGACTGCCGCCATTTCCACCTGTTTCCGGAAGTATTGTTGCTCATCAAGGCTCCGGATAATCTTTAGTTTTGCGCATTTCCGGACAGGAAACCGGGGTCCGCTTTTCCTGGAAATGCTCTCTGGGAGCCGGTGTTCCCCGGCGTTTATTATAAAGTATCGACCGGCACGGTGTCCGGTCGATCAGGCTTTTTCTCTGTTGTCTCAGCGAACGGGCGATTTTCAGCCTATCATCCGCTTACTTTGCGGGCTTGTAAATCTGGTCGAAGATGCCGCCGTCACCAAAATGTTCAGGCTGCGCCTTGGCCCAACCGCCAAACTGCGGGTCGTCAATGGTGACGAGCTTGATGTCGGGCAGCTGCTTGAGCAGATCCTTGGAGACGACAGCCGGGTTCGACGGGCGGTAGAAGTGCTTCGCCGCAATGTTCTGGCCCTCGTCGGAATAGAGATATTGCAGATAGGCTTCCGCCGCCTTGCGGGTGCCCTTGGCGTCGACATTGGCGTCAACCACGGCGACCGGCGGTTCGGCAAGGATCGAGATCGGCGGCACGACGATATCGAAGGCGTCAGCGCCGAATTCCTGGCCGGCGAGATAGGCTTCGTTTTCCCAGGCCAGCAGCACGTCGCCGATCTGGCGCTGGGCGAAGGTCACCGTGGAGCCGCGAGCGCCGGTGTCGAGAACCGGGGCGCGCTTGTAGAGCTCGCCGACATAGGCCTTGATCTTGTCCTGATCGCCCTTGAACTCTTCGTTGGCCCAGGCCCAGGCCGCCAGATAGTTCCAGCGGGCGCCGCCCGATGTTTTCGGGTTCGGCGTCACGATCTGCACGTCGCCCTTCACCAGATCGCCCCAATTATGGATGCCCTTCGGGTTACCCTTGCGCACCAGGAAGACGATGGTGGAGGTGTAAGGCGAAGAATTATGCGGCAGGCGGGTGCGCCAGTCCTTGTTGATCTTGCCGGAATTCTGGACGATGGCGTCGATATCGCTCTGCAGCGCCAGCGTCACGACGTCCGCCTCCAGACCGTCGATGACCGAACGCGCCTGCTTGCCGGAGCCGCCATGCGACTGCTGGATCGTGACGTCCTCACCGGTGTCAGCCTTCCACTTCTTGGCGAAGGCTTCGTTGAAGTCCTTGTAGAGTTCACGAGTCGGATCGTAGGACACGTTGAGCAGCTTGGTCTGCGCGGCGGCCGAGCCAGCGCCGCCAAGTGCCAGTGAGAGGCTAAGCGCAACAACGCTCAAACCGGACAGAAGCTTGGACATCGGTATTCCCTCCTGATTGCGATGGCTTAACTCTACCGGTTGAGTAGAGTTGGTCAATGAGGCCGAATACGATCGAAAAAGTGTTTCCCGAGAGCGTTTTCCCGGGCAACAAATACAGCGCAGCATAAGCGAAAGGCGCAACAAGCGTCGTGTAAAACTTTGCTGAATGCAAAACCGTTTCACATTTTTGACGATTTTTTGCGCTGGCGGCGAAAAATATTATGGGGTTTTAGACGATTTTTTCGTCAGGCCGTCAAAAGCTCGGGCACTTCGACACCGGCTACGGCATCGGCGATGGTGGTGTTGAAAAGGATGTTGCGGGTGGCATCGGCCACGCGGGCAAAGACGTGGCGAATCTCGCACTGCTTCTCGCCGTCGCAATCCTCGCAGCGGCGATAGGCGGTCTGCGACAGGCAGGGCAAGGGAGCAAGCGGCCCGTCGATGAGGCGCAGCACCTCGCCGAAGGTGATATCCGCAGCCGGGCGCGCCAAGAGATAACCGCCCTGCTTGCCACGCCGGCTTTCGACCAGGCGTTCCTTCTTCATTTCGAGAAGGATCTGCTCCAGAAACTTTTTCGGAATGGCCTGTTCGCGGGCGATGTCGGAAATCTGCACAGGACAGGCCCCGTCGGCCTTGGCCAGCGAAAGGAGCGCCCTCAGCGCATATTTTGCCTTCTGCGAAATCATCGTAAAACCAGTAGACCACAAGCCCGGAAACCCGGCAATTCCGGCTTAGCGCAGAAGTTGTCACAATTCAAATCCAAGCTGCGAAGAAGGTGAACGGGTATCTTTTGCTCATACCCTGCGCGCGTGAGGCATTTTTGCTCTCAAGTGCAGCGCACAAAGACTGTCATTTCTGTTCGCGGATAAGGATTTCAACAATAATCGGCCATGGAAATCCCGGACGT
The DNA here is from genome assembly GCF_001526505.1 of Agrobacterium sp. D14. NCBI lineage: Bacteria > Pseudomonadati > Pseudomonadota > Alphaproteobacteria > Hyphomicrobiales > Rhizobiaceae > Agrobacterium > Agrobacterium sp. D14. The sequence goes on from NZ_ASXX01000006.1 coordinate 78,504, forward strand.
GACAATGACGATCAATTCAGCAAATGCCTCTGCCGATGCCGCTTCCCTCGACGCCACGCTTGCCGGGCTCGATCTGGCGGGTCGGCTTTCGTTTATCGCCGGCCTCGGCGGGCGGGCGGTCTTCACCACCAGCCTCGGCATCGAGGATCAGGTCATTACGGCCGCCATCGGCACGCATCGCCTGCCGATCGACGTCGTGACGCTCGAAACCGGCCGGCTGTTCAAGGAAACCGTCGATCTCATCGATGAAACCGAAGAGCGTTTCGGTATCGAAATCCGCCGCTTCCGCCCGGAGCAGGACGATATCGACGCCTATGCCGAAAAATACGGTCTCAATGGCTTTTACGAGAGTGTCGAAGCCCGTCACGCCTGCTGTCATGTCAGAAAGCTCATCCCGCTCGGCAAGGCGCTGGAAGGCGCTGCCTTCTGGATCACCGGCCTCCGACGCGGCCAGTCGGGCAATCGCGCCACGACGCCTTTCGCCGAGTTCGATGCGGAGCGCAATCTCATCAAGATCAATCCCCTGGCTGACTGGGATATCGACCTCATCCGGGCGCATGTCGCCCAGGAGAACATTCCCGTCAATCCGTTGCACCAGCGCGGTTACCCCTCCATCGGCTGCGAGCCGTGTACGCGCGCCATCAAGCCCGGCGAGCCTGAGCGCGCCGGACGATGGTGGTGGGAAAACGACGAGAAGCGCGAATGCGGTCTTCACGTCGCCGGTGCGGAGCAGACATCCGCCGTTTCCGCCATCCCGCAACGATAATCATTCAGTACATTCCCGGAGTTCACAATGTCCAACGCAGTCCACGAGACGGACAGCAAGAATACTGTCGCATCCAAGCCGCCGCTCGATCCCCATCTGAAGGCGCTTGAAAACGAAGCCATTCACATCTTCCGCGAAGTCGCCGCCGAATTCGACAAGCCCGTGATGCTCTATTCCATCGGCAAGGATTCGTCCGTGCTGCTGCATCTCGCGCGCAAGGCGTTTTTCCCCGGCCGCATTCCCTTCCCGCTGCTGCACGTCAATACCGGCTGGAAGTTCAAGGAAATGATCGAATTCCGCGACAATATCGTCAAGGAATACGATCTCGACCTGATTTCCTACACCAACCCGCGCGGTGCGAGCGAAAACGTAACGCCCTTCACCCACGGTTCGGCGCTTTACACCGACATCATGAAGACCGAAGCGCTGCGCCAGGCGCTCGATGCCGGCCAGTTCGATGCGGCCTTCGGCGGCGCGCGTCGCGATGAGGAGGCGAGCCGCGCCAAGGAACGCATCTATTCCTTCCGCACGCCCGACCATAAATGGGACCCGCGCAACCAGCGCCCGGAACTGTGGAACATCTATAACGGCATGGTCCGCAAGGGCGAAAGCGTGCGCGCCTTCCCGCTCTCCAACTGGACCGAAGTGGATATCTGGCGTTACATCGAGGCGGAAAACATTCCGCTGGTGCCGCTCTATTACGCCGCCGAGCGCCCCTATGTCGAACGCGACGGCATGATGATCCTTGCCGAAGACGAGCGGCTGGAGCTGTTGCCCGGCGAAGAGATCAAGCATGGCTCGATCCGCTTCCGCACGCTCGGCTGCTTCCCGCTGACCGGCGCGATCCGTTCCGAGGCGGCGACGCTTCAGGAAGTCATCGCGGAACTCGAAATCGCCACCGTTTCCGAACGGCAGGGCCGCGCGATTGACCGCGACCAGTCCGGCTCGATGGAGAAGAAGAAGCGCGAGGGGTATTTCTGATGAGCACTGCCGCCGCCAACACCCCCTCCTCTTCCGCAACCATTCTGCCCTTTGCCGAGCATTCGAAGGCGGCGCGCGATACGCGCCCGCTGCGTCTCATCACCTGCGGCAGCGTCGATGACGGCAAGTCGACCCTGATCGGCCGTCTTCTCTGGGATACCAAGGCCGTCAAGGAAGACCAGGCCGCCACCCTGCACCGCGACAGCGGCAAGCAGAACGATCTTGGCCTGCCCGATTTCGCGCTGCTGCTCGACGGTCTTCAGGCCGAGCGCGAACAGGGCATCACCATCGATGTCGCCTATCGTTATTTCGCCACCGACCGTCGCGCCTTCATCGTGGCCGACACGCCCGGTCATGAGCAATATACCCGCAACATGGCGACCGGCGCTTCCACGGCCGATCTCGCCGTGCTGCTCGTCGATGCGCGCACCGGCATTCTGGAACAGACGCGCCGCCACGCCACCATTGCGACGCTGATGGGCATCCGGCAATTCGTGCTGGCCGTCAACAAGATCGACCTGACCAATTACGACAAGGCCGGTTTCGAACTGATCGCCCATGAGTTCCGCGATTTCGCCTCCAATCTCGGCATCAAGCAGATCACCGCTATTCCGATGTCGGCGCTGAAGGGTGAAAACGTCGTGCTGTCAGGCAAGGCCTCCATGCCGTGGTATGAAGGCCCGACGCTGGTGGAAACGCTGGAGCTTGCCACAGTGCGCTCCGCGCAATCCGGCGGCTTCCGTCTGCCGGTGCAGCGCGTCTCGCGTCCGGGTGAAAGCTTCCGTGGCTATCAGGGCACGGTTGCCGGCGGTTCGGTAAAGCCGGGCGACAGCGTCGTCGTCCTGCCTTCCGGCATGGTCGCGAACGTCAAGCAGATCGTCACCTTCGATCTGGTGCGCAACGCCGCCGTCGCGGGCGATGCGGTCACGCTCGTCCTCGACCGCCAGGTGGATGTGTCGCGCGGCGATATGATCGTCTCCATCGAGGCGCAGCCGCAGACCGGCCTTGCCTTCGACGCCCAGATCGTGGCGTTGCAGCCGGGCGGCATCGAGGCAGGCAAGCGCTACTGGCTGAAAAGCGGCAGCCGCCGCCAGCGCGTCAGCGTGCAGCCTGTCAGCCAGCTGAACCTGAAGGAAGGCGAATGGCAGGCGCATGAAACCTCGCTGCCGATGAACGCCATCGGCAAGGTGCGGCTTTCCTTCGACGAGACGGCGATCTTCGATCCCTATGAACAGAACCGCTCGACCGGTTCCTTCATCCTGATCGACCCCGACACCAACAACACGGTTGCGGGCGGCATGATCGCCGGCAAGCGCAGCGTCGGTGCGACGGAAGAAAAGGGCGACCGGGTCATTCTCTCGCTGCCCGCCGATCTTGCGGAAAAGCTGCTGGCCAGCGAGCTCCTCGCCAAACACCGCGACGAGATTGACATCCGCCGCACGGACGGCGCAACGGCCGCGCGGCTGATCGGCGATCTGGGCTGACACGCACCCGCTCGAACAAACAAAAGGCGACCGTCAAAGCGGTCGCCTTTTTCGTTTCAGAGCCCTTTCCGTGTCAGAGACTGCGGATGGCTTAAAACACGAACATATAAAGCAGAATGATCACGAAGATCGGAACGCCCATAGCCCACAATGCGATACCCTTCAGCATGCTATCCTCCATTGTTGTATGGTTGAATAACGGCTGAGGCGGCTTTCCGATCCATGCCGCTCTCCTGATTTTTACGGGTTGTTTCTCGGCGACATAAAAAGCTGTTTGTTCATTCGACGTTCATGCACGAAAGGCGAATTTGCATGCGGTCGCTCCGCCAAGCGGCCCAACAGAGGCTCGTTGTTTGAAAAAGCAGCGGGCCTCTTTTTTGATCGCGATAAGTTGATCGCGACGATGCCCCTGAAATTCAGGGCCCATGGCGGTGATGGATAACTTCTTGGATTGTGAAGAAGAATTGAGGCTTCTAAGACGATTCCTGTCGCGCGTCCCCTGAAACAGGCCGCGACATTGAGGCCTGGCGCTTGGCGGAGCGACGGGCCTCTTTTATTGGGATGCCGGGTGGCGACAACAAAAGCCCGCAGAAGCGTTGATGGTGACGATTCGCATTCGTGAGCGGATGCGGAAAGAAACACTCCCTCCCAAAGCGGATACCGGTTGAAGAACGGCAATTTGAACGCAGTTACTCGCATCTGCGCCCTGATTTTCAGACGCGAGCGGCGAATGCAGTCCAGCCTGAACAGGTTTTCGCAGATCCGGTTTCGGTGCGAGATTTCGATCTTGGAATTTTCGGGATGAGTTGCAAGCCGCTGTAACTATTGGGCTTCAAGCTGGTCGGAGTGAGAGGATTCGAACCTCCGACCCCCACGTCCCGAACGTGGTGCGCTACCAGACTGCGCTACACTCCGTGACCAGCGGCGCTTCTATAGACCAGCCTCCGGCATTCGACAAGCGGCTTATTGCATTTTTTGTGACAAGTTTTTTCCATCTGTTGAAACAACCCTGCCAGGAGCCTGTGGCACCGGCTGGAAGGCCTCAAAACGTTACAAAAAAGCAATTGTGGCAGGAAATTTTCATCGAGCCGCACACCTCCCCTGCCCGCCGTCTCCAAATCTGCTAGGGGAACGGAATGACCGGCGGAAAGCCGGACACGGCACAAAGGACATTTCACCATGCTATCTCGCAGCGTAACGCTTGCAGCGTTTGCCATTGCGCTCTCGGCCTGCACCACTTCCACGGGCGGCTCCACTCCCTCTTTCACCCAGAAGAGCCCCGTTGAGACCCGCTGGGTCGGCCAGTCCGCAGGTATTTTCTTCGCAAAATTCGGCCCGCCGCTGAGCGATACGGAAACCGGCAGCTCCACCGTCTATAACTGGCGCGGCGGCTACAGAAAGGCCACCATTCCGGCCAGGTTCGAAGAAGGCAAGGATGGCAAGAAAGGTCGCCAGATCTCGCCCGCCCGCACCGCCTCGCTCTCCTGCACGGTGCAGCTTGTCGTTTCCAGCGATTACAAGATTACCGCGGTGCGCACGGTTTCCGACCGCCCCGGCATCAACGGCCCGAGCTATTGCGCGGAATTCCTCGCCGCAGACTGATCTTCGGCCACATGCCAGATGCAGCAAGGCCCGCCCGAACAGGCGGGCCTTTTCACTTTTTTGGGATTATTGTCATTTTTCTGAAAAAAATTTTGCCTATAGCCGCACCCTGCGACCCGTGACGCGCCGGAAACAGCGTCATATCCGCCTTTCCGCGATATCCCGCTCACAGAACCCTTTCAACCGTTTGAAAGCGTCGGCTAATCTTCGCCGTCATAAAAATGACGATCGGCAAAACCGCAAAATTGGCCGTTGCGACCATATGTCCCTGCAAAATCCCTGCAAAACTGCTTGAACTGGAGTGAAAGAGTCCGGGTTGTGCCGGTTTGCGCTTTGCTGTAACGGGGCGAACGGGAGGAATGTTTTTAACACAAAACAAGAATCAGGTATGGCCGTGACTCCCATCGATCAAGACAAATCCCAGCTCACTGATCTTTCCCAGGAAACCTCCCTTTCCAACGCATTTCCCATGAACCGCCGACAGGTTCTGGGCGGCGCGCTTGCCGGCATTGCCGCAGCGGCGCTGCCCTCCTCCCCGCTTCTCGCCAATACGGCCGCCAAGAAGGTCGACGTGCTTTTGATCGGCGGCGGCATCATGAGCGCGACGCTCGGTGTTTGGCTGCGCGAACTCGAGCCCACCTGGTCGATGCAGATGCTGGAGCGGCTGGATGGCGTGGCGCTTGAAAGCTCGAACGGCTGGAACAATGCCGGCACCGGCCATTCCGCTCTCGCCGAACTCAACTACACGCCGGAAGACGACAACGGCAACATTAAGATCACCCAGGCCGTCAACATCAACGAATCCTTCCAGATTTCCCGGCAGTTCTGGGCATGGCAGGTGCGCAACGGCGTTTTGAAGAACCCACGCTCCTTCATCAACCACACGCCGCATATGAGCTTCGTCTGGGGTGATGAGAACGTCGCCTATCTGGAAAAGCGCTATCAGGCGCTCAAAGCCAGCCCGCTTTTCGCCGGCATGGAATATTCCACCGATCCTGAGCAGATCAAGAAGTGGGTGCCGCTGATGATGGAAGGCCGCGATCCTTCCCAGAAGATCGGCGCGACATGGTCGCCGCTCGGCACCGACATGGAATTCGGCGAAATCACCCGGCAGTTCGTATCGCATCTGCAGGGCGACCAGAATTTCGACCTTCAGGTCAATAGCGAAGTCTCTGACATCCAGCGCAATGCCGATGGCAGCTGGCGCGTGACCTATACCAACACCAAGACCGATGCCGAACAGGTGGTGGATGCGAAATTCGTGTTCATCGGCGCCGGCGGCGGCGCGCTGCATCTGTTGCAGATGTCCGGCATTCCGGAAGCGGACGATTATGCCGGCTTCCCGGTGGGCGGCTCGTTCCTCATCAACGAAAATCCTGACGTGACGATGCAGCATCTGGCCAAGGCCTATGGCAAGGCCTCGGTCGGCTCGCCGCCCATGTCGGTTCCGCATCTCGATACACGCGTGCTGGGCGGCAAGCGTGTCATCCTGTTCGGACCTTTCGCCACCTTCTCCACCAAGTTCCTGAAGGAAGGCTCCTATTTCGATCTCGTCTCCTCCGTCACCACCAGCAATGCCTGGCCGATGGTGCGGGTGGGCATCGATGAATATCCGCTGGTGGAATATCTCGCCGGCCAGCTGATGATGTCGGATGACGACCGCTTTGCCGCGCTGAAGGAATATTTCCCGAATGCCAAGCAGGGCGAATGGCGCCTGTGGCAGGCCGGCCAGCGCGTGCAGATCATCAAGCGCGACGAAGAAAAGGGCGGCGTGCTGCGGCTCGGCACCGAAGTCGTCGCCGCCAAGGACGGCAGCATCGCCGGCCTGCTCGGCGCTTCGCCGGGCGCCTCCACCGCAGCGCCGATCATGCTCAGCGTTCTGGAAAAGGTCTTCAAGGACAAGGTGGCGACGCCTGAATGGCAGGCCAAGATTCGCCAGATCGTGCCGAGCTACGGCACGAAGCTCAATGACGACCCGGAAAAGGTGCAGCAGGAATGGGCTTACACCGCCGAACACCTGCAGCTGCCCACCCCGCCGCAGATCGACCTTGAGGCGCTGAAGGGTGCCGGTGCGGCGCCTGCGGGTGCGCCGGTGAAGAAGGTGCCGGATATCGCGCTTTAAGGCTTGGCCGCGATTTAGGATTGGACGCCGCGTGTCTCTGGATGCGCGGCGTTTTTGTTGGAGACGGCTTCTCCACCCGCACCGGCATCCTCCGGTGCATTACCACCAGGGCGTCGGAAAAATATCTCGCGCCAAAAACCAGTTGGTGGTAATAATTCCTACCAATATCCACGGAGAAATGAGATGGCCAACGTTGAAAAGATCAGCGTTTCGATGACGCCCCAGCACGCCGAAATCTTGCGTGATGCCGTGGAAAGCGGTGCTTATGCCAGCAGCAGCGAAGTCATTCGTGAAGCGATGCGAGACTGGTCGGCAAAATGGGTTCAGCGACGCGACGACATCGCCAAGCTGCGCGCATTGTGGGCTGAGGGCAAAGCCAGTGGCGGTTCAACCGAAGTGGATTTCGACGAGGCGCTCAATGAAGCGCGTGCAGAACTGGCCTCGTTGAAAAATCGTGACCACTAAGCTTGTCTGGACGCCCCGCGCACGCAGCGATGTGAAGAAAATCTATATCGATATCGGCAAATCACAGCCTATTGCCGCAGAGCGATATTTCGCTCGGTTCCGCGCCAAAGCGGAGCGCTTGGTCGACCATCCTCACCTCGGGGAGCGCCACCCGGAAATTTTTCCGTCCGCCCGTATGCTCGTTGAAGCACCTTATGTCATTCTCTACGAAACCGTGCCGGATACCGATGACGGCGAAATATATTCCGTGGAAATCGTTCGCGTGATCGATGGTCGCCGGGATCTGCGAACGTTGTTCTGACTTTGGGATAGATGGCTGGGGCGCCAGGATTCGAACCTGGGAATGCCGGTACCAAAAACCGGTGCCTTACCGCTTGGCGACGCCCCAACAGGGCAGCGAAGGCGAAACGCCGCTGCCTGAACCGCGCCTGATTAGCAAAGCCTGCCCGGCCCGGCAATGACCCGGCGACTTATTTTTTCACAAAATTCAAGCTTTTTGGGTGCCGTGGCGAAGTTCGCATGTTAGGGCTTGGCGATGGCGCGGTTGAGGCTGCGGCTCAAGCTGGCATGGCATTTTTCAGGAGGTCTCGATGGCGGACCCGGCATTCGATCTCGATTTCCAGCCGGCCTATGGCGAGGCGGTTCCCGTAGCCCCGCTGATCCAGCGCATCACCGTCAACAATCCTTCCGCCTTCACTTTCCATGGCACCAACTCCTATATTGTCGGCGACCGTTCCGTCGCCGTCATCGATCCCGGTCCGGAGGATGAGGCGCATTTTCAGGCGCTGATGGCGGCGCTGAAGGGCCGCGAGGTCACCCATATCTTCGTCAGCCATACGCACCGCGATCACTCGCCGCTTGCCCGCCGGCTGAAGGAGGCGACCGGGGCGCTGACGGTGGCGGAAGGTCCACACCGTGCCGCGCGCCCGCTGCACGTGGGCGAGACAAACCCCTTTGCCGAAAGTTCCGATACGGCTTTTGCACCCGATATCGCGCTTGGCGACGGCCAAAGCCTTTCCGGCGATGGGTGGCGGCTTACCGCGCTGCATACGCCGGGACACACGGCCAACCACGCCGCCTTCGCGCTTGATGGCAGCGGCATCGTCTTTTCCGCCGATCACGTCATGGCCTGGGCCACCACCATCGTCGCGCCGCCGGATGGGGCGATGAGCGATTACATGGCCTCGCTGGAACGGCTGCTCACCCGCGACGACCGGCTGTTCCTGCCCGGCCATGGCGGCCCGGTCACCGATCCCGCCGCCTTCATGCGGGGCTTGCGCGCCCACCGCCGTATGCGGGAAAAGGCGGTTCTGAAGCGTATCCGCGAAGGCGACCGGCTGATCGCCGACATGGTGAAGGTAATCTATGCCAGCACCGACAAGCGCCTGCATGGCGCAGCCGCACTTTCCGTGCTGGCGCATATCGAAGACCTGATCGAAAAGGGCGAGGTGCAGACGGATGGTGCGCCTTCGCTGCTGGGTGAGTATTTTCCGGCGTAGCGGATATTTTGGGCACGCGAGATTTCAGGGCGCGTTGCGACCTCACCTCTCACTCCAAGCCTCGATTGGATCGAGCGGGTGCCACTTGTTTCTTCTCCCCGAGGGGGAGAAGTCCGCGGCAGCGGGATGAGGGGGCAAGGATAAAGATATTCGGAGAGCGTGCCCCCTCATCCGACCCTTCGGGCCACCTTCTCCCCGTCGGGGAGAAGAAACAGGCGGCACCCGCTCGTCCCATCAAGACAACACGCAGCGACACATCAATTGTCGTTCAACCCCTGCATTTCCGCATCCAGCGCATCGAGATAGGCTTCGGCAATCGCAGCACCCATGCCGAGATCGTGCGGGCCGTAGCGGGAAGCGACGCGGACATCGACGATGGTGGTTTCAGCCTCTTCCTTGAGGCGGATGAGGATATCGAAACGCAGGCCCCAGATGCGCGTGCGCGTTTCGCCCTGCATCAGCACCACGCCGCTACCGTTAAAGAAGGTGGGCAACGGCGCGTCGGTCGGGCGGGCCATGGGCACCGGCACGATGGAGGGCAGATCCTCGACCGGCCCTTCTTCCGCAGGCTGCGTCCTGTCCTGCTCCGGAACGCCGACGGAGGGCGCATCTTCCGCCCCGATCACCCCCTTCGTGTGGACGATGCGGATATTCTGGGCGGTGGCCATTTTTTTGGCGGCGGCATAGATGCGGTCGATTGCGCCTTCATAACGGCGCCCCGCGAGGCTGGCATAGGCTTCGGCCTGCGCGTCGCGGTCGGCCTTGGTGATAGTCGCGGGCCGCACCAGCCATTGCTGATTGGCTGCGGGCGTCACCAGCCATTCCGGCACGTCGCTCAGATCGGTGGAAATGTCATAAATCTTCGGTTGTTGCCAATAAAGAAAAGCGCCGTAACCGACCGCGCCGAGCGGCAGGGCCGAAAGAAGCAGCGCCGCCAGCGCCGAAAGGCCGCCGCGCGCGCCCTTGGTCCACAGCCGCTGAAGCCCGATCAACGCCAGAAGCACGGCCGCGAAAGCGATGCCGGCGGCGATGATGATGAGACCGACGAGATCGGGCGTCGTCAGCGGCCCGAAACGATGAATGCCGGCGGCGATGAGAAACAGCACAAGCGCCGCAAGACCCAGATAGCGGGAAAGATAGGCTGCAACCGAAAAAGGCCGGACGAAACGCACAGTCATGAAAGCGGATATCCGTTAGATCGCATTGGCTAAAAAGCGTTGCACCCGAATTCTGGCAGGGAATCACCTGCATATGATGTCATAGACCGGATTTGCGGCGAGGAAAACAAAGGAGGAGGCGATCCCTACGCTAAAGCATGCGAACTTCTGCGTCATGCCGGTCCCCGGAACAAGCCCGAGGATGATCCGGTATCCAGCCATGCTGCGCCGTGAGGAATGAGTCTTTTGCGATCAAGGACTTGATCGCGCTGGACCCCGGATCAGGTCCGGGGTGACGGAATATCAGGCTATGACACTGCCAAACTGTAGGTTTTAGGACTCTGACGTCGAAGGCGACGAAGGAGCGGAATATTTTTCCGCATTGCCTCACCTAAAGAGAATTATTCCCCGACAACGCAATAAATACGCATGTTCATCCCTTAATTGCTGAGGAAATCGGCGTATTCTCGACGACCTCCCTCGAGAATGCGTGTAAAAAGTGCAACATTCTCGTTTTCTTGCACAATAAAGAGACATGTCATGTCACAGGCAACGACGTCCGCCGGCCCCTCCGGGCCCAAACCCTTTTATCGCAATTTCGGCTTTCAGGTTCTGATCGCCATGGTCATCGGCCTGCTGCTCGGGCTCGTTGCGCGCAACATCGGTCCCGATGCCGCCGGCAGCCCGAACTGGCTTTCGGTGACGCTGCAGACCATCGGCAGCATTTTCGTGCAGCTTTTGCGCGCGCTGGTTCCGCCGCTGATCTTCACGGCCATCGTCGCCTCCATCGCCAATCTCAAGAACCTCTCCAATGCGGCGAAGCTCGTCTGGCAGACACTTCTCTGGTTCGCCATCACCGCACTGATCGCCGTCGTCATCGGTATCGTGCTTGGCCTCGTCATTCAGCCCGGCGTCAACACGGCGATTGCCAATACGGCAGCGGCAGCGCCTTCTTCCACCGGTTCCTGGCTGGATTTCCTGAAGGGGCTGATCCCGGCCAACGTCTTCGGCCTCGAAGCGTCTACCAAGCTCAATAATGGCGCGGCCAGCACCTCGTTGAACTTCAACGTGCTGCAGCTGCTCGTGGTGTCGATCGCCTTCGGCGTCGCGGCGCTGAAAGCGGGCAAGGCGGCGGAGCCGTTCCTCGCCTTCAACCAGTCGCTGCTCGCCATCGTGCGGAAAATCCTGTGGTGGGTCATCCGCCTCACCCCCATCGGCACCATCGGCCTGCTCGGCCGCGCGGTCGATCAATATGGCTGGACGACGCTGTCGCAGCTCGGCTGGTATGCGGCGGCCGTTTATATCGGTCTGGCGCTGGTGCTCTTTGTGGTCTATCCGGCGCTGCTTCTCGCCCATGGCCTGAAGCCATCGCGCTTCTTTGCGGGCGCATGGCCGGCCATCCAGCTCGCCTTCGTGTCGCGTTCCTCCATCGGCACGCTGCCCGTCACCGAAACCGTGACGGAAAAGAGCCTCGGTGTGCCGCGCGAATATGCCGCCTTCTCCGTGCCGCTCGGCGCCACCACCAAGATGGACGGCTGCGCCGCGATCTATCCGGCGATTTCGGCGATCTTCATCGCGCAGTTCTTCCAGGTGCCGCTCGGCATCCAGGAATATGTGCTGATCGTCTTCGTCTCCGTGCTCGGTTCCGCCGCAACGGCAGGCCTCACGGGTGCCGTGGTAATGCTGACGCTAACACTTTCGACGCTCGGCCTGCCGCTGGAAGGTGTGGGCCTGCTGCTCGCCATCGACCCGATCCTCGACATGGGCCGCACGGCGGTCAACGTCGCCGGCCAGGCGCTGGTGCCCACCATCGTCGCCAAGCGCGAGGGCATTCTCGATGAGGCGGTCTATAACAACGCCAAGGATATCGACGCACTCGACGACCGGGAAGCAGCGCCGGCCTGACAGCGGCAATCGTGGGGCGTTTCCGCTGAAAAGGGAGACGCCCCATGCGGACCATTCCCGTTATTCCCTGATAGTTTGGGGTTGACGGCGATGATTTCATCGATAGCGATAGCGGCACGGGCAATAGCGCAATTTAGAGCGGAAACTGTGCATGGCGAAACGTAACTGGATCTATGTCGGCCTGCTCGCTTTCATCTCCCTCGGGCTTCTGATCGACGCGGCCGTCTGGCCTGCCGGGCCTCCAGCATCCTTTACCGCAAACGATCTGGTGCAGATGATCGGCATCATCACGCTATTTGCCTGGTGGCAGATAGCGGATGCCGAAAAGCGGGACCTCCGGCGCAGCTCCGCCGCCAAAATCACCACCGTTCTGCTCGCACCCATCGGGCTTGCGATTTATCTCTATCAAACCCGCCGCTGGACCCGCGCCACGCTCGGCCTCTTCGCATTTATCGGAGGCATCGTCCTCATCGCCATCCTCACGGTTCTGCTCGGCGACTGGCTCATTCAACAGGGTTTGTTCCCGCCGTCCTTTCTTCGCAATCCCTGAGCGAAATCAGGATGTTTGGTTTCAGAACCGGCGGAGGCTGCGAGATCTGCATCTCCGCTCCGGCGGATGTAACTTTCCGCGCCGAATGGGGTTCTCCCGGCATCGAAACAGGCTTATCAATCGTGGTCACAGCCGCCTCTCTTAGTACCGGTAACATCTGCTGCATTTAGCTGGAATGGAACGCGCCTTGGTAATGTTTCGAACGTCCGGCAGTCCCGGCAAATACGACCCGGCGCTTACCGTTCGGCGTATTCTCAAGGTCAATCACGCCGGTGAGTTTGGCGCTATTCGTATCTACGGCGCGCAGATATGGATGGCTCGCCGGCTGTTCCCGGACATCGTACCCGCTCTTCAGGAAATGCGGGAAGACGAGATCGATCATTGCCCCCGGTTTCGGAACGCCATGCCATCCAGAAACGCAAGGCCTTGTCGCGTAATGGCGTTTTGGAGCCTTGGGGGTCTCCTGCTCGGTTTTCTGACCGCGCTCGGCGGACGCAACATGGTCTGGATTTGCACCGAAGCCGTTGAAAGCACCGTTCACCGCCATCTGGAAGATCAATTGGCCTTCCTGCAAACGAGAGATCCCGAGCTTCATAGGCTTATCGCTTCGATTCAGGAACAGGAATTGGCTCATCTGCACGAGGCCGAGAAAAACCAGACGACGCGCGGTTTGGGCCATATGCTTCTGCTGCCGATTATCGGCTTTCTCACCGATCTGATGATCTGGCTCTCGACGTGGGGAGACTCAAGCTGGATGCGCGCTGAAATGGCGCGTTCCAGACAGTCCTGATGCCAAGGCTCAGGCAAGTGGATGCCGGTTCAGGGCTCGCATGACGGCGAAGAGGTTCGCCTGCCAAACGCAACTTTCCGCCTCTACGCGGCTTTTCCCCGTATCAAAACAGGCGTATCAATCGCGGCAATAAAAGTGCCGTACGGCTGTCATGTTCAAGGGAGAAACAAAATGCGCGTTTCCATCGTCTTCGGTGCGCTTGCCGCCATGCTGGCGCTCACCGCCTGCCAGACGCTGACGCCGGAAGAGCGTCGGGCGCGGGATGAGGCGACTTGCCGGGGTTACGGTTTCCGCCCTGGCACGGACCCGATGGCCGGTTGCCTTCTCGATCTGGAAATGGACCGCCGCGCCGACAACCGCGCCTGGCAGGCGCAGATGAACCGCGACATGTTCTACCGCCCCGTGGTGGTGGAGCGGCGCATCATCGTCCAACAGAACCCCTGACGGGAATGAAGGCGACATTGCTCGCCACCCTGCCCTCATCCCTCTTCGCCGCCAGCGTTGCCTGTGCCGCGGCCAGGCGTGCGATGGGCACGCGGAAGGGCGAGCAGGACACGTAGTCGAGATCGGCGTCCTCGCAGAAATGGATCGAGGCCGGGTCGCCGCCATGTTCGCCGCAGATGCCGAGCTTCAGCTCCGGCCGCGTCTGGCGGCCGCGTTCGGCGGCGATGCGGATCAACTCGCCCACGCCATCGAAATCGAGCGAGATGAACGGGTCGCGCTCGATGATGCCCTTGCGCTGATAGGTATTGATGAAACGCGCCGCATCGTCGCGGGAAATACCGAAGGTGGTCTGCGTCAGGTCGTTGGTGCCAAAGGAGAAAAATTCCGCCGCTTCCGCAATCACATGGGCGCGCAGTGCCGCGCGCGGCAGCTCGATCATGGTGCCGGTGAGATATTCGATCTCCATGCCGGTTTCCTGCGCCACCGCTGCGGCGACGCCGTCGATGACCTCGGTGACGTAATCCAGTTCCGCGCGCAGTCCGACCAGCGGCACCATGATTTCGGGCACGACCGGCGCGCCGGTGATGCGCGCCGCCGCAACGGCCGCTTCGAAAATGGCGCGTGCCTGCATTTCAGCTATTTCCGGATAGGAAATGGCGAGACGGCAGCCGCGATGGCCGAGCATGGGGTTGAATTCGTGCAGCGCATCCAGCCGCTGGCGGAACACCGTCTGCGGCATGCCCATGGCGGCCGCCACCTCGACGATCTCACCATCGGTCTTCGGCAGGAATTCGTGCAGTGGCGGGTCGAGCAGGCGGATCGTCACCGGCAGGCCGTGCATGATCTGGAAAAGTTCGGTGAAATCCGAGCGCTGCATCGGCAGAAGCTCATCGAGCGCCGCCCGCCTGCCCTTTTCGCTTTCGGCGAGGATCATCTCACGCATCACATGAATGCGGTCACCTTCGAAGAACATATGTTCGGTACGGCAGAGGCCAATGCCTTCCGCGCCGAAGGCGCGGGCAGCGCGGGCGTCGGCCGGGGTATCGGCATTGGTGCGCACGGTCATGCGGCGCAGGCTGTCGGCCCACTCCATCAGCTTGCCGAAATCGCCCGAGAGTTCCGGCTGCGTCATCGGCACCTCGCCCTTCAGGACGCGGCCGGAAGAACCGTCGATGGTGATGACATCGCCGCGCTTGAGCATACAGCCGACGCCGATCAGCACCTTGTTGCGCATGTCGACCCGCATGGAGCCGGCGCCGGTGACGCAGGGAATGCCCATGCCGCGCGCCACCACGGCGGCGTGGCTGGTCATGCCGCCGCGCGTGGTCAGAATGCCTTCGGCGGCGTGCATGCCATGAATATCTTCCGGGCTGGTTTCGATGCGCACCAGAATGACACGGCGGCCTTCGGCTTCCGCCGCAACCGCCTCTTCGGCGGTAAAGACGATTTCGCCCGTCGCCGCCCCCGGCGAAGCCGGCAGGCCGGAGCCGATAATGGGACGCGATGTGCCGGGATCGATGGTGGGGTGAAGCAACTGGTCGAGCGACGAGGGCTCGATGCGGCAGACGGCTTCCTCCTGCGAGATCAGCCCTTCCTCGACCATATCGACGGCGATCTTCATGGCCGCGCGGGTGGTGCGCTTGCCGGAACGGGTCTGCAGCATCCAGAGCTTGCCGCGCTCGATGGTGAATTCCAGATCCTGCATGTCGCGATAGTGGTTTTCCAGCCGCTTGCAGATCGCCAGAAATTCGCTGAACGCCTCCGGCATCAGCTTTTCCATCGAGGGCTTGTCGGAGCCGGAGGCCAGACGCGCGGCCTCGGTGATGGATTGCGGCGTGCGGATGCCCGCCACCACATCTTCGCCCTGAGCGTTGACGAGGAATTCGCCGTAAAGCTCCGCCTCACCCGTCGAAGGATTGCGGGTGAAGGCGACACCGGTTGCCGAGGACGAGCCGAGATTGCCGAAGACCATGGCCTGCACGTTGACCGCCGTGCCCCAGTCGCCCGGAATATTGTGCAGGTGCCGGTAGGTCACGGCGCGGTGGTTGGTCCAGCTGGCGAAGACGGCGCCGATTGCGCCCCAGAGCTGGACATGACAGTCCTGCGGAAAAGCTTCGTCCAGCTCATCCTCGATCAGCTTTTTATAAAGCGAAACGACATGCTGCCATTCGACCGCCGACATGTCGGTATCGTATTCGTGGCCGAGGCGGCCTTTTTCGTCCTCGAGAATTTCCTCGAACAATTCGTGGTCGAGGCCCATGACGACATCGGCATACATCTGGATGAAGCGGCGGTAGCTGTCCCAGGCAAAACGGGCGTCGCCCGCATCGTGGCCCAGCGCCTCGACGGTGCGGTCGTTGAGACCCAAGTTCAGCACGGTATCCATCATGCCGGGCATGGAGGCGCGCGCGCCGGAGCGGACGGAGATGAGCAGCGGCGAGTGGCTGCCGCCGAAGGTTTTGCCGGTCACGGTTTCCATGCCGTGCAGGCCGGCCATGACCTGCAGCTTCAGCTCTTCGGGAAGATCGCGGCCGTTCTTGTGATAAAGGGCGCAGGCATCGGTTATGATGGTGAGGCCGGGGGGAACGGGAAGGCCGAGACTTGCCATTTCGGCAAGGTTCGCGCCCTTGCCGCCCAATATCGCAACGTCACCTGCCCTGCCTTCGGCAGCACCGTTGCCGAAGGTATAAACCCACTTTTTCATTCCACGCTCTCCACCCAGAAGCGTTGTCATTTTTCTATCATCTACAGCATTGGCGGCACGTTGGAAACGCCGCAACGTGCAGTTTACATCGCAGTGCAGCATAATTGCGGCAAATTGCGCGCAAGAATTGCCGCAAAGGCCGAATAACGGCATGATTGACGCATTCGTGTAATGCGCTGAACTGGAGTGTTGCCTAAGCCATTCAAATCGCCGACAAAGAGATTATTCATGCAATTTACCCGCCGCCATACGCTTAAATTTGCCGGAATTTCCTGTGCCGCCAGCGCGCTTGCCGGGGCGCTCAGAGCCGAAGGCGCAGTGCCCGTCGCAGGCGCCGCCTCCGCCCTTCCCTTCGCGCTGACTACGCCGATGCATATCGGCCAGGCCGCGCTGCGCGTGCGCGATCTCGACCAGATGATCGAGTATTACCGTTCAGTGCTGGGCATGAACGAGGTGGAGCGCACGGCCAGAGGCGTGACGCTCGGCGTCGGCACCGTGCCGCTGCTCGATCTGGTGCACAAGCCGGCGGCGGATTTCGAAAGCCCCACCTCCGCCGGCCTGTTCCACATCGCCTACTTGATGCCCTCGCGCAAGGATCTGGCGCGCTGGCTGGTACATGCGGCGCTGAAACAGGTGCCGCTTACCGGTTTTGCCGATCACAATGTCAGCGAGGCGATCTATCTCAACGATCCCGAGGGCAACGGCATCGAGGTTTACAGCGACCGGCCGAAGGACACATGGGTCTGGAGCGGCCGCGTGGTGAAAATGGGCACCGAACCGCTCGATGTCGACGACCTGGTGAAGCTGACCGATACCAAAAGAAGCGACTACGAGGCTGCCCCGCCGGGAATGCGCATCGGGCATGTTCACCTGCGGGTCGGCGAAATCGCCGCCGCCCGCGCCTTTTACGAAACCGCCGTCGGCCTGCAACCGACGCAGGACGCGCGCTCCGATGCCTCGTTTCTCTCTTCCGGCGGGTATCATCATCATCTGGCGGTGAATACATGGAACAGCCGTGGCGCGAAGGAACGCAACGCCATGGAAACCGGTCTCGACTGGTTTTCCCTCACCGTTCGCAACCCCGATGATCTGGAGGCGCAGAAGACGCGGCTGCGGGCCGCCGGTTATGTGCTGGTGGAGATGGAGAATAACGTCGTGGAAGCGATAGACCCCTGGGGCACGCGGCTGCGGCTGGTGCCGGGGTGAGCAGGCGGTAGCGCTCCGCACCGCACGATTGACAGTTATGGCAGGCTCGGCGTTTACCGGGATTCGTAGTGTCCTCTCCTTCCGTCATTTCGACCTTGAGCCGGAATCAGATCGACGCGGCTCTCGCGCGACGGGAAGAGTCCTTTCAGCCCAAGGACTTGGGCTGGCTGGATACCGGCTCAAGGCCGGTATGACGGAGTAGTTTTGCGCCCCGGAAACGATTACCAGCCATACACCCACATCACCCTATGAACCCGGAAAAAGAAAGCCTTGCGAGGCCACGGCAGCGGCCTCGCAAGGCATTCCATCCGGTACAGGAAACCGGATGGTGGGGTCTGTGACGGGCCCTTTGGCCCTTGCGGAAAACATAGCAAAACACCGCGCGTTGTCGCTCACCCGAATGGGTGATACGGCCAGATAAATTCGCGATGGTGGGCGAAGGGAAAAAGAAACCTCAGACGGCTTCGCGCAACTGCTCGGCGGTCTGCAAATCCACGGATACGAGCTGCGAGACGCCCTGTTCGGCCATGGTGACGCCGAAGAGGCGGTTCATGCGCGCCATGGTGATGGGATTGTGGGTGATGATGACGAAGCGGGTTTCGGTGGAGGCCACCATCTCGTCCATCAGGTTGCAGTAACGCTCGACATTGTGGTCGTCGAGCGGCGCGTCCACCTCGTCCAGCACGCAGATGGGCGCGGGATTGGTGAGGAAGACCGCGAAGATCAGCGCCATGGCCGTCAGCGCCTGTTCGCCGCCGGAAAGCAGCGTCATGGTCTGCGGTTTCTTGCCCGGCGGGCGGGCGAGGATTTCCAGGCCCGCTTCCAGCGGATCGTCGGATTCGATCAGCTGCAATTCCGCCGTGCCGCCGCCGAAAAGATGGGTGAAAAGCCGCTGGAACTGCGAATTGACCACATCGAAAGCGGCGATCAGCCGTTCGCGGCCTTCGCGGTTGAGGTTCTGGATGCCGGCGCGCAGCTTGCGCACGGCGTCGATGATGTCGTCGCGTTCCTTGATCAGCGCTTCGAGCTTGGCGGAAAGCTCGGCCTGCTCTTCCTCGGCGCGCAGATTGACCGCGCCCAGCCGCTCGCGTTCGATCTTCAGCCGGTCGAGATCGCGCTCGACGTCGCGAATATCCGGCTTCGGCTGGTCCGGACCGAGGCCGGTCAGGCGGAACGCCATATGCGGCTCGGTATTCAGTGTTTCGCGGATGCGGTGTTCGGTTTCCTGCCGCTTTTCGCGGGCGGAAACCAGCCGTTCTTCGGCACGGCCGCGCTTTTCGCGGGCTTCGGCCAGTTCGGAAAGGGCCGTAGCCGCCACACGGTCGGCGGCGCGCTGCAGGTTCTCTGCCTCGGCCAGCCGGTCGGCGGCCTCGCGGCGAGCCTCTTCGGTCTTTTGCAATTCATTGAGCAGGCTGCGGCGTTTCTCGTCGAACTCCTCCGGCGCTATGTCCAGCTCGGCGATTTCCTCGCGCGCCTCTTCCTCGCGTTCGCGCAGCGTGGCGATGTGATCGGCCGCACTTGCCGCACGCGATTGCCAGGTGGAGCGCTCCTGCCCTATCGCCTGAATTCTGCGCTGACGGCTTTCCGCCTCGCGGCTCACGCCCTCATGGCGGGCACGGGCCTCCGCCAGAAGGCCGCGGTCGGTCGCGACTTCAAGCTGGCTTTCGCGCAGCCGCAGATCCAGCACGGAAAGATCGGGCGCGTCTTCCATTTCGATGCGGGCGTTCTCCTCCTGAACGGCGATCTCATCGATCTGCGCACCGATCTGGTTCAGTGCTTCGGACACGATATCGCGACGGCGCAGCAGATCGCCCGAGGCCTTTTCGGCGGCGGTGAGCGCCTCGCGCGCCTCGGCAAGATGGCGGGTCGCAAGCCGGCTTCTGTCGCGCACTTCCCAGAGCCGCAATTCGCTGCTGCGGATTTCTTCGGTTTTCGCGGCAAGCTGGTCTTCGGCCTCATCCAGAATGGAGCGGGCCTCATCCAGTTCTGTCTCGATTTCAGCAAGGCGGTTCTTCTGCGACAGGCGAAGCGCTGCGGCACCCGGCGCATCGGCGCTGGCAATGTGACCGTCCCAACGAAACAGCGCGCCTTCGCGCGTCCCAGCCGCTGTCCGGCCTTCAAACGCGGCAGCAGGCGCAGGGCTTCCGCCGTGTTTGCGACGACGCCGATCTGCGCCAAAGCGCGGCGCAGGGCTTCCGGCGCCTGCGCATAATCCAGAAGCGGTTTCGCGCCCTGAGGCAAGGCGGGATCATCAGCGCCATCGCCATTTCCGGCCCAATAGGCGGGCGCGGCGGGATCGAGCGGGCTTTCGAGATCGTCACCGAGGGCGGCACCCAATGCCGCCTCGAAACCGCGCTCCACCGTCATTTCTTCGGCCACCGGCGTAAAGCTGCCATTGGCGGCGGCGCTGGAGGCAAGAATCTTGGTGATGGTGCGTGCTTCCGTATCGAGCGCGTTCAGTCGGTTCCGCGCCGTTTCCAGCGGCGCGCGCGCCAGCGCTTCGGCGGAACGCGCCTCGGCGACGGCGGCTTCGGCTTCCTCCACCACGATCAGGGCATCCTCGACCGCGATCTCCGCCGCCTCGACCGCTTCGCGCCGTTCGGACGGGTCGGGAAGGCCGGAGAGTTTTTCGTCGATGGCATCGATCTCGGCGGATGCCTCCTGCGATTGCCGCTCCAGCCTCAGCTTACGGTCGGAAAGATCGCGGATCGCCCGCTCCAGTTGCTGGCGGGCGGCGGATGCCTCGGCCCGTTCGGCAGTAATCGCGGTGAAGATGGCTTCGCTTTCCGCCAGCTTGACAGCGGCGGCTTCGAAGGCGTCGCGCATCTCTTCCGCATGGCGGCCGGAATCGGAGAGGATTTCCAGAAGTTCGGCCTCTTCTTCATCGAGCCGTGCGAGTATCTGGGCATTATCGGAGACCAGCCGTTCCTCGCGGACGATATCCTCGCCAAGCTGCGACAGGCGGCGGGCAAGCTCGTCGCGGCGGCGCAGCAGGCGGTTCGCTTCGTCATCCAGCTGGGTGCGGGCAATTTGCAGGCGTTGCAGGGCGGCGGCGACTTTCGCCTCGTCCTCGCGCAGCTCCGGCAGCTTCAGGCTGGCGATACCCTGCTGCTTGGCCGCCTCCATCTGCGCCTGCGCCTTTTCAGCGACGATGTTGGTCGCCTGATTGAGCGCGCTTTCCGCCTCGCCTTCGGCTTCCTTCGCCTCGACCCAGCGAATATGCAGAAGGGTCGCCTCGCGGGCGCGAATATCGGCGGACAGCATCTTGAAACGGTTGGCCTGCCGCGCCTGGCGTTTCAGGCTTTCGATCTGGCTTTCCAGCTGGGCGGTGACGTCTTCCAGCCGCTCCAGATTGGTCTCGGCGGCGCGCAGGCGAAGCTCGGCCTCGTGGCGGCGGGAATGCAGGCCGGAAATGCCGGCCGCCTCTTCCAGCAGCTGGCGGCGGGCCTGCGGTTTGGCATTGATGAGTTCACCGATACGGCCCTGCCCCACCATGGAGGGCGAGCGCGCGCCGGTGGAGGCGTCCGCAAACAGAAGCTGCACATCCTTGGCGCGGGCTTCCTTGCCGTTGATGCGGTAAACGGAGCCGTTTTCGCGCTCGATGCGGCGTGTGACCTGAATTTCATCGGCATCGTTGAAGGCGGCGGGCGCGGTGCGGTCGGAATTGTCGAGATAAAGGCCGACTTCGGCGGTGTTGCGGGCCGGGCGATTGCCGGAACCGGAGAAGATGACGTCATCCATGCCGGAGGCGCGCATGTTCTTGTAGGAATTCTCGCCCATCACCCAGCGCAGCGCTTCGACCAGATTGGACTTGCCGCAGCCGTTCGGCCCGACGACACCGGTAAGCCCCGGCTCGATGATGAATTCGGAAGGCTCGACGAAAGACTTGAAACCGACGAGACGGAGCTTGTTGAACTTCATGCCGTCACGCCCCGGCAAGAATATGGGCAATAAAAAACGGGCGTGCGGAAATATCCGCCGCCCGTTTCTTTCAGGGTCCGGCGATCAGAGCAGCTTGTCGATGACAGCCGACATGGTTTCAACCGACATGTCTCCCGCATATTTCTTGCCGTTGATGATGAAAGTCGGCGTGGAGTTGACGCCGAATTCCGTCGCACCGCGTTGCATGGTTGCGTTCACATCATCCAGAAGTTTCTGGTTCGTCAAGCAGGCCTCGAAAGACTCCTGTGAGAAACCGGCCATTTTCGACATTTGCAGCAGGGCGGCGCGCGCATCCTGCGCAACTGCCCAGCTCTGCTGCTGCTTGAACAGCATGGAAACGAAGGGGAAATACTGACCTTCCGGTGCGCAGCGCGCCAGCATGAAGGCGGCAGCGGCGCGCGGATCGAACGGGAATTCGCGCAGCACGAAATAGACCTTGCCGGTATCAATGTATTTCTTCTTGATCTCTTCGAAGGTCTTGTTGTGGAAGTTGGCGCAGTGCGGGCAGGTCATCGACATGTATTCGACGATTTTGACGGGTGCGTTGGCATCGCCGAGCGCGGCTTCCGGCAGCGGGCCGGGCTTCATCACCGCAGCCATATCCACATCGCCGGTGGATTCAGGCAATTCCTGTGCCTCGGCGATACCGGGCGTGAAGGCAAACGGCAGGGCCGTGGCAACGGCAGCGAGAGCAACGCCGCCGAGAAGGCCGCGTCTGGTAATATTCAATTCGGAAATCGGCATGGAAACACCCGTGTTGATTTGAAACTGCCTGATGCGCAATTCGCTAACCCGATACCACCAGCACCGGCAGCGCGACAAGCGGGCTCTGGAACTTCCTTGTCAAAGAATCGTGACTTCGAGAAGGCGAAAACGCAAAAACAACGAAGAGAAACAAGCCCTGAATACAGAGGGTGCGGGCAATGGTCGCAGCGAGCGCCCCTTATGACCTCAACGCGATAGACCAAACTGGATTTCGATATTGTGATAAGACGAGCCGTGCCCGTTCCAGCCGTGATAAATTTCACGGCTCTCACCCGAGAAATGGTGGCGAGACATTTCTATCTCCGCAACCAGCGGGGCATATCCTTTGGTGAATAACGATCTCAGTGATCCTTGATGCACCCTGCTTGCAACGATGATTGGTTCGAGATGATGCAGCTCGATTGTCTCATCCCACTGCACGGGTTTTCTTATCGGGCGGCATATCTCCCAGTCGAACAGGGTTTTGCTATCTCTTGGCAGGTTGTGGGAAATGAAAATCCAAGGCCCATCGGTTTCCAGGCGGTGCTCGGCGAGCTGCCTGTCTATGATTGCCGAATATTCGGCAGCAGCCTGTCTGACATCGGGTATCCGCAGGCGTTGACCAAAACGCACAACCCACATTTCTGGTGTTTCCTTGATTTCCATCGGCATACTCCTTTGAGCCATGGAGTAATTCGGAAATCGTCGGCCAACAAATTGAAATCGAGAATGAAATTCTATTTACCGCGCAATCAGAAGCCGCCTCTGAAATTTCTTCCTATTTCAAACTTCGTTGCGGTGGCTTTTTCTGCAATACCGCCGTGCCCAGCCTCTCCACCGCCTTGCGCAGCGCCTCGCTCTCGATGCCGTCCATCATGTCATCGAGACGTTTTGCCGCATCGCCGCGCAGGGGTTGCGGTTTGCGCCGGCGGTTGACGGTTTGGGACACCGGTTTCTGCACGATCCTGATCTGGCGCACCGCCGGAAAGCCGAAAAAGCCGTTGATGCGGGCAATCAGTTCGCCCTGCGCATGGGTGAGAAACAGGGCGCGCGCGCCTTCGCAGGCAATCGTCAGCACGCCCGGCTGATAACCGCCGCGATCCGGCCCCTCGTCGCGGCGCGGCCAGGTGATCTTTTCCGGCCGGGTGCAATCGGCGAAGTCGTCGCCGGCGATCTCGTCCCAGGAGCCGAGCAGCGCCGTGTTGATGCCCGCCCGTTTGGACAGCACGGGGTCCATGATGCCATTGGCGACTTCGGCGATCTGCACGACGCCTTTGCGGAATGAATCTGCGGGTTTCTTCATGCTCTCCTCGACAGAGGCCAAGCGGCCTCAAGCGGTCGCGCCATCGTCATCTTCTTCTCCACGCAACAATGCGCGGAATCGTCGCCAGTCCCGGCAGGCACCCAAGCGTATCATTCCCGCCACCAAACATCCAAAGAGGAAATAGGCCCCAGCCAAAAACTTCAGATGCGATATTCCCGGCTTATCCGACATAACGGCAATCACCAACATGCAGGTGAGCACGATGGAGAGGTATATCCACAGGCCATGGCAGAAAATCGCCCAGAAACCGGATTCGATAATTCGAAAGCGGCGCGAGGGCTTGCCTCTCATCTTCTCCAGTTCACGGACTTCGCCGATCAGGCGGGAAACCACAAAGGCCACGCTGTTCTGACGCCCGAAACACAGACGGCCAATATGGTTCAGCAACCACCCTATCAGGCACAGTGCCAGCAAAACTCCGATAGTGTACTGGAGTGGCGGGGGTATCATTTCCAGCAGCGCGTTTGGCATGGGTTCGTTCCTCCTGAATCGAATGGAGGAATTCTATGTCAGGGCGCTCATTGCGGGATACGGTTTTCCACGCCGTCGCAACGGGTATCCTGTTGCAGATTGCCGTGCCGTGTCTATGTTCAGCGGCGATGAACACACATACGCGGCAACACATATCACATCCGACGGCGGAACAACTTCTCGCATGGTACGACCGGCACCATCGCGAACTGCCATGGCGCACGTCTCCCGCCATGGCGGCACGGGGAAAACGCGCCGATCCCTATCACGTCTGGCTGTCGGAGGTCATGTTGCAGCAGACGACGGTGCAGGCGGTTAAACCCTATTTCCTGAAGTTTCTCACCGCCTGGCCAAGCGTCAGCGATCTGGCCGCGGCACCGGTCGAAGATGTCATGGCGGCCTGGGCGGGGCTCGGTTATTATGCTCGCGCCCGCAACCTTAAAAAATGCGCCGAAGCCGTGGCGCGCGAGCATGGCGGCACCTTTCCGGACAGCGAAGAAGGCCTGAAGCAACTGCCCGGCATCGGCGATTATACCGCCGCCGCCGTGGCAGCCATCGCATTCAACCGGCAGGCGGCGGTGATGGACGGCAATGTGGAGCGTGTCATCTCCCGCCTATTTTCAATAGATGCCCCCCTGCCCGGCTCAAAGCCCGCCATGAAAGCGAAGGTGGCCGAGCTTACCCCTTCCGACCGGCCCGGCGATTTTGCCCAGGCGATGATGGATCTCGGCGCGACGATCTGCACGCCGAAACGGCCGGCCTGCGCGCTCTGTCCGTTCAACGGCCACTGTCTTGCGCTTGCCCATGACGAGCCGGAGCGTTTTCCGGTCAAGGCGGCGAAGAAGGCAAAGCCCGTGAGGCTCGGGGCCGCCTTCGTGGCGGTGAATGCGAGCGGCGAAATCCTGCTTCGCCGGCGCATCGAAAGCGGGCTTCTCGGCGGCATGACCGAGGTGCCGACAACGGCATGGACCGCCCGCATGGACGGCGGCACGGAGGCGAGCCATGCGCCCTTTGCCGCCGGCTGGCAGGCGGCGGGCGTCATCGTGCATGTCTTCACCCATTTCGAACTGCGGCTCACGGTCTACCGCGCGCAGGTGCCAGACGGCCTTAAAGCCGGCCCGGATGACGGATGGTGGGAGCCGGTTACAAATCTTGACGCGCAGGCGCTGCCAACGGTGATGAAAAAAGTCATCGCCCAAGCTATTCCATCCGCATTCGACGAAAGCAGGAAATTTCGATGACCAAGATTGAGCATATCGTATTCGACATCGGCAAGGTGCTGATCCATTACGATCCGCATATTCCCTATAGCCGTCTCATTCCCGATGCCGATGAGCGCAAATGGTTCTTCGAGAATGTCTGCACCCATGACTGGAACCTCGAACAGGATCGCGGACGCCGCTGGGAAGATGCCGAAGCGCTGCTGGTGGAGCAGTTTCCGGAGCGGGAAGAGCACATCCGTTCCTTCCGCAAGTTCTGGCACGAGATGGTCTCGCATTCCTATGACGACAGCGTCGCGATCATGGTTGCGCTGATCGACAGCGGCCATGACGTGACGATGCTGACCAACTTCGCCTCCGACACCTTCCGCGAGGCGCAGAAAATGTTCCCCTTCCTCACTTTGCCACGCGGCGTTACCGTTTCCGGCGATGTGAAGCTGTTGAAGCCCGATGTGGCGATCTACGATCTGCACGCCAGGGAATTCGGCCTCAATCCGGCCGCCAGCCTCTTCATCGACGATACGCTTGTGAATGTCGAAGGCGCGAAGAAAGCAGGCTGGCAGGCCGTGCACTTCACCGGCGCGGAGAAACTGAAGCAGGATCTGCGGGGTTTTGGGGTGGACGTCTAATAAACTTCCACATCAGGAAAAGAAATTGGCGCAGGCGGAAATGGCGGTCTCCGGCCTGCGCCAGTCCTGCCGCAAGCGGCATCGGACGCAATGTTTTTGTGATTTTTCCGAACCGGATTTTCACAACCACTGCTCTGATTTGAGACAGTATTGCCGATCTCTTGCGCGAAACTTGTCTTGCTAAAATAGGATACTCGAAAATACCAACGCCCGACACCGAAGTGCCGGGCGTTGGTCGTTCTCCATCCGGGACTGAAGGTACTAAACCGGGCGGAGACATAGGCTGACAAGGGCGGGCGGTGGATCGTTGCGTCTAAGCCTTTTGGGCTTTGACTATTCGGCCTTTGCCAGTTCACTGCGGATGATCGCTCTCAGATCGTCGATCGGCTTCAGCGTGTCGCCGTCTTCGAAATGCCAGAACGTCCATCCGTTGCATGCGTCGAGACCCTGCACCTTCGCGCCGAGGCGGTGAATGGAGCCGGCGGTCCCGGCGGATGCGAGAGTACCATCGGCACGAATAATGGCGCTATAACGGCGTCTTGCATCGGTCAGCACCTGACCCGGGCGGACGAGGCCGCTTTCCACCAGCGTGTTGAAGGCAACGCGAGGTTCGGCCTTCTTGCCGGTCATCACGGTCAGTTCCGCCTTGCCGAGCGGCTCGACGGCGGCGATGCGGGCGGATGCCGCATCGATATAATCCTGTTCGCGCTCGATGCCGACGAAGTGACGGCCGAGACGTTTTGCAACGGCACCCGTGGTGCCGGAGCCGAAGAACGGGTCGAGCACGATATCGCCCGGCTTGGTGGAGGCCATGATGATGCGCGCCAGCAGCGCTTCCGGCTTCTGGGTCGGATGCACCTTCTTGCCGTCGTCGCCCTTCAGTCGCTCGTTGCCGCTGCAGATCGGGAACAGCCAGTCGGAGCGCATCTGCACATCGTCGTTGGAGGCCTTCAGCGCATCGTAGTTGAAGGTGTAGTTCTTGGCTTTCGGATCGCGGCTGGCCCAGATCATCGTCTCATGCGCGTTCTGGAACCGGCGGCCCTTGAAGTTCGGCATGGGGTTGGTCTTGCGCCATACGATGTCGTTCAGGATCCAGAAATCGAGGTTCTGGAGCATGGAGCCGACGCGGAAGATATTGTGGTAGGAACCGATGACCCAGATCGTGCCGTTCGGCTTCAGGACGCGGCGGCAGGCGAGCAGCCAGGCACGGGTGAAGGCGTCATAGGCGTCGAAGGAGGCGAACTGGTCCCATTCGTCATCGACGGCATCGACCAGCGACTGATCGGGACGGTGCAGCGTGCCGCCAAGCTGGAGATTATAGGGTGGATCGGCGAAAATCGCATCGACCGACTGGCTCGGGAGGGCATCCAAGGCAGCGACACAATCACCTTTGATGATGCTGTCTTTCCAGGCGTCGCTCTCGCCCGCACGATCAAAACCGGCACGCCGAAAATCGGCCAGCGGAAAAACTGCTGCCATTGGTACTCGCTCCATACGCTTACTCTCTACTGATGCTTATGGTTACCGAAGATGGTTATCAAAGCCTGAACAAGTCACGGAAAATGCGAAATAAATGGCTGTCGCGGCCCGCAGGCGCGATTTGCGGCGGCCGGCGGGGGAACCCGAAGTCGGGCAAAAACGTTGTGCACAACGGGTTCTCCTGTCCCCGCATATCGGCGCGGCAGGAAGAGCCATGATGGCAGGGGGTAATCCGCAATGGGGTCCGTGATGAAAATGGCTTCTTTTTCCATGAATGTCGTCTGCGCCGCACTTTTCGCAACGGCGCTGCCGGCGCCGTCGCAGGCGCAGCAACCGGCCCCGCAATATAACGTCGTCACCGATGCGGTCCTGTTCGATGGCGGCCCGTCGCTCGGCAACAGCGACAGGGTGCGGTGGGATTTCTACAAGGCAGACCGTTCCGGCGGGCGTACCGACGACAATGCCGGCGGTTCCTATGACGCCACCTTCGAGGCGAAACTGCCGGCGGGCAAATATGTCGGGGTGGCGGCGCTGGGCAATGTGACCCGCGAAGTGTCGTTCGAGGTGAAGGACGGAAGCGTCGCGAGGCCGAAGGTGAATTTTGATGCTGCGGAATTGACCGTCGTGCCGAAACGCAGCGCCGGCGGCGATGTGGAAACGCAGGCGAAGACGGAAATCACCAAGGGCGATTTCAAGGACAGCGTCTATGGCCAGAACACCGTCTTCGTGCCGGCCGGAGACGTCGTCCTCACCGGCAGCATCGGCCCGGCACGGGCTGAGGAGACGCTTGCCATCAAGGCGGGCGAAAAGATCAGCCACGAGCTGGTCATTCCAAGCGGCGTGGTGATCGCCAAGGCCGTTTATGCGGAAGGCGGCAGAGCGGTGGAAACGGACGATATCCGCTTCGAAGCGATGTCGGCCAGGGAAACGCTGGATGGCACGCGTGAGACCATCAACGGCATTTACGGCACCGGCAAGATCATGGAAATGCCCGCCGGCGATTTCGTCATGCGCGCGCGTCTGGGCAAGGTGACGGTGGAACAACCATTCACCGTGACTGCCGGAAAACGAACCGAAATCACCCTCGATCTCGATGCGGGCGTTCTCGCCATCAAGGCGCCTGGTGCGGAACGGATCGATATCGTTGAAACCACCAGGGATCTTCAGGGCACGCAGAAAGAGATTTCCGGCCGTTACGGCACGCAGCATCAGGAAACCCTGCATCCCGGCGAGTATTCGGTGAAGGTGAGCTACGACAAGAAATCCGGCCGCGAGCCGAAGGAGATCAAGGCGACGGTCAAGGCCGCCGAGAGAACCGAGACGGATGTGCCGGAGTAGGCCTCGGCCGCCGCCCGGCCGGAGGCTCCGGACGTTCTCCGATTTTCACGCCTGCGAAGCCTGACGCCGCGATACGGTCGCACAGTCTTATCCACTGACAGCCTCGACAGGCCGGCCTGATCTCGCCTGCGGCGAAAGCCAGACGCATCTTCGCAAGAAAGTCGGGCGTCGCCTGCAACCGCCTGCCGGCGGTCAGTGTCTCGCCCAAAAGCGCTGACACCGAAAGGCGGGCCGTCTCATCCCGCTGCACCACGCCTTCGTTAAAACAGTGGGCATGGCTTTCACACAACAGGCCTTCGCAAATATCGTCCGGACCATCCACCAGCTCGATATCCTCCTCGCCGGCATTCAGGAGGGCGGCGACACGGTCGTAATTTTCGACGAAGCCGGACGTATATCCCTTGCCCACATAAGTGAGCATACAGAGAAGATGGTGGGGCCGGAGGCGGACGGTCACGGGCCCGCCCTATCCAACGATAGCGAAGGCGTCGCGCACCGAGCCGGACGAGGTGCGGATCGCCTTCCGGCCGATCCATTGCACATGCCCGTCGAGGATACGCACCGCCTCTTCGGCGCGGCCGCCGCGCAGCGCATCGATGATCGCGCGGTGATCGGTATCGGTGCGGCGCTCCCAGCCGGCGCGCCAGGCGGAAAACAGGAAGCGGGCGCTCGCCGCATGCAACCCGTCGATCGCCTCCATCAAGCGCGGCATGTTGCAGGGCGCGGTGATGAGGCGGTGGAAGCGGCGGTTGGCCTCCTCCCAATGCTGCACATCGACGGCGCTGTCGCCTTCGAGCGTCGCTGCCTCCGCCTGGTCGAGAATGGCGGGCGTCATGTTGGGAATGGCGTGGCGCAGTGCCAGAACCTCAAGGGCGGCGCGCATTTCCGCCACTTCGCGCACATCGTCAAGGCCGAAATCCGCCACCCGGACACCCCGGCGCGGAATGCTGGCGGCAAGCCCCTGCGCTTCCAGCCGGCGGAATGCCTCGCGCACCGGCACATGCGACGCGCCGAATTCGGCGGCGATGTGATCCTGCCGCAACCTTTCGCCCGGCGACAGCTCACCGCGAACAATGCGGTCGGCGAGCGTGCGGCTGATGCGCGCGGCAATGGTGTCTTCGGGCGTGTTCTTCACTGGCTTGGGCATAACATCCCATAACGCATATAGCGCGGCCGTGTGTAGCTGTTTTTGCGCGAAAGAGTAACGCCAAACCAAATATTCGAGGCGGCACAGTCGCTTACACAGGCCGACCGAGCTATGAGCCTGATGGGACCGACCTTTGCGGGTGAGCCGGTTGAGCTTGGCGCGGACATGGTCTAAAAGCCCGGCATCATTTTCTTCCAGCCAAATCCGATACAGGGAGCGCCCATGAGCGGCTTCGACCTCATTATTTTCGACTGTGACGGCGTTCTGGTCGATTCCGAAATCATCGCGGCGCAGGTGGAATCCCGCCTCTTGACCGAAGCCGGATATCCGATCTCCGTCGAGGAAATGGGCGAACGTTTCGCCGGCATGACCTGGAAGAACATTCTTCTGCAGGTGGAAAGCGAAGCCAGCATTCCGCTCTCCGCCTCGCTGCTCGACAAATCGGAAAAGCTGCTCGACATGCGGCTGGAACGCGACGTGAAGATCATCGAGGGCGTAAAATTCGCCCTGTCGCGCCTGACCACGCCGCGTTGCATCTGCTCGAACTCATCGAGCCACCGCCTCGACATGATGCTGACGAAGGTGGGCCTGAAGCCCTATTTCGCACCGCATATCTATTCCGCCAAGGACCTTGGAGCCGACCGCGTGAAGCCGAAGCCCGACATCTTCCTGCATGGCGCGGCGCAATTCGGCGTTTCCCCCGACCGCGTGGTCGTGGTCGAGGATTCCGTGCACGGCATCCATGGCGCAAGAGCCGCCGGCATGCGCGTCATCGGCTTCACCGGCGCATCCCACACCTATCCGAGCCATGCCGACCGGCTGACGGATGCGGGCGCCGAAACGGTGATCTCGCGCATGCAGGACCTGCCGGCCGTGATTGCAGCGATGGCGGAGTGGGAAGGCGCTTTTTGAGTTGTGAAGGGGCTTCTTTCGTGATCTGAGTGGCAGCATTGATATTTTAATAAATGTAGCTACATTAATTCATGAAAATCATATGGGATGAGCACAAGCGGCTCGCCAATATCGAGAAGCACGGCTTCGATTTTGAAGATATCGATGGGTTTGATTGGGAGAACGCCATCATCGAGAAAAGCCTGACCGAACCGGGAAGTTCGCGCTTCAAAGCGATCGGATATTTCCGGGACGGGACTATGGCCGTTGTTTTTGCGACTGTCGGGACAGAAGCAATATCCATCATCAGCTTCCGACGGGCGAGTTCCAGGGAAAGAAGGAGGTTGCCATGGCCAA
The DNA here is from genome assembly GCF_001526505.1 of Agrobacterium sp. D14. NCBI lineage: Bacteria > Pseudomonadati > Pseudomonadota > Alphaproteobacteria > Hyphomicrobiales > Rhizobiaceae > Agrobacterium > Agrobacterium sp. D14. Next base: position 109,721 of record NZ_ASXX01000006.1, read on the forward strand.
AGTTGCAAAACTAAAAGAATTCAAACCCGGACGCGGCTATACCGAAGCGGACTGGGACGCCGTCGATTTCCCGGAAATGACGGATCAGGAATTGGCAAATGCACGCCCCGCCCGAGACGTTTTGCCTCCTGCTTTCTTCGAAGCAATTGATGAATACAGAAAGACGCGTGGCCGCCCGCCGGTGGATAAGCCGAAGAAACAGGTGACGTTACGCCTCGATGAAGACGTGGTGGAGCGTTTTCGCGAAGGTGGCAAAGGATGGCAGAGCCGCATCAACGAGGCCTTGCGAAAGGCAGCAGGCATTTAAATTCGTTGCCATTCAAAAAGAAACCGGAGTCCGCAAAAGCAGCCCCCGGTTTTTTACATCTAGCCCGTCAAATCACCGGCGCTTGGTCTTGGCCTTTGCGCCCTGCTCGGCGAAGCCGATGAAGACGCTGACAGACTTCGGTGCGCCGCCCGGTCCGTTGGGGATGGCGACGTGGTCGTTGTTGAAGATGAACTGCGTGCCGGCCCCGCCTGCGGGAACATCGACGGCGAAGGCGGTGGTTTCGCCGTAGATCTCGCCGTCGCCGTCCTTCACCGTCACGCGGATCGGCACGGTCACGCGGCCGGGCTTGGCCATCGGGCCGGGAACGAGGCGGCCCTGGGCCAGCACGTTTACTGTCAGCGTCGATTCATTGGCGGTGCATGAACGCGTCGTATCGGACAGCGAGACCTGATAGGCGAGTTTCTGCGGATCGTCCTTGGCGCCGCCGGCATAGACGCGATGAACGGCGTTGGCATCGAGAACCGTCACGGCCGGGCAATTGGCCTGAACCACGGCAGCCGTCGGTGCGGCCTGCGCCGCCGGCGGGTTGACGGCAAACGAGTCCGACGGGTTGGAGGAATTGCATCCTGCAACAACGACGAGAAGCGACATCGCGGCGGACAAACGCAAGAAATTCCCTGACACTCTTCTAAATCCTCTCCCTTGTCCCGGAACAGAACCGGAGACGCTGTTTATTGACCTTTCACCCAGGTTGGCGATGGTCTATAGCAGCGACGCCGGAAAAAATCGATTGGCATGTTCGGTTTTGCTTGAATTTTCAGAAAAGCCCTTCATTAGCTCGCCAATCGCCTCATTCCGGTGAGACGCTGCGGACAAAGACGCCGATCGCATCGGTAACTGATAAGGGACTATCTCGTGGAATATGTATCGACCAGGGGTGCGGCCCCTTCGCTTGGTTTTTGCGACGCGCTTCTGGCGGGCCTTGGCCGTGACGGCGGGCTTTATGTTCCGCGCAAATGGCCTTCCATGTCGAAGAAGGAAATCCGCAACCTGCGCGGCAAGTCCTATCAGGATGTCGCCTTCGAGGTTCTCTACCGTTTCACCGGCGGCGAGATTCCGGCGGACAAGTTCAAGGCGATGATCGACGACGCCTATGCGACCTTCCGGCATCCTGCCGTCGTGCCGCTGACGCAGACCGGTCCGAACACCTTCGTTCTCGAGCTTTTCCACGGCACCACGCTCGCCTTCAAGGATGTGGCGATGCAGCTTCTCGCCCGCCTGATGGACTATACGCTTTCCGAACGCGGCGAGCGCGCCACCATTGTCGGCGCCACCTCGGGCGATACCGGCGGCGCGGCCATCGACGCCTTCGCAGGCCGCGAGCGCACCGATATCTTCATCCTTTTCCCGAACGGCAAGGTCTCTCCGGTGCAGCAGCGCCAGATGACGACCTCGACCGCTTCCAACGTGCATGCGCTGGCGATCAACGGCAATTTCGACGATTGCCAGACGCTGGTGAAAGAGATGTTCAACGACGTGAAGTTCCGCGACGGCGTGAAGCTTTCCGGCGTCAACTCCATCAACTGGGCGCGCATCATGGCGCAGGTGGTCTATTATTTCACCGCGTCGCTTTCGCTCGGCGGTCCCGACCGGAAGATTTCCTTCACCGTTCCGACCGGCAATTTCGGCGATATCTTCGCCGGTTACGTCGCCAAGAAGATGGGCCTGCCGATCGACAAGCTCGTCATCGCCACCAATGACAACGACATTCTGGCGCGCACGCTGAAGACCGGCCGTTACGAGATGCGCGGCGTCAAGCCGACCACCTCGCCCTCCATGGACATCCAGATCTCTTCCAACTTCGAACGCCTGCTGTTCGAAGCCTATGGCCGTGATTCCGCTGCGGTAAAGGCATCGATGGACGGCCTCAAGCAATCCGGATCCTTTGAAATTCCGCCGCATGCGCTGAAATTCATCAAGAAGGATTTCCGCGCCGGCCGCGCCACCGAAAAGCAGGTGGCGGCAACGATCCGCGACACGCTTGAGAAAACCGGCTACCTGATCGACCCGCATACGGCGACCGGCGTTTTCGTGGCGGAAAAGCACGAAAAGGCGTCAAGCCCGATGGTCGTTCTGTCGACCGCTCACCCGGCTAAATTCCCGGCCGCTGTAAAATCCGCTTGCGCAATCGAGCCTGCGCTTCCAGTATGGTTAGCTGACATTATGAACCGGGAGGAGCGTTTCGACATTCTGGATGCGGAGCTCAAAGCCGTGGAAACCTTCATCGGCAAACACGCACGCGCCGGCAAATAGAGACGCGGAAAGACGTTGAGTATGAGAGTAAATGTGACCCGGCTTTCGTCCGGGTTGACCGTTGTGACGGAAAAAATGCCGCATCTCGAAAGCGTCGCTCTTGGGGTGTGGATCAAATCCGGTTCCCGCAACGAGACGACTGCCGAACACGGCATCGCCCATCTTCTCGAGCATATGGCTTTCAAGGGCACGGCGCGCCGCACCGCCCGGCAGATCGCCGAAGAAATCGAAAATGTCGGCGGCGAAGTCAACGCCGCGACATCGACGGAAACGACCTCCTACTACGCCCGCGTCCTGAAAGACCACGTCCCCCTCGCCGTCGATATTCTTGCCGACATCCTGACGGAATCGCTGTTCGACGAAGACGAGCTGGAGCGGGAGAAAAACGTCATCCTGCAGGAAATCGGCGCGGCGACCGATACGCCCGACGACGTGATCTTCGACAATTTCTCCGGTGTCGCCTATCGCGACCAGACCATCGGCCGCCCGATCCTCGGCACGCCGGACACCGTTCAATCCTTCACCACCGGCCAGATCAGGCATTATCTCGCCCGCAACTACACGACGGACCGCATTTTCGTCGTGGCGGCCGGCGCTGTCGATCACGAAAGCTTCGTGAAGCAGGTGGAGGAACGTTTCGCCTCGCTGCCGCAATTGCCCATCGCCACGCCGGTGCTCGAAAAGGCTATCTATACCGGTGGCGAAATCCGCGAGACCCGCGACCTGATGGATGCGCAGGTGCTCCTCGGCTTCGAGGGCAAGGCCTATCACGCCCGCGATTTCTATTGTTCGCAGATTCTCGCCAATATACTGGGCGGCGGCATGTCCTCCCGCCTGTTCCAGGAAGTGCGCGAATATCGCGGCCTCTGCTATTCCGTCTATGCATTCCACTGGGGCTTTTCCGATACCGGCATCTTCGGCGTGCATGCGGCCACCGGCGGCAACGACCTGCCGGAACTGGTGCCCGTCATTCTGGAGGAACTTCGTAAGTCCTCGCAGACCATCCATCAGGAAGAAATCGACCGCGCCCGGGCGCAAATCCGCGCGCAATTGCTGATGGGCCAGGAAAGCCCGGCCGCCCGCGCCGGCCAGATGGCCCGGCAGATGATGCTTTACGGCCGGCCCATCCCCAATGAGGAGATGATGGAGCGGCTTGGCGACATCACCCGCGCGCGCCTGACCGATCTTGCGGGACGGCTGTTTTTCGATACAGTTCCGACATTGTCCGCAATTGGCCCGCTCGAACATCTGCCGCCTCTTTCCGACATCACTGCGGCGCTTTCCGCGCAGCAGCCCGCAAGGATAAAGGCGAACGGATAAACCGATATGAGAGCGGGATTTAAAGGCAAAGACCGCTCATCTTTTTCGCCATCCCGCTCGCGGATGGCGATGTCTGCCGCACAGGGATCGTGAATGCTGCGTTTTCTTTCCCGACATAGCGACACGCCCGAACTGCGCAGCGCCAATCACCTTCTCAGACTGCCGCGCTACGGCGATTTCAAGCAATGGCATGTGTTGCGCTCCGAAAGCCGGCAGTTTCTTCAGCCCTGGGAGCCGACCTGGCGGCCGGACGAGCTGACGGAAGGCGCCTTCCGCATGCGCGTGGTGCGCAACGGCCAGGAATTTTCCTCCGGCACCGCCGTTTCCTTCCTGCTATTCGAGAAAGAGACGCTGCTGGTCGGCGGCATCACCATCGGTTACATCCGCCGGGGTGCGGCGCAAAGCTGCATGATCGGATACTGGATCGGCGAGCGGCACGCCGCCCAAGGCCATATGTCTGCCGCATTAAAATTGGTAATACCATACATCTTTAACGGACTTCAGTTGCACCGTATCGAGGCAGCCTGTATTCCGGAAAACTTCAAAAGCATCCGGCTTCTCGAAAATGCCGGGTTCCAGCGGGAAGGCCTCCTGCGGGAATATCTGAAAATCAATGGCCAATGGCGGGATCATATGATGTTTTCCCTTCTTGCCGACAAGCAAAGCTCCGGCGGAACGAAGTACGATACATGACCTACAATCACACTGCGCCTTGCCTTGCGAAACGTCTGGCGGCAATCGCGCTGGCTGCGCCGTTTTTCCTGCTTTTCCTGCTTTTCTCTTCCTATTCCTACGCCTTCGAGCCGGTGAAGATTTCCCGTGACGACACGGCGCTCGACCTGACGGCCACCACCGATATCTATGCCAACCAGGGCGAAGCCTTTCAGGTCTCGACCGCGCCCGGCCCCGACGGCATTCGCCGCCGTATCGAGGTGCGCGCCAGCTCCACCGACCATCAGGGCGACTGGGCGGTTTTCGCACTCGCTAACGTTTCGGAAGAGCAGCTGGAGCGCGTGATCGTCGCGCCGCATTTCCGCCTCGTCAATTCCAAGCTGTTCTGGCCCGATCTCGGCTCGCAGCGCATCATGGCGATTACGCCGAGCGAAGGCTTTGCGCTCGACCGGCAGCCGAGCCCGGATGCCGACGTGTTCCGCATCACCCTCAATCCCGGCTCCGTCATCACCTTCGTCGCCGAGCTTTCCACGCCGCAGCTGCCGCAGCTTTATCTGTGGGAGCCCGAGGCCTACAAGGACACGATCAACGCGTTTACGCTCTATCGCGGCATCGTGCTCGGCATTGCCGGCCTGCTCGCGGTGCTTCTGACCATCCTGTTCGTGGTCAAGGGTACCTCCGTCCTGCCGGCCTCGGCCGCGCTCGCATGGGCGGTGCTCGCCTATATATGCGTGGATTTCGGCTTCCTCGAAAAGCTCATCACCGTCACCTCAAGCGATCAGCGAATATGGAGGGCGGGCGCGGAAGTGGCGCTCGCCTCCAGCTTCGTGGTCTTCCTGTTCACCTATCTCAATCTCAACCGATGGCATGCGCATCTCGGTTATGCGACCTTTGCCTGGGTGGTGGGTCTGGCGCTGCTGTTCGGCGTGGCGATCTACGATCCCTCGGTCGCCTCCGGTATCGCGCGCGTGTCCTTTGCGCTCACCGCAACGGCCGGCATCGCACTTATCGTCTATCTCGGTTTCAACCGTTACGATCGGGCGATTTTGCTCGTGCCTTCCTGGGCGCTTATCCTCGTCTGGCTGTTCGGCAGCTGGCTGACGGTCACGGGGCAATTGGACAATGACATCGTGCAGCCCGCACTCGGCGGCGGGCTGGTGCTGATCGTGCTGTTGATCGGCTTCACCGTCATTCAGCACGCCTTTGCCGGCAGCGCCTACCAACAGGGTCTCTTCTCCGATCTCGAGCGGCAATCGCTGGCGCTGACGGGCAGCGGCGATACGGTCTGGGACTGGGATGTGACGCGCGACCGCATCGTCACCACGCCCGATATTTCCAACCGGCTGGGGCTGGAACCCGGCGCCATGCACGGCGCTGCGCGCAACTGGCTGCCGCGCCTGCACCCTGACGATCGCGACCGGTTCAAGGCGACGCTCGACGTGCTGCTCGACCATCGCAAGGGCCGCCTCAACCACGAATTCCGCATTCGTGCCGAAGACGGTCATTTCCACTGGCTGCAAATCCGCGCCCGTCCGGTTCTCGGCTCCAACGGCGAAATCATCCGCTGCGTCGGCACCATCACCGATATTACCGAGCAGAAGAATTCCGTCGAGCGACTGCTTCAGGACGCGATGAACGACAATCTGACCGGGCTTCCGAACCGGCAGGTGTTCCTCGACCGCCTGCAATCGATCCTCAACCTGTCTTCCGACAGCGACGGCGTGCGCCCGACCGTGATGGCCATCGATATCGACCGCTACAAGCTAGTCAACGATACGCTCGGCATTGCTGCCGGTGACAATATCCTCATTGCGCTAACCCGTCGTCTGCGCCGTCTTTTGAAACCGCAGGATACGCTGGCGCGTCTTGGCGGCGATGAGTTCGGCCTGATCCTGACCTCGGAGCGCGATCCGCAGCGTGTGGCCGATTTCGCCGATGCGGTGAACAAGGCGATCATGGTGCCGATCAATTTCGCCAATCGCGAAATCATTCTCACCGCCTCCATCGGCCTCGTTTCGTGGATCGACCAGCAGGAAAGTGCGGCCGGACTCTTGAGCGATGCGGAACTCGCCATGTATCGCGCCAAGCGCGCCGGCGGCAACCGCGTCGAGCCCTTCCGCCCCGCCTTCCGCACGTCGGGCACCGACCGCCTGCAGATGGAAAGCGACCTGCGCCGCGCCATCGAGCGCAAGGAGCTGTCGCTGGCCTACCAGCCAATCGTCAAGCTCGACGACGGCGAGCTGGCCGGTTTCGAAGCGCTGATGCGGTGGGAGCACCCCAAGCGCGGCAATATTCCGCCGAGCGAATTCATTCCGATTGCGGAGGCCTCCGGCCTGATCGAGCCGCTCGGCATGTTCGCGCTGGAACGGGCGGCGACCGATCTGATGGACTGGCAACACGCCATCGAGAAGATGCCGATCTTCATTTCCGTCAATATTTCCAGCGCGCAGCTGCTGAACAATGAATTGTACAATGACGTGCGCGGCATGCTGACCCGCACGCGTTGCAATCCGCAGCAGCTGAAGCTGGAACTGACGGAATCCGTCGTCATGGAGAACCCGGAGCAGGCGCGGCTGGTGCTTTCCAAGCTCAAGGAAACGGGCTTAAGCCTCGCCATGGACGATTTCGGCACCGGCTATTCGTCGCTCGCCTATCTCACCCGCTTCCCCTTCGACACCATCAAGCTCGACAAGGCGCTGGTGGCCAATACCAGCGACAAGCGCAACGTGCTCCTGCGCTCCGTCATCGCCATGGCGCGGGCGCTCGACATGCAGGTGGTGGCGGAGGGCATCGAAACGCCCGAGGATGCGGCCGAACTGGCGCGCATGAACTGCCATTTCGGCCAGAGCTTCCTGTTCGGCACCCCGGTTTCGGGCGATGCGGCGCTGAAGCTTCTGCGGGAACGGTTCCAGCCGACGAAGCGGGCTTCGTAAGCGGAGTATTGGAACGCAAGGTAGCTACCTCCGTCATTCCGGCCTTGAGCCGGAATCCAGCCGCCGCGCGTCGGCGCGGCGAGAAAAGTCATTCAGCCCAAGGACTTGGGCTGGCTGGATGCCGGATCAAGTCCGGCATGACGGGAGGAGGAAACGGCGCGTTTGCCGACTGTTACTCCTCGTTTGTCGAACATTCACTGAACCAGGGCAGCCTGCACCTGTGTTGACGCATCCGCCGCCACCCTCCCATGCAGGAGGTCGTGAATGAATTCCATCTTCACCACCACCGGCGGTGTCAGCACGAAGGGATAGAGGTCCGCCTCCCCCATGCTGCGCTGGATCGAGTTGATCGCGACGCTGAGCGGAATCCAGGCCTTGACCAGTTGTTCGGCGCTGCGGGCGTTGTAGGGATCGAAAGTCACCTCCGCCGCCATTTCTTCATGCCCATCGGGATCGATGGCCACGCCGAAGGCGCGCGCCGTCTCCAGCGTATCGACGATGTGCAGATAATGGGCGAAACATTCGGCGAAATCCTCCCAGGGGTGGACGGACGCATAGGAACTGATGAAGCTTTCCTGCCAGTCGGCACGCGGCCCCTGTTCGTAATTGCGTTGCAGAGCGGCGCCATAATCCTCGCTATCGTCGCCGAAGACGGCGCGGCAGGCCTCCAGGCGGTTCTCATCCCGCACCAGCTTGTTCCAGATGAAGTGCCCCACCTCGTGGCGGAAATGGCCGAGCATGGTGCGGTACGGCTCGTTCATATTGGCGCGGACCTGCTCGCGGGTGACATCGTCGGCTTCCGCGGCGCGGATGGCGATCAGGCCCTCATCGTGACCGGTCATGGCGGGAATGACGGAACCATCGGGCGCCACCTCGTCCACCAGAAAGTCGAAGACGAGGCCGCCCGCCGGATCGGCATCGCGATTGGGATGCGGCAGGCCGAGCCGCAGGATCGAATAAAACAGATGCCGCTGCGCCTGGCTGATGCGACGCCATTGTGCGATGCCCTCATCCGTCGCGATGTCCGGCACCAGACGGTTGTGGCTGCAGGCCGGGCAAAAGGCGCTGTCGCTTTGCGCCGGCACCGACCAGTTGCAGATATCGTTCACTTCATTGGCGCAGAACCGCACTTGTTTTTGCGGATCCGCAACGATCTGCCAGTTCGGCTCACCCGCGGGCGCCAGCGCCTCCATGGAAAGCCGCTCCGGCACGAAGGCCAGACGATGACCGCAGGAAACGCAGAAACGATTGTCGAAATGGACCGGCTGGCCGCAGGATGCGCAGGAAAAAAGCTTCATCGATGAAACCCTTGCGATGGATCGGGTGGGTGGAGGAAACATACGATGCCAACATGCATCGTAGACGACAGCTGAAAATCATTGGTGCTCCTGCGCTCCGGGCTTACCCCCCTCTGTCCTGCCGGACATCTCCCCCTCAAGGGGGGAGATCGGCAAGACGCTCTTCCACCACTCCATTCTCAAGCATTGAGATGGGCGAGACCTCGCCTCAGGTCGATCTCCCCCCTTGAGGGGGAGATGTCCGGCAGGACAGAGGGGGGTAAGCCCGGAGCGCAGGAGCATCAATGATTGGCAACGGTCGCCCACGGTGGCCACTATGAAGGGCGTAACAGGCGGCCGCCTTCGGAACATCCCAGACGACAGGAGCGCATGTGCGGTCAACACATACGCTCCGAAGCGCCGCATCGAAAGAGGCGCAACTCGTCAGGCGAAATTACATGCGGTCGACGGCGCCCTTGACGGCGTCTTTCGCCTTGCCAACGCTGGTCTGTACCTTGCCCTTGGCTTCCTGGGCGGCACCCTTGGCGCGCAATTCATTATTGCCCGTCGCTTCGCCGACGTTCTTCTTCACTTTGCCAGCAACTTCATTGGCTTTACCGGCGATCTTGTCAGATGTGCTACCCATAATACTACTCCCTCGTTGAGCCGTACTGTCTGTCCGGCTTTCCGGGTGAGTAACGTCAGGGGTCGGGATTTGGTTCCAGCCAAAACGGGCGGGAATATGCAGGGGCTCAGGCGTGCCCGGCATCCGTGGAGAGCATGCGCGCATCGACGCCCATGAGCGCCAGCGCCCGCTCGTATTTATTGTCCAGCCCGCGGTCGAAGATCAGCTCTTCCGCTGCGGGGCAATTCAGCCAGCCATTATTGGCGATCTCGTTTTCCAGCTGGCCCGGACCCCAGCCGGCATAACCGAGCATCATGGTCGCCCTTTGCGGACCGCGGCCGTTGGAAATAGCGCGGACGATATCGAGCGTTGCCGTCAACGAAATGTCATCGCTGACCGGAATGCTGGATTCGCTTAAATAATCATCCGAATGCAGCACGAAACCCCGGCCGGATTCCACCGGGCCGCCGCACTGGATCGGGAATTCGCGGGTGCGGTTGGGCAGCATGATGGCGTCGTTGCTGTCCACCAGTTTCAGGTGCAGCAGAATATCGGTAAAGGTGATCTGCTGCGGCCGGTTGATGATGAAGCCCATGGCGCCGGCATCCGAATGGGCGCAGATATAGATCACCGAACGGGCAAAATTGCCGTCGTCCAGCCCCGGCATCGCGATGAGGAACTGACCATCGAGAAAGCCACGTTCGCGTTTGTCCATCAGGGTTGAAAAGCTCACCGGCGCCTCCAGCAGACCGCATTCCGTCGTTTAACGGAAAACGGCGTTCGCACTTCGACAAAGGACAGGATGCGGCATAGCGCCCGATCAATCAACCGAAAATGATGAACCGCACGAATTCGTAACTGGTCCGCCGGGCGATGTTGGGTTAGACGGAAAGCATGAGCGCCAGAATATTCTTTCGATTTTCACATTTCCGTTTTGCAGCGGCATTTGCTGCCCTACTTGGCGGTGCTGAAGCCGCCCAGGGCGAGATTACCGACTGGGCCAGAAGCGAAGGCGGTCAGATGCGCGTGGCAAGCCTTGCCATGGATGCCGACGGCGTGGTGCGCGGCGTGCTGCAGATCGAGCCGAAGGACGGCTGGATCACCTATTGGCGCGAACCGGGCGAAGCGGGCATACCGCCGCAGATCACGCCCGATCCGGCGAGCGGCGCGGCGCTCACCACCATGGCTTATCCGGTTCCGAAGCTGATCGAAAACGGCGACATCACCGATATCGGCTATGACCACGCCGTCAGTCTTCCGTTTCAGCTGAAAGCCACGGACCCGGCGGCAGGCGGGAAAATCGATCTCACCGCCTTCATCGGCGTGTGCCAGAATATCTGCATTCCCTTCGAGGCGAAGTTTTCAATCGAGCGCGGCAATGCGGGCGATGACGACCGCGAGGAACGGCGATTGCTGGAGGAGGCGCGCGAAACGCTGCCCGAGGCGGCATCCGACGATTTCAAGGTGATCGATTTCCACATCACGCCCGACAAGACCATGCTCGGCGTGCAATTGCAGCTTCCGGAAAACGCGCCGAAGGAGACCGAAATCTTCATTGCCGGCCCCTCTGGCTTTGCCTATTACGAGCCGCAGAACCTGGTGCGCGACAAGCGCAAGCTCTCCTTCTACATGAACATCAAGGGCCTGCCGAAAACCTATCAGGTGCAGGGCAATAGCTGGCCTATCCTGGTCAAATCCGGCGACCGGGCCATGGAAACGATGCTCCATTTTCCAAAGCCCTGATCGGTTCGGCGGTCACGTTTGAGCGGCCGCGTCTGCAATGGAATTTCCTGCGAAAACCGCATGACACGTTTCATTTGGTTGCTCTATAGTCGCGCGAACCGAACGGCTACAGGAGCACGGACATGACCATCAAGATCGGCGAAAAACTGCCTTCCGCAACTTTCAAGGAAAAGACGGCCGACGGCCCGGTGGAAACCACCACGGACGCGCTTTTCGGCGGCAAGAAGGTGGTTCTCTTCGCCGTTCCCGGCGCTTTCACCCCCACCTGCTCGCTGAATCACCTGCCGGGTTATCTCGAAAACCGCGACACCATTCTTTCCAAGGGCGTTGACGATATCGCCGTCGTCGCCGTCAATGACTGGCACGTGATGGGCGCATGGGCGCAATCCTCCGGCGGTCAGGGCAAAATCCACTTCCTCGCCGACTGGGACGCCGCTTTCACCAAGGCGCTCGGCCTCGACGCCGATCTTTCCGCCGGCGGCCTCGGCGTGCGCTCCAAGCGTTATTCGATGCTGGTGGAAGACGGTGTGGTGAAGTCGCTCAACGTGGAAGAAAACCCCGGCCAGGCAACGGTCTCGGCCGCTGCGGCGATGATCGAGCAACTTTGACATTAAGAAGAAGGCCTCTTGGCCCTAGATAAGACGTCATCCTCGGCGCTGTGCCGAGGATCTAATCACGTCCAATTCAATCGAGACGTTGCAGATGCTCGGGACAAGCCCGAGCATCACGGAAGAGAGCGACGAGAAGCCGCTCTCTCAAACATTCATATCGAACACCAGAAGCCCGGCGAGACCGCCATCGGTGAGCGACACGAGACGTTCCCCCACTTCCATGTGCTTGGGATGGGCGAGATAGTCGTCGCGGGCCTCGGGGCTTTCCAGCGTTACGATGAAACCATCGACGAAACCGCCATTCAGCCCCTCGGGTGAGACATTCTGGCCGTATTTCACATCGATGATGCCGGGTATCACATCCTTCAGGGCGGCAATCGCCTCGAATATTGCGTGTTTTTCAGAAGAGGCCGTTGCAGCCTTGAAGCGTAGAAATACACAATGCAGGATCATCCGGATTTCTCTCCTCCGTTGGGCGCTACCGGAGCGCCCCTTGACGACAAGATAGGTCGGGTTTCGGTTTTCACAACCCCCGATAACGGGGCCGCCAGCGCGGATTTGCCCGGCCCGAAATAGAGCAGGCTTCCATTACCGCCGTTTGAAGGGCTCCATGCCCTTTCGCGCCAACTCGTCGGCGCGCTCGTTTTCCGGGTGGCCGGCATGGCCCTTGACCCAGTGCAGGGTAACCTTATGGCGTTGCTGCGCCGCTTCCAGCGCCTGCCATAGTTCAACATTCTTGACCGGCTTGTTATCGGCGGTTTTCCAGCCCTTCTTTTTCCAGCCGAAAATCCACTTGGTGATGCCGTCCTTCACATAGGAGCTGTCGGTATAAAGATCGACCTCGCAGGGGCTTTTCAGCGCATTGAGCGCCGAGATCGCCGCCATCAATTCCATGCGGTTATTGGTGGTCTCGGCCTCGCCGCCGGAGAGTTCCTTCTCCACCTCGCCGTAACGCAGCACGGCGCCCCAACCGCCGGGACCGGGATTGCCGGAGCAAGCGCCATCGGTGAAAATATCGACATGTTTCATTCGCCCGCCAGCCCATATTCGGCGACAGTGGCGATGGAACGGTGGAACCGCAGCTTGCGCAGATATTCCAGTGGGTCCTTCTTGACCACCAGCGCGCCTTCCGGCGTCGTCAGCCAGTCATAAAGGCGGGTGAGGAAGAAACGCAGCGCCGAACCGCGCGCCAGAAGCGGCAGCGCCTCCAGCTCCGCTTGGCTCAGCGGGCGTACCGACTGGTAACCTTCCAGCAGCGCCTTGCCCTTGGTGACGTTGTAAGCGCCATCCTTTTCGAAGCACCAGGCATTGAGGCAGATCGACACGTCATAAGCGAGCAGGTCGTTGCAGGCGAAATAAAAGTCGATCAGGCCGGACAGTTCATCGCCGAGGAAGAACACATTGTCCTGGAACAGATCCGCATGGATGACGCCGGCGGGCAGATCTTTCGGCCAATGGGCGGCGAGATAATCGATCTCGGGGCGAATCTCGTCTTTCAGGCCCTTCTCCACCTCGTCGGCGCGGTCTTCGGACTTGTCCCAAAGCACCTTCCAGCCTTCAACGGAAAGCGCGTTCGGCCGCTTGATCTCGAACCCCTCGCCGGCCAGATGCATGGCGGCCAGCGCCCTGCCGACTTCGCGGCAATGTTTCGCTTCCGGCTTTCTCAGCCACATGCCTTCGAGAAAGGAGATGAGCGCCGCCGGCCGGCCGGACAGCTCTCCCAGCAACTCGCCATCCTTGCGCGGCAGCGGCAGGGGGCAGGACAGGCCCTTGGCGGCCAGATGCTGCATGAGGCCGAGGAAGAAGGGCAGATCGGATTTCTCCACGCGCTTTTCATAAAGCGTGAGAATCAGCGGGTTCTTGGTGGTATGCAGCAGGAAATTGGAGTTTTCGACGCCTTCGGCAATGCCCTTATAGGAGGTGAGGCTGCCGACGTCATATTGCGTGAGGAAATTCCTCAGATCATCTTCGGTGATGTCCGTATAAACTGCCAATTTCAAATCTCTTGATGAAGGATGGAGTGGAAATCTCGGGTGGAGATGACGCATGTGGGACGGAAACCGCCCGCATTCAGCGCCATCCCGCTTCAGATACCGGCGGCGGTTTTCGGCGGCAGCGCATCATTGGCATTGCCGTTCACGAAAGCCATATCGTCCGTCGTCAGCTCGATGCTGCGCAGCTCGCGATTGACGAGGAAATGTTCCGTTTCCTCGACCGTCACGGCGAGATCGAGCGTCGTATCGAAACGCGCCTTGAAGGCCTCGATGATCTCATCGACGATGACCTCCGGTGCGGATGCGCCGGCCGAAAGGCCGACGGTGCGGATATCGCCGATTTCATTCCAGTCGATTTCCGAGGCCCGCTGCACCAGCACGGAGCGCTGTGCACCGGCCCGCAGGGCCACTTCCACAAGCCGCTTGGAATTGGAGGAATTGGGGGCGCCGACGACGATGAAGAGGTCGCAGCCGGGGGCCGCCTGCTTCACCGCATCCTGACGGTTGGTGGTTGCGTAACAGATGCTGTCGGCGGCGGGCGCCTGAATGGCCGGGAAACGTTCCTGCAGCCTGGCGATGACGCCGGCCGTGTCATCGACCGAAAGTGTCGTCTGGGTGACGAAGCCGAGATTTTCGCGGTCCGCCGGTTCATAACGGCCGGCATCTTCCACCGTCTCGATGAGCGAGACCGTTCCTTCCGGAAGCTGGCCCATGGTGCCGATGACCTCGGGGTGGCCGGCATGGCCGATCAGCACCACATGGCGGCCAAGGCGCTGGTGGCGCATGGCCTGCTTGTGAACCTTGGAGACCAGCGGGCAAGTGGCATCGAGATAGAACAGATTACGCGCCTGCGCATCTTCCGGCACGGATTTCGGCACGCCGTGGGCCGAAAAAACCACCGGCTGCTCGCGGTGCTCGGCGGGAATTTCATGCAGTTCCTCGACGAAAACCGCGCCCTTGGCTTCCAGCCCTTCCACCACATAACGGTTATGCACGATTTCGTGGCGGACATAGACGGGTGCGCCATAGGCCTTCAGCGCCAGCACGACGATCTGGATCGCCCGGTCCACGCCCGCGCAAAAGCCGCGCGGTCCGCACAGCCTTATCGTCAAAGGGGGTTTGGAAACGGCGATGTTCATTCCAGCTCCTTGGCCTGCTCCTTGGGCCGTGCTTCATGGCCTTGCCCGACAAGCTGCCTTACCGGACGGGCTGCGCTTTATTCACCCTGCGCCTTACCGTTCCGGAAATAGGCAAAACCGGCGACGATGACAAGGGCCGCCGCCAACCCATACCACGTTATCGCATATTGCAGGTGATTGTTGGGCAAATCTATCAGCGTCACGCCACCCTGCGGCCAACCGCCCGGATTAGGCGCGTTGTCAGCATCTACGAAGAGGTGGACCAGCCGGTCGGGCGGGATATCGGCGCTGGAGGCCATGGCCGCCAGATCCTTCCAGTAGAAGATGTTCTTGGCGATATCGTTATCAGGCAGCAGCGAGGACGGTTTCGCGACCAGCGGCGCGCGCGAAAGGCCGGTGATCGTCACCTCGCCGGCAACCTGCCCGTCGGGCCGTTTGGCCGGTTCCTTCATCTCGAAGGGGACGAAGCCGCGATTGACGAAGAGAATGCGGCCATCGGCGAGCGTCAGCGGCGTATAGATGTAATAGCCGGTTTGCCCCTGATGGGTGGCGAAGAAATGCCGCTCGCGGGCATGATCGAAGGTGCCGGAAAGACTGACCGTGCGGTATTCGATATCGCCGCCGCTTTTCGCGATCGCCTCTATGTCGGAGAGCGGCACCGGGCTCGCGCTCCGCCGCTCCTCGATATCGGCAATCAGCGCCTCTTTCCAGTAGAGACGCTTCACCTGCCAGGTGCCGAGCCCGAGAAGAATGGCAAGCGCCAGCAGCACCAGCGGCGCGGCGAACCAGACCCGCCTTTCCGCCGCCTTCATGTGGGAAACGTCATTCACGATCAAGCCTGCCTTCGCTTGCATTGTTGCGGTATTGCAGCGCAATCATGATCCCTTTCAGCTTGCGCAGCAGCACGAGGGAGACAATCACCGTAAACGGCAACCACAGCATGACATGCACCCAGACCGGCGGTGCAAAACGCTGATCGAACCAGAGCGCCAGCCCGACGACCAGAAAACCGACGATCAGCATGACGAAAACCGCCGGGCCATCGCCCGCATCGGCAAAACCGTAATCCAGTCCGCAGGCGCTGCAGGCGGGTTTTATGGTCAGAAAGCCGTCGAACAGCCGTCCGTTGCCGCAGCGCGGGCAGCAGCCTTTGAGCCCGACCTTGATGGGATCGACCGGCGCGAAATTGCCATTTGATGGTTCAGACATGACGACCTCCCGCGAAGTTGCCCAAAGCCCGAGGACGACAGCGAGCCTGTTGGAAGCGTGCTTCTAAACCAAGGCAGTCATCTGTCGCTCGGCTTTGCTGCTTGTTTCTTCTCCCCGCCGGGGAGAAGGTGGCCCGAAGGGTCGGATGAGGGGGCAACCTCTCAGTTTATCGCTGACCTCGCCCCCTCATCCCGCTACCGCGGACTTCTCCCCGGCGGGGAGAAGAAACACGTGGCACCCGCTCGCTCCACGGGATGCCTTGCTGCGGACCCAGTCCTCTATCCGACGCAATCAGCCGTGCAGCGGCGCGCCCCAGCCACCCCAGATATAGATGGCGAAGAACAGGAACAGCCAGACGACGTCAACGAAGTGCCAGTACCAGGCAGCCGCTTCGAAACCGAAATGCTGCTTGGGCGTGAAACCGCCGCCAACGGCGCGGAACAGGCAGACCAGCAGGAAGACCGTGCCGACGAAGACGTGGAAACCATGAAAACCGGTGGCCATGAAGAAAGTCGCGCCATAGATCGAATTCTTGAAGTCGAACGGCGCGTGCATGTATTCGTAAACCTGCACGGTGGAGAACAGGACGCCGAGCGCGACGGTGAGCAACAGACCGGTGATCAGGCCCTTGCGGTCATTATGCAGCAGGGCATGGTGCGCCCAGGTGACGCAGGTGCCCGACAAAAGCAGGATGACGGTGTTGTAGAGCGGCAGGTGCCAGGGATCGATCACCTCGATGCCCTTGGGCGGCCATTGGCCGCCGGTATATTCGAGGCGCGACGCCTGAATGGCCTCGTGCGGGAAGAGGCTGGCATCGAAATAGGCCCAGAACCACGCCACGAAGAACATCACCTCCGAAGCGATGAACATGATCATGCCGTAACGCAGGTGAAGCGAGACGACGCGGGTGTGGTTGCCCTCATGGGCTTCCTTGATCGTATCGGACCACCATGCGTACATGGTGTAAAGAACGATGACGAGGCCGATATAGAACAGCCAGGGATTGGCCAGTTCCGCGCCGAACAGCTTGAAGGAGCCGCCCGACAGGTAACGCATGTAACAGACGCCACCGAAGGTCAGGATGAAGGCGCCGATCGAGGCCAGAAGCGGCCAGGGGCTTGGATCGATAATGTGGTAGTCGTGGTTCTTCTGATGCGTATCTGCCATTGCGACAATCCCCGAATGTCTCTTCCCTGATCCGGCCTCGGATAAAAGGCCAGATCTCCTCTCACAATTTGCTTTCGCCAGATGAAGTCTTTACCGGCAAGGACGCAACCGGTTTTTCGGTTTTGGCCGGATAAAACGTATAGGACAGCGTTAAAGTATGAATGCTCTTGGTCTCGCGCGCCGTGGCGATGTCAGGATCGACGAAGAACACCACCGGCATCTCCAGCGTTTCACCCGGCTGCAGCGTCGTTTCGGTGAAGCAGAAGCACTCCACCTTGTTGAAATAGGCGCCGGCTTCCATCGGCGTGACGTTGAAAACCGCCGTGCCCGTGGTCGCCACGGGTGAGCGGTTCGTCGCCTTGAAAGTCACCTGCACCGTTTCGCCGATCTTCGGCGTGACCTTTTTGTCGACCGGCTGGAAATCCCAGTTGAGGCCGTTCGACGTATTGGCGTCGAAGGTGACGTTGATGGTCTTGTCAAGGATGACGTCGGAATATTGCTCGACGCGCTGGGTGGTGCCGTTATAGCCGGTGACGCGGCAGAACAGCGTATAAAGCGGCACGGCGGCATAGGCCATGCCGATCATGGCGCAGAAAAACACCAGACAAAGCACGAGGATGGAGCGATTGCTCACCCGCTGCCTGCCGGTCCCTGCCGTCTGCGCTTCCATATTCGCCATCTCCTCCTCCTCTCCCCTCGATCAGCGCGTCAGTGCGAGCCGATCTTGATGATGGTGATGATGTAGAACAGCACCACCAGGCCGGCGAGCAGGACGCCGAGCGCGATGTTTCGCCCACGTCTCGATTTTTTCTGCGCCGCGCTCAGTTCCACCGTTTCCATCACAGGACTCCCGACATGACGGCCTTCAGGGCCGGCGCGAAATGATCGGCCAGAAGGCCGGAGAAAATCGCAAAAAGGTAAAGCACCGAATAGGCGAACATCTTCTTGGCCGGCAGCATCTTCTCGTCGCCCTCAGGCATGCGCCGGACATCGAGCGAACAGTAGACGAAGATCGCGCTCAGCACGGCGGCGAAAATGCCGTAGCCGGCGCTCGCAAGGCCGGTGAAATAAGGTGCGACGGCCGCGGCCGCGGTCAGCACCGCATAAACGATCATCTGGTTCTTGGTGGAGCGTTCGCCGACCACGTTCGGCATCATCGGAATGCCGACGGCGCCGTAATCGCGCATCTTGAACAGCGCTAGCGCCCAGAAATGCGCCGGTGTCCAGAGGAAGATGATGAGGAACAGGATGATGCTGTCCAGCGAGACGCCGCCGGTGACGCAGGCCCAGCCGAGCATGGGCGGGAAAGCGCCGGCCGCACCGCCGATGACGATGTTCTGCGGCGTCGAGCGTTTCAGCCACATCGTATAGATGACGGCGTAAAAGAAGATGGTGAAGGCGAGCAGGCCGGCCGAGAACCAGTTGACCGCAAGGCCGAGAATGACCACCGAAAAGGCCGACAGCGTCAGCCCGAAGGCCAGCGCCTCGCGCGGCGCGATGCGGCCGGACGGGATCGGCCGCCGGGCGGTACGGCTCATCACGGCGTCGATATCGGCATCGTACCACATGTTGAGCGCACCGGACGCGCCGGCGCCGACGGCGATGCAGAGAATGGCGATGATGCCGAGCACCGGATTGATTTCACCCGGCGCCAGCACGAGACCCGCAAAGGCCGTGAAGACGACGAGCGACATGACGCGCGGCTTCAGCAATTCGAAATAATCGCGCGCGCCTGCTTCCGAAAGTTCGGAGCCCTTCACGCCCAGCATGTCGCGATTGTCGATAATGCTCATTTCCTGTCCTGTTTCCTTCGAACGCCGCGTGAAGCGACGTCCCCTGCACCGGCCCGAAAACGAATGTGATTTCCGGCATGCGCGATGCGTCAATTCATGGGTCCCGAACGTCCTGGCATGAGCGGCGCCGGGCAAAACCGATGCCATTTTCCGGCTTTTCGCCGCACCCTGCCGCCATTCGTCTGCGCTTGCATTTCATAAAGGCCAGATTTGGCATTTATCACGTCCGGGGCATGTATCACGTCGGACGGCAGGCATCGCTTGGACAAAATGTCACGCGGCAGGAGAGACTGCCCGTTCGGGAAACGGCACGGACCGAACCGCGCCGTCCCTCATTTTCAGCGCCGGGAATTCGCAGGCCCTGCCCGCGCCTTCCGGCCCGCGCATCAGCGAATGCGCGGCAGCTGTTCCCACTGGTGGTAGGGCGGCGGCGAAGACAGCTGCCATTCGAGCGTCGTCGCACCTTCACCCCAGGGGTTGTTGCCGGCGATCCGCTTCTTTGCGAAGGCTTCCCAGACGCAGAAGAGGAAGATCAGCACGCCGACGGCCGAGATGTAGGAACCGTAGGACGATACCATGTTCCAGCCGGCATAGGCATCGGGATAATCGATATAGCGGCGCGGCATGCCGGCAAGACCGAGGAAGTGCTGCGGGAAGAACACGAGGTTCACGCCCACGAACATGACCCAGAAATGCAGCTTGCCGAGGAATTCGCTGTACATGTAGCCGGTGATCTTCGGGAACCAGTAATACCAGCCGGCAAAGATCGCGAAGACCGCGCCGAGCGACAGAACGTAGTGGAAATGCGCCACCACGTAATAGGTGTCGTGCAGCGAACGGTCGAGACCGGCATTGGCGAGCTGGACGCCGGTGACGCCGCCGACCGTGAACAGGAAGATGAAGCCGATCGCCCAGACCATCGGGGTCGAGAAGGTGAGCGAACCGCCCCACATGGTCGCGATCCACGAGAAGATCTTGATACCCGTCGGCACCGCGATGACCATGGTGGCGAAGACGAAGTAACGCTGCGCTTCGAGCGACAAGCCGACCGTGTACATGTGGTGGGCCCAGACGATGAAGCCGACGGCGCCGATGGCGACCATGGCATAGGCCATGCCGAGGTAACCGAAGACCGGCTTCTTGGAGAAGGTGGAGACGATGTGGCTGATGATGCCGAAGCCCGGCAGGATCAGGATGTAGACTTCCGGATGGCCGAAGAACCAGAACAGGTGCTGGTAAAGGATCGGGTCACCGCCGCCTTCCGGCGAGAAGAATGCCGTGCCGAAGTTACGGTCGGTCAGAAGCATGGTGATGCCGCCCGCCAGAACCGGCAGCGAAAGCAGGAGCAGGAACGCGGTGACGAGGACCGACCAGGCGAAAAGCGGCATCTTGTGCAGCGTCATGCCCGGAGCGCGCATGTTGAGGATGGTGGTGATGAAGTTGATCGCACCGAGGATCGACGACGCGCCCGAAACGTGCAGCGCGAAGATCGCCAGATCCACCGCCGGTCCCGGCATGCCGCTGGTCGACAGAGGCGGATACATGGTCCAGCCGCCACCGACACCGTAGGCGCCCGCAGGGCCCTCGACGAAGAGCGAGAGAATGAGAAGGATGAAAGCCGGAACGATCAGCCAGAAGGAGATGTTGTTCAGGCGCGGGAAAGCCATGTCCGGAGCGCCGATCATGATCGGGATCATCCAGTTGGCGAAACCGCCGATCAGCGCCGGCATGACCATGAAGAAGATCATGATCAGCGCGTGCGCGGTGGTGAACACGTTGAACATGTGCTTGCCGCCATCGATGGCGGCGTCACCCTCGAAGCCGTAGACCATGGACGCCAGACCGTGGAAGATCTGGATGCCCGGCTCCTGAAGCTCCATGCGCATGACGACGGAAAGCCCGCCGCCGACGATGCCGGCGATGATCGCGAAGATCAGGTAGAGCGTGCCGATGTCCTTGTGGTTGGTCGACAGGAACCAGCGGGCGAAGAAGCCCGGCGTATGGGAATGATGCGCATCATGCGAGTGATCGTGCCCATCATGTGCGGAATGACCATGCGAGTGATGATCGTCGTGTGCGGAAGGTCCAGCCATTGTCCTCACTCCAGAGTCAGTTGGTTTCGTTGGCGGCAACGTCGACGGTGCGCGGAGCGCCATCGACAGAGGCCATCAGCGCCCGGTTCGCGCCGCTCAGGTCAGAAGCGG
Source organism: Agrobacterium sp. D14 (assembly GCF_001526505.1). Classification (NCBI taxonomy): domain Bacteria; kingdom Pseudomonadati; phylum Pseudomonadota; class Alphaproteobacteria; order Hyphomicrobiales; family Rhizobiaceae; genus Agrobacterium; species Agrobacterium sp. D14. Next base: position 130,989 of record NZ_ASXX01000006.1, read on the forward strand.
CGGCGGTGAGCCAGGTGTTGTACTGCTGTTCGGAAACCACCCGAATGGGATCGGCATGAAGGCATGGTCCTTGCCGCAAAGCTCGGAACACTGACCGTAATAAAGGCCCTCTTTTTCCGCCTTGAACCAGGTTTCGTTCAAGCGGCCGGGAACGGCGTCGATCTTGACGCCGAAAGCCGGCATGGCGAAGGAATGGATCACATCCGTCGGCGCGGCGGTGACGAGCAGGCGAACGGTCTTGCCGACCGGAACGACCATTTCATTGTCTACCGCCAGAAGACGCGGATAGCGGGCCCTGTCTTCCTTGCCCGCGGCGGCGCGATCCTGGTCCTTCAGCATGTAGCTGTCGAAGGAAACCGGCTCGGCGCCTTCGGCGGCCGTATATTCATAGCTCCACAGCCATTGCGTGGCGGTCGCCTTCAGCGTCACATCGGGGTTTTCCGGCTGCGTGAGCTGCGCGTTCAGGAGATTGAACGACGGGAAAGCAAGGAACAGGAGAATGAGAACCGGCGCCAGCGTCCAGACCACCTCGATCGCCGTGTTATGGCTGGTCTTGGAAGCCACCGGATTTTTCGCGGCGCGGAATTTCAGGGCGACGACGATGAGCAGCGCAAGAACGAAAAGCGTAACCGGAACAATGAACCAGAGCGTATATTGTTCAAACCAGCGTATTTCGTGCATGATCGGCGTGGCGGCCTCCTGCATGCCCATTTGCCAATGCACCGGCTGATCGGCGTGGGCGCCGACAGCCGTGAGCAGACAGGTCATCCCCGCCAATGCTGCGTAAATCCTATTCGTCACGGTACCCTCTCCCTCACGCGTCTGATCTAGATCAATCACAGACGCAGAATCCATGCTTATGGTACTAACTTCAAACCACAGTTTGTCCTCTGCCGCAATATGCGTCGGGACACGGATGCGCCCCAATTTTGCCATTGGTCAATCCACGGCGACTTTCTCTCACCCCATGCCTCACCGGACCGGCCGAACGCGGTTTCAAACAGCCTAAATGCGGCAAAGCCCCTTCTCGCAGCCGGTTTTGCCGCCAGTTTCATCGCCGGATAATGAATGTCGCGCCGGGCAAATCAGACGCCCATACCGGAAGACAGGTCCTATTTCCGCCCAACTCCGCTGGAATTGAAGGCCTGAGGCTTTTTTTTCCGGATTATGGCGTCAAAATAGCCGCACTGATTCGAATCCCAGAGGTATCCATGCGTCTTTCCCCGCTCGCGCGCACTTTTCTTGCCGCCGCCGGTCTTGCCATCATCGCTCCCGCCGCTGCGGCGCTGGCGCAACAGCAGCCGCCCGGCACGCCGAAGTCGACGCACGGAGCATGGTCTGTCATCTGCGACAAGCCGGCGGGCGCCTCCGAAGAACAATGCGCGCTGATGCAGAACGTGATCGCCGATGACCGCCCGGAAGTTGGTCTTTCGGTGGTGGTGCTGAAGACGGCCGACCGCAAGTCGCGCATCCTGCGTATCCTCGCACCGCTCGGCGTGCTTTTGAAGGATGGCATGGAGCTTTATATCGACAATAATAATATCGGCCGCGCCTATTTCACCCGCTGCTTCTCCGAAGGCTGCTATGTGGAAGTGGATATCGACGACGAGCTGCTGAAGGTTCTGCGCGCCGGCAAGAATGCGGTTTTCGCGCTGCGCGAAGCCGTGGATCAGGATCGCGTCGGTATTCCGATCGAGCTTTCCGGCTTTGCCGAGGGCTACGACGCGCTTCCTTAAAGCCTGCCATTGCCGGACAGCCTTGCGTCCGTCCGCTCCAGTGCCTAAATCGGTCATTGAACGATAATGACTGGAGCCTCCCATGACCGACGATCTTGTAAAACTCTTCGATTGCGACGAAACGCAATTGCGCAAGCTCGTCGGCGAGGCGCTCGCCGGCGCTGACGATGGCGAGCTTTTCATCGAACATGCCCAGGCCGAATCGCTGACTTTCGATAATGGCCGGCTGAAGGGCGGTTCCTTCAACACCGATCAGGGTTTCGGCCTGCGCGCCGTCGCCGGCGAAACGGTGGGCTACGCCCATGCGGGCGAGCTGTCGCAGGGCGCGCTGAAGCGCGCTTCGGATGCAGTGGGTGCGGTGACCAGAGGTTATTCCGGCTCCTATGCCGCCGCACCGCAGCGCACCAACAAGAAGCTCTATGGTGACGAGAACCCGATCGGCAGCCCGAGCTTCGAGGAAAAGGTGAAGCTCCTCACCGATATCGACGCCTATCTGCGCGATAAGGACGACAAGGTCCGGCAGGTGACGGCGACCATTTCCGCAAGCTGGCAGGTGGTGGACATCCTGCGGGCCGACGGCCATCGCGTCAGCGATATCCGGCCGATGACCCGCATCAATGTTTCCGTCGTGGCGGGCGAAGGCGACCGGCAGGAAAGCGGCTCTTACGGCATTGGCGGCCGGGTCGGCTTTAGCGATTTCATCACCACGGAAAACTGGCAGCGCGGTGCGGATGAAGCGTTGCGCCAGGCGCTCGTCAACCTCACCGCCATCGACGCGCCGGCCGGCACCATGGATGTGGTGCTCGGCTCCGGCTGGCCGGGCGTCATGCTGCACGAGGCGGTGGGCCACGGTCTGGAAGGCGACTTCAACCGCAAGAAAACCTCGGCCTTCGCCGGCCTGATGGGCGAAATGGTCGCCGCCCCCGGCGTGACCGTGGTGGATGACGGCACCATCGACAGCCGCCGCGGCTCGCTGACGATCGACGATGAAGGTACGCCTTCCAGCTATAATGTGCTGATCGAGAACGGCAGGCTGGTCGGTTACATGCAGGACCGGCAGAACGCCCGGCTGATGGGCGCCAAGCCCACCGGCAACGGCCGCCGGCAGGGCTACGCCTATGTGCCGATGCCGCGCATGACCAATACCTATATGCTATCAGGCGACAAGACGCCGGAAGAAATCATCGCTTCCGTGAAGAAGGGCATCTATGCCGTTTCCTTCGGCGGCGGCCAGGTGGATATCACCTCCGGCAAATTCGTGTTCGGCTGCACCGAGGCTTACCTCATCGAGAACGGCAGGATCGGCGCGCCGGTAAAGGGCGCGATGCTGATCGGCAACGGGCCGGATGCGATGAAGCGCGTGTCGATGATCGGCAACGATTCCAAGCTCGATACCGGCATCGGCAATTGCGGCAAGGCCGGACAATGGGTGCCCGTCGGCGTCGGCCAGCCGCATCTGCGCATGGACCAGATCACCGTGGGCGGCACGAAGGCGTAGGCGGTGGTTTTCGGGTGATTGCACCCAGTTGAGTCGATAACGCGGACAAAACGACGTGGCACCCTATACCCGGTCCGTCATTCCGGCCTTGAGCCGGAATCC
>NZ_ASXX01000007.1:0-241466 GCF_001526505.1 Agrobacterium sp. D14
GATTCCGGCTCAAGGCCGGAATGACGGGGGTTTTATGTTGCGCTAAAAAGCACAAAGCCCTTGCGATACCCCCTCAGCCGTAAACCCTGAGCGGCTCCTCAAAACCCTCATCTTCCGCCGTGGCGGCCGGCATCACGGCCTCGCATTTGCGCCAGCCGATCTTGCCCTTCAGCCGCTGATGCACGTCGTCGCCAATCGGCACCACCAGCACCCTGTTCGGGTCCACCGGTCCCGGAAAATCGAGCGCCGCATAAGCGACCTTCTCGAAACCGAGCGGCATGTAATAGGGCGGATCGCCGATCAGGATCACCGCTTCGGAGCCCTTCCGCCGGGCGGCGGCAATGGCGATCCGGACGAGCTCCCGGCCGATGCCCTTGTTCTTGTGCGAGGGCCGAACCGCAAGCGGCCCGAGCATATGGCCCTTCACCCCGCCCGCCAGAACCGGCGTCATGCGCACCGAAGCAATGGTTTCGCCATCGTCGGCGCAGACAAAGGACAGCGACCGGTCATGCGGCCCCTGCTCGCGGATGCGCGCTGCCGCACGGGTGTGCCGGCCGGGACCGAATGCTTCTTCGTTGATGACGTCGATGATGGCGTCGTGCGACGCGTCCTCGGTGAGGTAGACAAGATCGTGCTTGGACATGAAGAGACCGAAACTTCCAGAATGCGGATGCGACAATAGATGACGGCTGCGCCGGTAAGGGCGTTCAGGAGCGTCAGCGTCGTCGGAGCATCCGTGGTTCGATCATAGTCAGCAATTTCCTCAGATTTGTGAAAATTGCAGTTATCAGGAAAATTCCCACCCGTCCAGAACAAATCTCTGCGCTATCCCATTCAGTTTCCACAGGACCGGAAACGCATTGTTCAACGCCTTGCGGGTTCGCGGGAGAGTGCAGAACGGTTAGGATCGCTCAAAAGGAAACAATCAAGGAGATCGTCATGGGCATGCTGGTGGAAGGCGTATGGAAAGACGTCTGGTATGACACCAAGGAAACCAAGGGGCACTTCAAGCGCAGCGCCTCGCAATTCCGCAACTGGATCGCAGCGGATGGCGCACCCGGCCCTTCCGGAGAAGGCGGGTTCGAGGCCGAAAAGGATCGTTACCACCTCTATGTCTCTTTCGCCTGCCCTTGGGCGCACCGCACCCTGATTTTCCGCAAGCTGAAAAAGCTGGAGGACCTGATTTCCGTCTCCGTCGTCGATCCGCTGATGCTGGAAAACGGCTGGGAATTCAAGCCTGAGGGTGAGCGCACGCCGGGCGCGACCGAGGATCACCTCTTCGGCTCCTCCACACTCTGGCAGGTCTACACCAGGGCGGACCCCAAATATTCGGGGCGAGTCACCGTTCCCGTCCTGTGGGACAAAAAACGCGGCACCATCGTCTCTAATGAATCGGCGGAAATCATCCGCATGTTCAATTCCGCCTTCAACGATCTCACCGGCTCGCAGGCCGATTATTATCCCGAAGCGCTGCGCGCCGAGATCGATGCACTGAACGACGTGATCTACGACACTGTCAATAACGGCGTCTACAAGGCCGGTTTCGCCACCACGCAGGATGCTTATCAACAGAATGCCGTGAAGGTGTTCGAAACGCTGGATATGCTGGAGGACCGCCTGAAGGACCGGCGTTTCCTGTTCGGTTCAGAACAGACGGAAGCGGACTGGCGCCTGTTCACGACGATGGTGCGGTTCGACCCCGTCTATGTCGGCCATTTCAAATGCAATATCCGCCGCATTCACGACTATCCGCATCTGACGGGTTATTTGCGCGATCTTTACCAGACGCCCGGCGTGCCAGACACGGTGGATATGCGCCACATCAAGGAGCATTATTACCGCAGCCACCGCACCATCAACCCGACCGGCATCGTGCCCGTCGGCCCGGAACTGGACCTGACAATGGCCCATGGCCGCGAGGCGCTCTCCTGACGGAGAGCCGCCGCCGTTACCAGTGGTCGGCGAGCGCCGCTTCGCCGGCAAGTTCGGCAAGGCGACGGCGGGTGGCGGCCGTCACCCCTTCCGGCAGCTCCGACAGGTCGAAAAAGCCGCTTTCGGCAATTTCATGATCGGGATTTTTCGGTTTGGTCTGGGTGACATCAAGCCGGTACAGCGCCACGTGGTCGCGATTGCTGCCTTCCAGATTGAGATAGACATGGAAAAGCTCCGGCCTGGAGGCCGCTTCGAGATTGCCTTCCTCGCGGATTTCCTTGTGCAGCGCCATCAGCAGGGTTTCGCCACGTTCTACCCCGCCGCCTGGCAGATACCAGCCCGGAAGATAGGTGTGCCGCACGAGAAAAATCCTGCCCTTTTCATCGAAACAGGCCGCACGCACGCCAAGGGTTGCGCCGCGCGTGAACAGAAAAACGAAATGCAGAAAGCGGATGAAGACACGCATATGGAACGGACGGGCCTGCCGCCCGGTTGTTTCGTCATTCACCCTGGTTTCTCCCCGCCTGCCGGCTTTTATTGGACGCGCGGCATATCATAGGTTATCTCTGCCGCCATGTTCAAACTTGCGCATATTTCAGACGTCCATTTGGGGCCACTGCCAAAACTCACTTTCCGGGAACTTGCATCCAAGCGTATCACCGGTTTTGTCAACTGGCACCGCAACCGCCGCAAGCATCTCTTCACCGATACGCTGGAAAAACTGCTCGACGATCTGGAGACAAAGTCACCGGATCATCTGGCTATTACCGGCGATCTCGTCAATCTTGCGACCGGCATTGAAATCCGCGCCGCCGCCGACTGGCTGGAGGAAGTGGGCGATCCCGAAAAAACCTCCGTCGTTCCCGGCAATCACGACGCCTATGTGTCCGGCGCGCACGACAAGGCCATGCAGGCCTGGTACCCTTATGTGCGTGGCGATGGCGATCCGCTGGAATGGGACGACGACCGCAAGATTTTTCCCTATATGCGCGTGCGCGGCCCGGTCGCACTGATCGGCTGCTCCACCTCGATTGCGACGCCGCCCTTTTCGGCAACCGGCTACTTCGGCAACAGGCAGGCCCGCGCCACGGCGGAGCTTTTGAAAAAAGCCGGGGAACAGGGGCTATTCCGCGTGGTGATGATCCATCATCCGCCGATCCGGGGCGCCGCCCCCACCCACAAGCGCATGATCGGCATCCGCCGTTTCGCTGCGGCGCTGGGCGTCGGCGGAGCGGAACTCGTGCTGCATGGCCATACCCATCTCAACACGGTTTACTGGCTGAACACCCACCACGGGGAAGACCATATCCCGGTCGTGGGCATTTCCTCCGCCAGCCAGGGACCGGGCGGTGAAAAACCGCGCGCGGCCTATAATCTCTTCCATATTTCCGGTGGCCCCGGCACCTGGAATGTCGCCTGTGAGCGCCACAGCCTCAATGAGACGGGAACGGGTGTGGCGCTGGAGGATGTGCGGGTGTTTTATGAAAACGGGCGGCCGCTGGGGTTTTCGCTGCTGGGGGAGTAGAGTCCGGGGCGGTGGGTGGAGTTCACCCCCCTCAAACCAAGCTTACTTCGCCCGCTCTTCCAGCACCCGATTGGCCGCCGAAACAATCGCCTCCAGCGACGCCGCCACGATATTCGTATTGACGCCTGCCCCGAACAGCTTGCCGCCCGGATGCTCCATCTCGACATAGGCGATGGCCGAAGCGTTCGAGCCATGCTGCAGCGAATGCTCGGAATAGTCATTCACCGACAGGTCGATGCCGAGATAGACCGACAGCGCATTGATGAACCCGTCGATCGGACCGGTGCCCTTGCCCTCGATACGCTTCACCTCGCCATTATCGGTGATTTCGGCAGCCACGATGCGCACGCCCTTGAAATCGCCCGCCGGATAGGTGTGGTGATCGACGAACTTGATGCGCGCATTCGGCTGCGTCACGTAACGCTCGATAAAGCGCTCGTAGATGCGCTTGGCCGGCAGTTCCACGCCCTCTTCATCGGTGATGCGCTGGATATCCTCGCGGAATTCCACCTGCAGGTTGCGCGGCAGGTTGATGCCGTAATCCTGCTGCAGAATATAGGCGATGCCGCCCTTGCCGGATTGCGAGTTGATGCGGATGATCGCCTCATAGGAGCGGCCGACATCCTTCGGGTCGATCGGCAGATAGGGCACTTCCCAGACGGGATGGTTGGCGACCTTGATCGCCTTCATGCCCTTGTTGATCGCATCCTGATGCGAGCCGGAGAAGGCGGTGTAGACCAGTTCGCCGACATAAGGGTGGCGCTCGGGGATCGTCATCTCGTTGGAATATTCGTAGACATCCTTGATGCGCTCGATATCGCGGCAATCCAGTTCAGGGTCCACACCCTGCGTATACATGTTCAGCGCCAGCGTCACTACGTCGACGTTACCCGTGCGTTCGCCATTGCCGAACAACGTGCCTTCGACGCGGTCAGCACCCGCCATCAGGCCCAGCTCGGTCGCCGCAATGCCCGTGCCGCGGTCATTATGCGGATGCAGGGAGATGATGACGTTTTCACGATTGTCGATGTTGCGGCACATCCATTCGATCTGGTCGGCATAGATGTTCGGTGTCGCCATTTCCACCGTCGACGGCAGGTTCAGGATCAGCTTGTTGTCGGCCGTCGGTTTCACCACCTCGACCACGGCGTTGCAGATTTCCAGCGCCACTTCCAGCTCGGTGCCGGTAAAGCTCTCAGGCGAATATTCGAAGCGGTAGCCGCCGCCGGCCTTCGCCGCCATGTCGGTGATCATCTTGGCCGCATCGACGGCAATCTGCTTGATGCCGTGCACATCCTTGCCGAACACCACGCGGCGCTGCAATTCCGAGGTGGAATTGTAGAAATGGATGATCGGCTTGTTGGCGCCCTGCAGCGCCTCGAAGGTGCGGGTGATCAGCTCCGGGCGGCACTGCACCAGCACCTGCAGGGAAACATCGTCAGGCACATTGCCCTCTTCCACGCACCAGCGGGCGAAATCGAAGTCCGTCTGCGAGGCGGAAGGGAAACCGATCTCGATTTCCTTGAAGCCCATTTCGAGCAGCAGCTTGAACATGCGGGCCTTGCGGTCGTGACCCATGGGGTTGACCAGCGACTGGTTGCCGTCGCGCAGGTCCACCGAACACCAGATCGGGGCCTTGTCGATGGTCTTGCCCGGCCATGTGCGGTCGGGGATATTGATGGTCGGGTAAGGGCGATACTTCACGCTCGCGTCAGCCATGCCCTTGGAAATATTAGTGATCTTGCCGTCCATTTCGCTTCCTCCTTGCGCAGTCCGCGGGCGTCTTTCGCCATCGGCGGATGCGCGACCCTTCAGGGCCTAAATCCAGTATAAAATGAGATTTCGAGATGAGGAGCGTTTGCACCAGCGGGCTTTCGGCCGCCGGGCGCTCCTCACTGGACCCGGCAACCGCGTGTAAGGTCGAGGCTAAGAAGCGAGAGTGCACCGCACGGCGAGGCCTTCGCAGAAATCTGCGCGCTCATGCCAAAAATGGTTGCGATGCTGTTGCTCATGGCGATGTGTATAAACAGCGGCCGGCGGTCTGACAAGTGATCTTGTGCTGTGCGCCGGTTATTTTCCCGGCCTGCCGCTCTCCAGCCTTTCGGCGATCCATTCAGCCATCAGGGATTGACGTGTCCTTCCAAGGCGCGCCGCTTCCGCATCCACTCTCCGCAAAAGCTTTTCAGGCAGATCGATATCGACATGCACCATTTCCAGTCCAGGACGGCTTGCCTTGGACCAGTCGAGATAATCGTCGATGTCTTCACCGTCGTCGAATTTCCTGTCAAATTCTTCAGCGCTGATCGTCTTCATAACGCTGCCTTTCCTTGTCTCTGGAACGCCTGACGGAGATGATACGCAACCGGTCATTTCTGTAAGTATAAATGGCGCTCCAGCACTTTCCGCGTAACTGGGCGACCATAATATACCGCTCTTCCGACGTGGTTTCGAGAGGAACGACGAGTCTTTTCTCGTCCAGCCAAAGCGCTCTTGCCTCGACGAAATCTATTCCGTGTTTGTCTTTGTTACTTTCACTTTTGGTGGGATCGAATTCGAAATCCATAAATAATATTTCTTTAAAACAATAAGCTCCCTATCTAACCACGCTTGACCACCCGCTGCAACGCCATCATCAGCCCCCCACCGATCAAGCCCCAGAAGGCTCCGGAAATGCCGCCGAAGGAAAGGCCGGAGGCCGTGATGAGGAAAGTGATGGCCGCCGCCTCACGGGTTTCCGGCTCCCTGAAGGCTGCGACCGCAGAGCCGGAAAAGGCGCCGACCAGTGCCAGCCCCGCCACCGCCTGGATGAGAATGGGCGGCGCCAGCGCCACGAAGGCGGTGACCACGCCCGCCAACAGGCCGAAAATAATATAGCCGACACCGCCGATGATCGCCGCCCAGTAACGCCTCTTTGGATCAGGATGGGCGTCCTCGCCCGCGCACATGGCCGCCGTAATCGCCGCTAGATTGACGGCATGGCCGCCAAAGGGTGCGGAAAGCAGCGAGAAAAAGCCGGTCGAAGCGAAAAGCGGCCCGGGCTGCGGATCGTAATGATTGACCTTCAGCACCGCGATGCCGGGAATATTCTGCGAGGCCATGGTGACGATGAAGAGCGGCAGCGCGATAGAAACAACCGCGTGGAGACTGAAGACGGGCGTTACCCATTCCATTGGCGGCGTCAGCGATTGCGCCACGCTGTCCAGTGCACCCGCCGGAATTTCGACGCCGAAAATCATCACCAGCACGAAGGCGGCAAGGGCGGCGGGCACGGCGAACAGCCGTTTAAAGGCTCCCACCACGATCCAGGCGAGGATGATGGGCAATCCGAGCGCCGGGTTGAAGCCTATCGCCTTGATCGGCGCGAAACACAGACCGATGATGACGCCGGAGAGCATGGCATTGGCAAGCGGCGCGGGAATGGAGGCGACCGCCTTTCCCAGCGGCCTGAACAGGCCGGCGATGATGATCAAAATGGCGCAGATGATGAACCCGCCGACGGCCGCCGAAAAGCCGCCCTCAATGACGCCGGTGGTCGCAAGCAACGCCGCACCCGGCGTCGACCATGCGATGCTGATGGGTAGCCGGGTGGCGGCGGAGAGAATAATGGCGCAAAGCCCCATCGCCACCGAAAGCGCCATCAGCCCCGACGCCGCCTCGAAATCCGTCGCACCGACAGCTTTCAGGCCCTGCAGCACGACGGCGAAGGAGCTGGCGAAACCGACAAAGGCGGTGAGGCAGCCCATGAACAGGCTCTGGACGGAAAAATCTTTCAGCATGAAGCACTCTGCGGCCTGCGGCCTGTCGCAAACAACCGCAGCGGTCCGCATTGGCGACAGGCAGAAACAAAACTGAAGCGTGACGCGCGAATCCGGGGATGGCGACACGCTTTGGATGAAGCGTGATTATATTCAGGATCAAAAAAGACGCGGCTTGGCAAGATGAGCCGCCAGACTTCAGGTACGGCGGCATGGAAAACGTCATCAAAGTTTAGCGGCACGGCGCTAATCCTCCCTGCGTCACAACCGGTCATCCGCCACAAGAGGGACCCTCGCCATGCTCCGCATCGTCACTATCGTCGCCTGCTGTTTTGCGGCTCTGCCGGCAGCGGCCCAGACCCCGCCGCCGCCGGCCTTTCTCGGCCAGATCGTCGTTCCATCGGGCCTCTCCATCGATGGCGTCACCTTCGGCGGCATTTCCGACCTCGCCTTTGACAGCGAAACCGGGCGTTATCTCGCAATTTCCGATGACCGCGTGGAAAAAGGGCCGGCCCGTTATTACGAGCTGGAGCTGGCCGTGACGGAAGGCGCCGCCACGCTCAACATCGCCGCCACGCACGAATTGAAGGACGAGACCGGCGCTGCTTTTGCGCCGAAGGGCATCGATGCGGAAGGCATCGCGCTCGACCGCAAGGGCGGCAAGCTCTACTGGTCCTCCGAACGCGACCTGAAGAACCAGCCGGCGCTCTACGTCTCGGGTCTCGACGGCAGCAATGTGAAGCGGCTGGAACTGCCAAACGCCTATCTCGTCGATGACGCCAAGACCAGGGGCGTTCAGAACAACCTCGCTTTCGAAGGCCTGACGCTGATGCCCGGTCGGCTGATCGCCGCCACCGAAAATGCGCTCACCCAGGACGGCCCCAAGGCGACCCCGCAGGCGGGCAGCCCGGCCCGTATCCTCGTCATCGACACGGCGACGCTGAAACCGGTCGCCGAGCATGTCTATGTCACCGAGCCTATCTCGAAGACGCCGACGGCCGCCGAGCCGAAATATAACGACAACGGCCTTTCCGCCATCGCGGCCCTGCCGGATGGCCGTTTCGTCGCTGTCGAGCGCAATTTCGCCTCCGGCGTCGGCAATCACATCCGCTTCTTCATCGCCGACATGTCCCGCGCCGACAATATTCTCGGCAAGGACAAGATCGATCCCGCATCCGTGGCCGCCGTATCCAAATCGGCCTGGTTTGAAATCAACGAAGGCGATTTCGGTCTCGATATCGACAATATCGAAAGCTTCGCCTTCGGCCCGGTGGTGGATGGCAAGCAGCTCTTCGTCATCGCTTCCGATGACAATTTCAACACGGGCAAGCAGTTCACCCAGTTTGCGGCATTCGCAATTCCCGCCAATCTGGGTCAGTGAAATCCGCATGAAGCAGAATGCCGGCTCTGGACCATGTCCGGGCCGGCATCGGCAATCTTGCCTTCACCAGCGGAGCAGACGTGAACCGGCAAAAGCGCCGATGATGCCGGTCACCAAGATGCCCAGCGAGTACCAGATCAACACGAAAGCCATGCCGTTTTCGGTGCAGAACCACGAATAGACCCACGCCCCGGCCGCACCCGCGGCGATGCCCGCGGCAAAACCCGCAAGCGTGGGATCAGCGGGAGCCGAACGCTTGAGAGCCGCGAAATTTGCGATAAACAGCGGCAGCGCGAAAGCAACGATCAAAAACGGGCAATGCAGCGCCGACGATCCGATAATGAGGGTCCTGTAGGTGCCAGGCACGGCAAATCCAAGCTGGACGAGCGCGATGACCGCCATGGCGACAAAAATCACCGCAAGCCACGCAAACAGGCCACCCCTGTCGCCCTCCGGCCGCGCAAGACGCATGACGGCAAAAAATGCGGCCACGGCCAGCAGGGTATTATAGGCGGATTTGACCCAGAAACCCGGCTCGGTCATGGCGTCATTCATATCGCTGCGAAGCCCCAGAATGACGACCATCAGCAGCAGCGAAACGCCGAGCGCGGGCAAGGCCACGAACGCCAGCCTCCGCTCCAGCGCAAAAGCTCGTACGGGTTTCAGATCGCCCGCCAGTTGATCGATGATGTCTTCCGTCTTCCTCACGTGTCCCCCCGCAACTTTGCCGCCAGGACTTTCAGCGTTCTGTGAATACCGACCCTCGCCGCAAGCTCGGTCTGGCCGGATTTTTGCGCCGCTTCGGCAATTGAGTGACCTTCGAGCTTCACCCTTCGAATGAGATCCCGTTGCCGTTCCGGCAACTCATCAAGCAGCCGCTCCACATCCATGCGGGCCGTGACCGCATCGACGGACGGTTCCGCCTCCAGCGTTTCATCGAGTTCCACTTCCGCCAGCAGGCGCGCACCCCGACCCCGATAGTGATCGATGAGCTTGTAGCGCGCTATCGAAAAGAACCAGGCCGTGAAGGGTCGCGCACGGTCATAGGTCTCCCGCTTGGCGTGAAGCGACAACAGGGTTTCCTGCACAAGATCTTCGACATCGCCTCTGGCGGCGGCAGCCATGCGCCGGCCGTAATAGGCGATCAGCAGCCGTCTCAGGGCATGAAGCAAATGCCTGTAGGCGCCTTCGTCCCCATCGAGGGAACGCAGCATCAGCATTTTCAGTGTTTCTTCCGAAGGGCTGCCTGTCATCGTCACTATCGGGTTATTCGCAATCGGCAGGATATTGTTACATAGTGGCTTTAAAAAAATCTCGTCCGAACTTGTCGTCACAAGCGCGTGAAGATGTAACAGCCGGCCGTTCCCGGCCGAATGGACAATCGTGAGCCCCGGCACGATGCCGGCGGACATTCAACGACGTCCAGAGGAGACCCTTCATGACCCGCATTTTCACCGCCATTGCCGCCGCTTCCCTTCTGTCCGCTCTTTCCTTCGCAGGCATCGCCCATTCCGACAGCATGAAAACCGATACGATGAAGAAGGATACCATGCATAACGACACCATGAAGACGGAGACAATGAAAAAGGATGGCATGTCCATGGCCGGCAAGAAGGCCAGCAAGAAGGATTGCATGGACAAGGCCGGCATGGAAATGGACAAGATGAAAAAGGCCGACATGATGAAGGCCTGCGACATGATGAAGTAACACCGGCCTGAAAGGAAAAAGCCCGCACCGGTTTTCACCGATACGGGCTTTCTCAACTGAAAAATCGAAAAGTCAGAGTTCCGACTGGCTCTCGACGATCTTGCCGACGAGGCCGTAATCCTTGGCCTCTTCCGCGCCGAGCCAGTAATCGCGATCGATATCCTTGGCGATCTTTTCTTCGCTCTGGCCGGTGGCCTTGGAGAAGATTTTGATCAGGCGCTGGTTCATCTTGATGATTTCGCGCGCCTGGATTTCGATGTCGGACGCCATGCCGCGCGTACCGCCGGAGGGTTGGTGCAGCAGGAAGCGGGTGTTCGGCAGGCAGAGGCGGCGTTCCTTTGGCACCGAAACGTAAATCAGCGCGCCGGCGGAAGCGACCCAGCCCGTGCCGATGATATAGACCTTCGGCTTGATGAACTTGATCATGTCGTGGATGGAATCACCCGATTCGACATGGCCGCCCGGCGAATTGACGTAAACGCGAATGTCATCGTCGCTGGCGGCGGCGAGAGCCACGAGCTGCGTGCAGACCTTCTGCGCCAGTTCCTGCGTGATGCCACCATAGATGAAGATCGAACGCGACTTGAAAAGATTCGCTTCCGTTTCCTTGCCGATCGGCAGTTCCTTGCTCTTGTCGTCTTCGTCTTCGTTCATCAACGGCTCTCTCCAGCAAAATTCGTGCATGCCCTTCGGACATAGTGCGACTTGTTACGTAAGGCAATGAGAGAAAAAGGCAAGGTTTGCCCGCCAACAATAAACAGCACCCCCGGCAGATGACGCATGGACAGCTAGTCGGCCTTCGCGATATCGTTGACGCCTCATTGCAGCGCCGCCTGCCACGGGAAGCCCCAAGATTCCGTTGCGGACGGCCATAATTTAAAGAGGGAACCATGCTGAAAAGACTAAGCCTCACTGCCGCCGCACTGGGCGTTACCGCCCTGCCCGCTTTCGCCCATCTGAACCCGGAAGAACACGGCTCCTTCATGGCCGGTGTCTCCCACCCCTTCTTTGGTGCGGACCACATTCTGGCGATGGTGGCCGTCGGCATCTGGGCCTCGCAGATCGCCGTGGCGCAGGGCGACCGCAAGGCCCTGTGGATCGTGCCTTCTGCCTTCGTCGGCACCATGGCCGCCGGCTTCCTGATGGCGGTTTACGGCATCGGGCTTCCCTTCGTTGAACCGGCCATTCTCGCCTCCGTCATCGGTCTCGGCCTGCTCGTTGCCATGGCGGCAAGGCTTCCGACAGCAGCCGCTGCTGCCGTGGTCGGCGCTTTCGCCCTTTTCCACGGCCACGCCCATGGCGGGGAACTCGGCAGCGCTGGCGCATGGCAATTCGGCATCGGCTTCATGATCGCCACCGCCATCCTGCATGCGGCCGGCATCGCGCTCGGCCTCGGCATTGCCCGTTTCGGTTCGGTAGCCAGCCGCACGGTTGGCGCGTTGACGGCGATTGCGGGTCTCTCGCTCGCCTTCGGCGGTTGACGATCATTACCGAAATTTAAAATTCGGACCGCTTTGAAAAGCCGGAATTGAGGCCTACCTCCTTATCGTGGATTTTCGCTTCACGGTAAGGAGGCATCATATGTCACCGGAAGAAAGCCAGCTTCTCAAGGCCCTGTTCGACAGGACCAGAACCGCATCCGCCAGCCCGCGTGACCGCGAGGCGGAAACATTGATCGCAGACGCCGTGCGCGATCAGCCCGCAGCCCCCTATTATCTCGCCCAGGCGGTGATCGTTCAGGAAAAGGGTCTGGAGGCGGCGGCAGCCCATATCAAGCAGCTCGAAGACCGTATCCACGCGCTGGAAAGCGGCAACGGCGCCCCGCAGGGCGGCTTTCTGAGTTCTATCTTCGGCACCGGCCAGTCACAGCCGCCAGCGCCGACACCCGCCCCTGCCCCGCAAACCTCATGGCGCAACGATACCGCCGGCCAGACGGCCGGTCCCTGGGGATCGCCCGCCGATCAGCAATCCGGCGGCCCCTGGAGCCAGCAGCCCGGCGCATTCGGGCGTTCTTCCGGCGGTGGTTTTCTGCAGGGTGCGCTTGGGACCGCTGCGGGTGTCGCCGGCGGCATGTTGCTCGCCAATTCGCTGAGCGGTATTTTCGGCAGCCACATGTCGTCGCTCGGCCTTGGCTCGCCCTTCGGCGGTGGCAATGCCGCGGGTAACGCGCCTGTCGAGGAAACCGTCATCAATAATTATTACGGCGACAACGCCAGCCCCCAGAACAACGACGACGACGATATCCAGCAGGCCGATGACGACAGCGCCGACGACGCGGATTTCGATTCAGGCGACGACGGTTCGTTCGCCTGAACCTTTAATCTCGTAGAAGCCGGATCAGCCGCGACCGCGATAGGTGGGAACGCCCTGATCCGGCAGCCATACGCCCTCGGGCGCCGGTCCGGTCTGCCAGAAGACGTCGATCGGAATGCCGCCGCGCGGATACCAGTAAGCGCCGATGCGCAGCCATTTCGGCTGTAACAGGTCCACCAGCCGCCTGGCGATATAGACCGAGCAATCCTCGTGGAATGCACCGTGGTTGCGGAAGGATTGCAGGAACAGCTTCAGCGACTTTGATTCCACCAGAAAATCGCCCGGAATATAGTCGATGACGATATGGGCGAAATCCGGCTGGCCGGTCATCGGGCAAAGCGAGGTGAATTCGGGTGCGGTGAAGCGCACCACGTAATCGGTGCCGGCATTGCCGTTCGGCACCTTTTCGAGAACGGCCTTTTCCGGGCTCTCTGGCGTATCGACCTTCGTGCCCAGCTGCGACAGGCCGGAAACATCCGTCACGGACATGGAAAACTCCTGTTTTTCAAACAATCACTTTGACGCCATGCGCCTTTTCGCCTTCCGGCTCGACGTGAATGGCAAGGCTGGCGCCCGGTATGACGTCCCTTATGGCATCTTCAAGGCGGTCGCAAATATCATGCGCCTCGCGCACCGTCATGACAGCTGGAACCACGACGTGAAAATCGATGAAGGCGGCCGAGCCGGCCCGGCGTGTCCTCAGATCGTGTACGCCAATGACGCCGCCGCAATGTTCGGCGATGGCCTTCTTGATCGCCTCGTCCTCTTCCGGCTCCACGGCCCGGTCCATCAGCCCGCCAAGCGAATGCAGAATGACCTTGGATCCCTGGAACAGGATGTTGATGGCCACCAGGATGGCGAGCAGCGGATCGAGAATGGCATAACCCGTCAGCAGCGCCAGAACGAGGCCGACGAGAACGCCTGCCGAGGTCACGACATCGGACATGATGTGATGGCCGTCAGCGGCCAGCGCCGGTGAGGCGTGTCTTTTGCCGACACGGATCAGGATCGTCGCCCAGATGGCGTTGATGACGCCCGCCGCCGCATTGATGGCAAGACCAAGGGCCGGCGCTTCCGGCAGCCTCGGGTTGAAAAGACCGCCCCAGGCCTCCTGCACGATCAGCAGCGCGGCAACGACG
This sequence comes from Agrobacterium sp. D14, assembly GCF_001526505.1. Classification (NCBI taxonomy): domain Bacteria; kingdom Pseudomonadati; phylum Pseudomonadota; class Alphaproteobacteria; order Hyphomicrobiales; family Rhizobiaceae; genus Agrobacterium; species Agrobacterium sp. D14. The sequence goes on from NZ_ASXX01000007.1 coordinate 13,754, forward strand.
ATCAGCACACCCTCCACGACGGCGGAAATATATTCCGCCTTGTGGTGGCCGAACTGGTGGTCGTCATCGGCGGGCTTCTGCGCGTAACGAATGACGAAATAGGCGATGAAGGCCGCGACCACGTTGACGGTCGATTCCAGACCGTCGGATAAAAGCGCGACCGAGCCCGTGACCCACCAGGCCACGAGCTTGAGGCCCAGCACGCCGAAAGAAAGCGGAATGCTCCAGAATGCCAGTTTGCGGACCAGCGCCCCGGCCTGCATATTGCCTTCACTGTTCATTTTTGCCCCCGTGCGGATGCGAACGAATTGCATGACCGATTGCCAAAACGCACGAACCGCGCGCACGGGGTCTCCGTGCGCGCGGTTCGCTGTTTGCGCGTTCTATCGTTCAAACGGAGAACAAGGTCAAGGGCCTTGCGCACAGGCCCAAAACATCACTCTTCGCTTTTCTGCTCGCAGAAACGAATGCGGTTGCCGAACGGATCGGTCACTTCCATCACATCGCCCCATGGCAGTTCTTCAACACCCGGCTTCAAGAAGCGATAGTCTTTCGCCGCCAGTTCCTGTTGATAGGCGTGAACGCCGTGCATGGTGGCGAAGATGTTGGAGCCCGGCGTCGCATCGCCGTGATGGCCGCTGAGGTGAAGCCCCATTCCGGCCCGTGAAACCTGCATGTAAAGCGGGAAATTATCGCCGAAGCGATGTTCCCAGTCGATCTCGAAACCGAGAAAATCGACATAGAACTCCCGCGCCTTGGCCTCGTCGAAGATTCTGACGATCGGGAATATCCGCCCGAAGCCGATGTCTCCAACAGTCTGTTTCCCGGCATCGCCCATACTGCCCCAACCCCTTTTCCGTCCGTAAAACGATACCGGCCGCACGAGGTGCGGCCGGTAGGATCAGCTTATTCGGCTGCGACGATCTTGCCGTCCTGCCACTTGAACAGCGAGAAGGCCTGCGAGGTCAGGTCGCCGTTTTCGCCGTAGGTCACCTTGCCGATTGCGGTCGGGAAAGCGTCGCCGCTTTTCAGGGCCGTGGCGACCGCTTCGGAATCCTTGGCGCTTCCGGCCTTCTCGATGCCGGCCTTCAGCACTTCGACGGCAGCGTAAGCATTGAGCGTGAAGGCTTCCGCCGGAATGTTGGCGGCTTTCAGCGCTTCGGCAGCGGCCCTGGAATCGTCGTTCTTCAGCGCGTCGGAAGCGTTGGTGAAGATCGTGCCTTCGCCAGCCTGCGAACCGATGTTCCAGAACTCGCTGTTCGACAGGCCGTCACCGCCGATGACGGCAGCCTTGGAGCCGATATCCTTCAGCTGGCGCACCAGAAGACCCGCTTCCGGATGGTAACCGCCGAAATAGACGATGTCGGCATTGTCGGACTTCAGACGGGCCGTCAGCGCGCCGAGATCCTTTTCGCCGGGTGTCAGCGCATCGTAGAGAACTTCGGTCACGCCGCCGGCATTCAGCGTGGTCTTGAAGGCGTCCGCCAGACCTTTGCCGTAGGCGCCCTTGTCGTGAATGATGGCGACCTTCTTGTCCTTGAGGTTGGCGAGAACATATTTCGCCGCAACCTCGGCCTGCTGGTCGTCACGACCGCAGGTACGGAAAACGTTGGCAAGGCCACGGTTGGTCAGGCCCGGCGCGGTCGCCGTCGGCGTCACCATCAGCACGCCGTTTTCGGCAAAAACATCCGATGCCGGAATGGCGACGCCGGACGTCACCGGACCGACGACGAAGTGGATGCCTTCGGCAACCAGCTGGTTGGCCGCGGAAACGCCCTGCTTCGGCTCACCGCCGTCATCGGCAAGCTTCAGCACGACCTGTTCGCCGAGGATGCCGCCCTTCTTGTTGATTTCATTGACTGCCGTCTGGGCGCCGTTCTTCACCTGGTCGCCATAGGCGGCGACAGGACCGGTGAGCGGCGCAATCAGGCCGATGACGATCTCGGCATGAGCAAGGGGTGCGAATGCGAAGGACGCTGCAAGCGTCACGCTGGTCAATGTCTTCAGTTTCATCCTGGTGTCTCCTTAAAGGGGGTCGCGGGACCCGGTGAGCGCCATGGGCGCCGACCGAATGAAACTATCGGACGCCTCCCGGCGAAAACTCGTTCCATTTTTGAATTCCGAGCCTTCCACTCAACTCATACGGAAGGTTTGATGATTTATGCAAGTCACTTTGCTGGATTAGCTCTATTCGCGGTAAATCAATCGCCGGATCGGCAGTGATTGCGCCGCCTGAATGGACGCATCGACCTTCCGTAAACGCTTGGCGTTTGGCCGCCGCTGGAGGATAATACGCCATGATCGCAGCAGATGAAGAATTTCTGACGGGCCTGCCCGTCTTCCGGCATTTTGAAGACGTGGCCGACCCGGCGCTTTATCGCGCCCTGCCGCCGGGATGGGGGCTGGCCATCGCCGATATCATCGATTCGACCTCGGCAATCGGCACCGGCCGCTACAAGGCCGTCAACATGGCCGGTGCGGCGGTCATATCGGGCGTATCGAACAGCCTCGGACGTCACGACCTGCCCTTCGTTTTCGGTGGCGATGGCGCCGCCGTCGCGGTGCCACCACAGGGGCTGTCTGTCGCACGCACCGCGCTTTCGAATGTGCAGCGCTGGGTGAAGGACGATCTCGATCTTGCCATGCGCGTGGCGCTGGTTCCCGTCGAGGATATTCGTGAGAATGGCTTCGATATTCGTGTCGCGCGCTTTCAGGCGAGCGAGGATGTTTCCTACGCCATGTTTTCGGGCGGCGGCAACAGTTGGGCGGAAGCGAGGATGAAGGAGGGGCAATATGCCCTGCCCGCAGCCGAAACGGGCGAGCGCCCCGATCTCACCGGTCTTTCATGCCGCTGGAACCCCATTCCGGCCACCCATGGCAAGGTGGTGTCGATCATCGCCGTGCCGGGGCCGTCGCGGGACATGCCGGCATTTCGCCAACTGGTCGTCGATCTTGTCGATCTGGCCGAACAGGACGCAAGACACGGCCACCCCGTGCCGGAAGATGGGCCGAAACTCGGTTTCGTGCGCGAGGGTCTCGGCCTCGAAGCCCGTGCCGGCGCTGCCTATCACGATGTCTGGGGCAAGATGCGCCGCTCGTTTCGCATTCTCGGCGAATCCCTGCTCGTCAATCTCTTGAGCGTGACGGGGCTCTCGTTCGGACCGTTCAATGCGATACGCTACCGGCGTTCGGTCGCGAGCAATACGGATTTCAGGAAATTCGATGACGGCCTGAAGATGACGGTGGATATCGACGCCGCACGGCTCGAAAAAATCCGCGCGCGGCTGGAACAGGGCCGCCTCTCGGGAAGCTGTTATTACGGCCTGCACGAACAGGATGCCGCATTGATGACCTGTATCGTTCCGTCTCCGCTTTCGAGAGACCATATGCATTTCGTGGATGGTGCCGACGGCGGATATGCGGCTGCGGCAAGCCGTCTCAAGCAGCAGATGCAGACTACCGCGCCGGCCTGAAAACCGCGCCAATACGCAGCCCTGATTCCTGTACCGGATGCACCCGCAGCGAAGGCCCCTGAAAAGAAAAACCGGCGTCGTGCGCCGGTTTCAATCGAGTGATGCTGCCGGGCCTTAACAGGGCCTTGGGATCACGCAGCGGTCTTGCTGCTCTTCTGCGCCTGGCAGTAAATTTCCTCGAGGGAGGCGAGGATCTTTTTCACGGATTCAGAATTGCTGGAATAGTAGATGGTCTGCGCATCCCGTCGTGTCTTCACCAGCCGCTGGGCACGCAATTTCGAAAGATGCTGCGAGAGAGCGGACTGGCTGAGACCAACCTGTGAAGCGAGAACACCAACCGGCACTTCCGTATCCACCAGCGTGCACAAGATCATCAGGCGCTTGGGATTCGCCATGGCTGAGAGCAAGTCTGCAGCGGCGATGCTATGTTCCGACAGAGATTGGTTATCCATACGCTCAAGTCTCCTGATGACAGTCGAAAAAGACGGTCATGGTGGCTATTATAGGTGTTCCAAAAGGTGTTTTTATAATTCAGTCGATACGTTGTATATACCTAAATCTTGCTTATATCGTGTCCCTTTCAAAGACTATTCTTCACCGGTTATTTACTTAAAATATTGTGACCAAATTATCAGCTTTTTGCCTGTTTTTTGTCAATTTGATGATAAACATATGTATTAGCGGCAGTATTTATAAGCAATAAACGATCAAAAGTTGAGCGCCGAAATCTTGTTACCCAATGCCGGATTTTGAGGCTGCAATCTATTACCACCTTAAATTTAGCAGCGAGCTAAAGAATCTAGATTAACTTTGCGCAATTTTCTCTAAGTTTGCAATATGATTTTTATTAGTAATTATTTTCATGCATAACTTGTGATATCAAAAATATTCTTTGCTACCGTGGGAAGGTATAACTTGCTCCGCAAAGATCATCTGGAAACAGAAAAAGGGCCCTCCATGGAAGGCCCTTTCTTTTTCAGACAGGCGAATCACTATTTTCTGCGGTGACGCGTCAGCCCCGCCACGACTTCATCGGCGGAAATCGTGCCGACGATCGCACCGTTGTCGACGACGCCGATCGCGCCGGAATGTTTTGACAGCGCATCGAGAATATCGATCAGCGGCGATGACGGGCGGGCGGTGGCGGCGACTGTCATCTGCCCGTTGCGTTCGTCCACCCCGCGCTTCATCACATCGGCGGCCGTCAGCATGGAGATCGGGTTCATGTTCTGCACGAAATCCGCGACATAGGGCGTGGCTGGCTGCTTGACGATCTGCTGCGGCGTTCCGCACTGGATGATGCGTCCACCCTCCATCATGGCGATGCGGTTGCCGATGCGGAAGGCCTCGTCCAGATCGTGGCTGACGAAGAGAATCGTTTTCTTCAGCCGGCTCTGGAACTCCAGAAGCTCGTCCTGCAGGCGGCTTCTGATGAGAGGGTCGAGCGCCGAGAACGGTTCGTCCATCAACAGGATCGGCGCGCCGGTGGCAAAGGCTCTCGCCAGCCCCACACGCTGCTGCATGCCGCCGGAAAGCTCTCCCACCTTGCGGTCAGCCCAGGCGGAGAGATTGACCAGTTCAAGCTGCTCGGCCACCATGCGCTTGCGCTCGGCTTCCGGCACGCCGGAAAGCTCAAGCCCGAAGCCGACATTATCGGCCACATTGCGCCAGGGCAGAAGGCCGAATTGCTGGAAGACCATGGAGACCGTGTGCATGCGCAGGTCGCGCAGCGCTTTCGCCGTCGAGCGATAGGGATCGACATAGCCGGTTTTGGTCTTCACGCCGACATTGCCACGCACCACGGGCGCAAGCCCGTTGACGGCCCTGAGCAGGGTCGACTTGCCCGAACCGGAAAGCCCCATGAGCACGAGTATCTCGCCCTCGCTGACCGAGAGCGAGGCATTGGCGACACCGAGAACCAGTCCGGTTTCGGCGTTGATCTCGTCACGCGTGCTACCCTTGTCGATCAGCGGCAGCGCCGCATCGGGCCGGTCGCCGAAAACGATATCGACATTTCCGAAGATGATGGCGTCACTCATAGATCATCCTCCGCGCCGGGAAGGCGGAAAAGCCGGTCGAGAACGATCGCCAGTATGACGATGCACAGTCCCGCTTCGAAGCCCATGGCGATGTTGACGGTGTTCAGGGCGCGCACCACGGGTACGCCGAGACCATTGGCGCCGACGAGGGCGGAAATGACCACCATCGACAGCGACAGCATGATCGTCTGGGTAAGGCCAGCCATGATCTGCGGCGCGGCGAAGGGAAGCTCCACCTTTCGTAATACTTGCGACGGCGTCGCGCCAAAGGCGACGGCCGCCTCCACCAGCGCCGGCGGCGTCGACACGATGCCGAGGCGAGTGAGCCGCACGGGAGCCGGAATAGCGAAGATGACGGTGGCGATGAGCCCCGGAACCATGCCGAGACCGAACAGCACCAGCGCCGGGATGAGATAAACGAAGGTGGGGATGGTCTGCATCAGGTCCAGCACCGGGCGCATGCCGGCATAGATCCATTTGCGCCGCGCCGCCAATATGCCGAGCGGTATGCCGATGATCATGCACACGGCGCTGGCGGCGATGACGAGCGCCAGCGTTTCTGTCGTCGCCTTCCAGTAGCCCAGATTGATGATGAGCAGCAGGCCGAGCGCCGTGAAGACCGGCATGCCGACGGAGCGGCGCGTCCAGGCGGAAAGCGCCGTCAGGATGGCCACGATGATGAGCGGATGCGGCGCCTGCAGCACATAAAGCAGGGCGTTGATGACGCTTTGGAAAATGAAGGAAAGCCAATCGAAGAAAAAAGCGAGATTGCCGGTCAGCCAGTCAATGGCCTCCTTGGCATATCGGCCGACGGGCAGGCGGTTTTCAGGAGCGCTGAGCCATTCCACGGTAAGAAAAGACCTTTCGTGAACTAAAACAATTCCGGCAAAAGTGCAGAGCGGTTTTGCGTCCGGAATTGCGCAGACAACAAAGAAATAGAGCATCGTCATCCCGTTTCACCGGGATTGCTCCAATGCAGAAATGACGGCCGGCAGCGAAACTGCCGGACGCGGTGCTGGCGCATGACCTTCAATGTCTGAAAATTCACAGGCAAGGTCATGCATGGGCATCGTTATTTCCCGCTGATCCGGCCTGCCGCGCAGGCCGGATGCAGTCATGCATCGTCTTGCGGCTTAGAGGCCGAGAGCCTTCTTGGCGGCAGGCAGGGCGTCGGCGCTGCCGTCCTTGGTCTTGACGTTGGCGAGCCAGGGCTCGATCGCCGTCGGATTGGCCTTCAGCCAGGCGGTTGCAGCCGCCTCGCCCTCAAGGCCGTCATTCAGGATCTTGCCCATGATCTCGTTTTCCATGGGCAGGGAAAATTGCAGGTTCTTGAGGAAGGCGCCGACATTCGGGCACTCCTCGACGTAACCCTTGCGGACATTGGTATGGATCGTCGCGCCGCCGAGATTGGGGCCGAAGACCTCGTCGCCGCCGGTCAGATAGGTCAGCTTGAAATTCGCATTCATGGGATGCGGTTCCCAGCCGAGGAAGACGATGGGCTCACCGGATTTTTCAGCGCGGGCCACCTGGGAGAGCATGCCCTGTTCGGACGACTCGACCACCTCGAATGACTTCAGACCGAAACTGTCCTTGGCCACCATGTCGAGAATCAGGCGATTGCCGTCATTGCCCGGCTCGATGCCATAGATCTTGCCGCCGAGATCGGCGCTGTGGGCGGCGATGTCCTTGAAATCCTTGATGCCGAGTTCGGCGCCCTTGGCGTTGGTCGCCAGCGTGTATTTCGCGCCGGTCAGGTTTTCCCGCAGCGTCTCCACGGATTTGTCTTCGCGGTAGGGCGCGATATCGCCTTCCATGGTCGGCATCCAGTTGCCGAGGAAGACGTCGATGTCCTTGTTTTTCAGGGATGTGTAGGTAACGGGTACGGAGAGAAGCTTGACGTCGGTTTCATAGCCAAGGCTTTTCAGAAGCACGGTGGCGGTGGCCGTCGTGGCGGTGATGTCGGTCCAGCCCACATCGGAAAAGCGCACTGTGCCACAGCTTGCCGGTTCCGCAGCACCGGCCGCACTGAACGTCATGGAGGAGATTGCTGCGGCCAAGGCCAGACAGCGGCTTCTATTTGCAAACATATGGCTTGCTCCCTGTTTTTTCGTTCCCTTGCCATTATCAATATCTGCCGGACACAATCAACTCGCGCGCATTTGCGTGCTTTGGCGCACCGTTTGCGACAAAATCGTGAAAATCACCGGGTTTTAACGCCCGAATGCGACAAACAGTCCGGTTGCGGAAATCTGTGTTTTTCCCACTGCGGCACTTTTCAATCCGCTTCTTCGCCGTCAAAAGACGCTGGCTGCAGCATCGGCATAAACAAGAATCGGCTCCGTGAGTCGCGGTGTGCCGCTTCAACAGGTTGGAGCATTGTTAAGAAGCGTCCGAAGGACGCAAGGGCGCTCCGGGAGTGGATAATGGCAAAACTCTATTTCAATTATTCGGCGATGAACGCCGGCAAATCGACCATGCTGCTGCAGGCATCCTACAATTATCAGGAGCGCGGCATGCGCACACTGATCTTCACGGCCGCCTTTGACGACCGGGCTGGCGTCGGCCGTGTCGCCTCGCGCATCGGCCTCTCCTCCGACGCCCTGACCTTCGATGACAATACCGACCTGTTCGCCGAGGTATCGGCCCTCACTGCCGAAGCGCCGGTCGCCTGCGTTTTCATCGATGAAGCCAACTTTCTCTCCGAACACCATGTCTGGCAGCTTGCCGACATTGTCGACAGGCTGAACATCCCGGTCATGACCTATGGCCTGCGCACGGATTTTCAGGGAAAGCTTTTTCCCGCTTCGAAAGAACTGCTTGCCATTGCCGACGAGCTTCGCGAAATCCGCACCATCTGCCATTGCGGCCGCAAGGCGACGATGGTGGCCCGCTTCGACAATGAAGGAAAGGTCGTGACGGAAGGCGCGCAGATCGATGTCGGCGGCAACGAGAAATATGTTTCCTTCTGCCGCCGCCACTGGGTGGAGACGTTCAAGGGCGAGTGAACATCTGCGTCCGGTTGCCGCATTTGATTTTCCGCAAAGATGGCTCCCCCGCTCCTGGGCTAAGACGACGGCGACACATTCGCGTGGATGTGCTTTCTCTCAGGAGCAAAACTATGCAGAACAGAACTGCCAAATTCGCCGGCCTCGCCATTCTCGCAGGTCTTTTCGCCTTTCCCGCCCTTGCTGCCGAAATCGAAGTGAAGATGCTCAACAAGGGCAGCGACGGTCAGGCGATGGTCTTCGAGCCCGCAACCGTCAAGGCCGCCGTCGGCGACGTCATCACCTTCGTCCCGGTCGACAAGGGCCATGATGCGGCAGCCGTGAAGGACATGATCCCCGAGGGTGTCGCAGACTTCAAGGGCAAGATGAACGAGACGGTGAAGTTGACGGTCGAGAAGGAAGGCGCCTACGTCGTCAAATGCACACCGCATCTGGGCATGGGCATGATCGCGCTCGTTGTCGTCGGCGATGCCGCGCCGGCCAATCTGGACGCCGTCAAGAACGGCAAACTGCCGAAAAAGGCACGCGACCGGCTGAACGACGAGATCGCCAAGCTCGGCCTCTAGGCGCATATCCCTTCGGTTCCGCGGCGGCTGTTGCTCCACAATCGGTGTGGAAAGCCACAATGGCCGGCGCGGACCGCAGGTTGAGAAAAGTTTCGCAATCATGTTGTATCCCGGTTGACCGGGACATATCTGGAAGACAGTAAATGACCGCGGTTTATACGAAGCGCCGAAGGGCGCGGGCGGGCCGCGTGTTTTTCTTCCGGCGTCCAGCCCCACGGGCAGAGGAGACTATGACGACATGATCGACCGGATCACCGCTTTGATTCAGGCAGCCTTCAGCGCCATCGGCAGGGCCGCCGGTCTTCTCGTCGCCTGGCTTCTGTGGCCCTTCATGGCCGCCCATGGCTGGTACAGCGGCCGCAACTGGCTCATCAAGGGTCCGATTGCCCTCATCGTCATTCTTCTTGCCGGCTTTTACGGATATTTCATCTGGCAAACCCAGGTCTGGACGAATTTCGACCCGGATTACGTCGCGCGCTACAAGCTTGAAGAGCGCACCGTGCCTGCCGGGCAGGAATTGCCCGCCGCCGCCCCGGCGGGTGGCGCAACGGGTGCCGCCGCAAACACATCCGCGCCGGTCTGCCAGCGTTCGGCCATCGTCGACGCGGCCGCCGATCTCACCGATTTCAACGTCAACCAGAACGCATGGATTTCCTCCATGCTGCTCTATCGTCTCGGCCTTTTCGGTATGGACTGGGACAGCACGCCGTTTCTGGACAACAAGGCGTCTTTCCAGCGCGGCGTAAACCAGGCCGTGCGCCGCACCTCGGTGGAACTGGTGGATACGCTCGGCCGCGTGCGCGGAACCTCCGGCATCAACAACAATCTCCAGGAAGCGCGCGGGAACATGCAGTTCAGCGAATATTCCTGGTATTTCGGTCTCGATCCTTTCGGCCCGAAGACGCCGACGCCGGCCTATTATCGCGCCGCCATCCGCAGCTTCCAGGCCTTCAACGGCGAGCTTGCCGCCTGCAAGGCCGTCTTCGATACCCGCGCCGACAACCTCATCCAGTTCATCGACCGTATCGCCGGCGATATCGGCTCCACGTCTGCAATTCTGCGCGAGCGTTCGGAAAACTATAATGGCGGCTGGTTCGATACGCGCGCCGACGACCGCTTCTGGTTCGCCTATGGCCAGCTCTACGGCTATTACGGCGTGCTTTCCGCCGCCGGATCGGACTTCGCACAGGTCATCCGCGAGCGTAACCTGACCAACCTGTGGAACGACACGCTGTTGCAGACCCGCGCAGCCCTGCGCATCCAGCCGGCGATCATTTCCAATGGTGAGGAAAGCGGCTGGATCATGCCCTCGCACCTCGCCACCATGGGATTTTACGTTTTGCGGGTTCGCTCGAATCTCGTCGAGCTTCGCTCGGTTCTCGACCGGTAAGGCGAGGCCTGCCGAAAACGACAGGATCGATCAGTCTATCAGGCCAAGGCGTATCGTCTTGGCCACGAGCTGGGTGCGGTTGACGCAGTCGAGCTTGCGGATGGCGTTGTTCATATAGGCATTGACGGTATGTTCCGAGATGGACAGAAGCTCGGCGATCTCCACGGAGGTCTTTCCCTGCGCCGTCCAGCGCACCACATCGAGTTCCCGCTTCGTCAACGGCGATGGACCTTTTGAGTTGGTGCGGCAAAGCCGGTCATAAACCTCCAGAGCATGCAGCACGATCATGCCCAGCTCGTTGAGCGCGGCTTGCGGCAGGATATCGCGATCGCCTGCGAAATTCATCAGATGCCGGTTGCCGTACATGCCATGCACCGGCACCATCAGACCGGCCGTAATGCCCATGCTGCTCAGCGAGGCCGCCGCATCCACCAGCGGTCCGCAGGCAATATCCGGATCCTGCAGCGACCAATATTGCGGCATCATCGATGACGCGCCGCGCTTGATGACGGGACAGTCCCCAAGTGCGCCGTCCCTGGTCATCGCATTCACGACCCAGATGGGCAGGCTGCTTTCGACAACCGTCGGCAAGGCATAGGCATTCTGTCCGCCGGGCAACCGCAAAAGGGTCACATAGGCGTAACCGAAGGCGCGCATCACTTCCCGCAGCGCCTCCAGCCATTGGGATTTGTCGGCCGCAGCCGACAGATCGTCGCAAAGTCTGGCCTGACGCTCCGTCTTCACCATTCACGCACCCTCGACACGCCGGGACGCAGCGCCCGGAGCGAGAAACATGCGGCATGGCCAGAACGGGGTTGCGACCTTCATATCGGCTGGACCATCCTGATCAAAGCACCGGCTTTTCGGATTTGTCCTTCGGCTTGGCCATCAGTTTTTCCAGGAAACCGAGCATGACCGCCGAGACGACAAAAGCCAGATGAATGATGGTGAACCACATCAGCTTGCTGTCCGAATATTGACTGGCATTGAGGAAGATTTGCAGCAGGTGGATCGATGAGATCGCCACGATCGACGACGCGACCTTGATTTTCAGGCTGCCGGAATCGAGCTTGCCCAGAAAGGAAACCTCGGCATCGGCATCGTCGAAGCGGCTGACGAAGTTCTCGTAACCGGAAATCATCACCATGACGATCAGGCTGGCGACCAGCGCCGCATCGATCAGACCCAGCATGGCGAGGATCATGTCCGCTTCGTCGTAGGTGAAAACGTTCTTCGCAACTTTCAGAAACTTGAGCGCGAAGGAAAACGCATAAACCGCCAGTGCCGCGACGAGCCCGAGATAAAAAACGACGAGCAGCCAGCGGCTGGAGAGGATGATCCGCTCGACGAGCAGTTCAAGAGACTTCATTTCCGTATCCGATTAATAATCTGTTTATTGTTGGGGCATGGTTTGTTTCGCCATGTAAACTGGCTGCGAATATCCTAGCAAGCGGCAATGTCGGGACTTTGACCGTACCGTGGCGTTTTCACACCCCATTTGCCAGTGACGTTCGAGAGCGGATAAGCGTCATATTTTTGCAACATACTGTTATGCTTTAAAACATGATGCTAAAAGTCATATATAATATGTTGACAGTTATCGTCATGTTTTTTAGTCCTCGCTTATCGGCTCGCCCGTAACAATCAAAACAGTTTCAGCCGCGGCGGCAAGCGCGGCGTGCTTTCGCACGCCGTGGCCCATTCGCGCGCCTACCTGGGGGTACTTAATGTCCATTTCGCGCACGCATTCCGCGCTGCTTCTGTGCACTGCCATCTCTCTTCTGCCGCTTGCCGGCCCCGCGCTGGCACAGGATGCCGCGTCGCAGGCGGACGGCGCCACCACGCTTGAAAGGATCGTCGTCAAGGGCAAGCGCGTCAAAAGCGCCAATGCCGCCGCCGACACGCCGCTGGCGAGCCAGACCACGGCGGAAGACATCCGCAAGAAGGATATCGGCAGCATCAAGGACCTCGGCAACAGCACGGAGCCGGGCGTCGATTACGTCGATGCCAAGCCCGGCCGGCCCGGCGGCCTGTTCATTCGCGGCCTCGGCGGCGCACGCGTCGTCACTTTGATCGACAATATTCCCGTTCCTTACTTCAACAATTTCGCCCGTCAGGGTCAGGCAACCACCACCCTCAGCGACACAAGCTCGAGCTTCGATTTTTCCTCGCTCTCGACGGTCGATGTGGTGCGCGGCGCAGATTCCAGCCGTATCGGCTCCGGTGCTCTCGGCGGCGCGCTGGTGCTGCGCACGCTCGAGCCGGAAGACCTGATCGGCGAAGGCAGGGACTGGGGCGGCGTGGCCAAGACCACCTATGACAGCGAAGACAGAAGCGTGGGCGGATCGCTCGCCGTCGCCAAGAAGATCGAGAATACCTCGGTCCTGTTCCAGGGCTCCTACAAGCGCGGCAACGAGACGGACAACAAGGGCACGGCGGATGTCTACGGAACGCGCCGCACCAAGCCCAATCCCGCCGACACCTATGAAAGCAACCTGATGTTCAAGATCCGTCAGGATCTTGAAGGCGGTCACCGCATCGGGCTGACGGCCGAGCGTTATTCGCTGAGAAACCGCAGCGACATGAAGACCCTGCAGGGCGTCAGCGTTTCGGGCTCGACCTACCGGATCGGCGATTACCGGGGCTACGAGGATACCGAGCGCGATCGCGTATCGCTCGACTACGAATACGAAGCGCCCTCGACCGACGGCTTCATCGATGCCGCCAATCTATCGCTATACTGGACGCGTCTTTCCAAGGAATCCGGCGCCGGTGACCGCCTGACCAACAATTCGCTCTATATTCGCGAAGACAGCATGCGCAACAGCGCATTCGGCATCGTCGGCGGACTTGAATCCGGCTTCGAGCTTGGCGGCGTGCAGCATACGGTTCGTTTCGGCGGCAACGCCATGACGACCGATTTCAGCCAGGAGCTTTACGCCAACACGGCCGGCGTGACGTCTTCTTCCCAGTCCGACATGCCTGACGTGAGCGGCAAGAGCCTCGGTCTTTATCTCGATGACGAAATCGCCTTCGGCAACGGCTTCCGCCTGACCCCCGGCCTGCGCTTCGATTCCTATGACTACGACCCGGACGGCTCGGTTTCCAGCAATGGCGGCTACAGAACCTTCGGCCTGCCGACAGGCAACAGCGGCTCGCGCTTCTCGCCGAAGCTTCTCGCGACCTATGACGTCACACCGGAACTGCAGCTCTTCGCGCAATGGTCGATGGCCTATCGCGCCCCGACGATCAACGAACTGTACCTGAACTTCTCCAACATCAGCTCCGGTTACGCGGTGGTCGGTAATTCCTCCCTCAACCCCGAGACCAGCAACGGTTTCGAAATCGGCGCGAACTACGCCTCCGGCGACCTCACGGGAAGCCTGACGCTGTTCCACAACAAGTACAAGAACTTCATCGAGCAGTACACGACCTCGACGACGCTCTTCCCCGGCTTCGGCGGCAGGGGCAACGGATCGCTCTTCACCTATCGCAACCGTAACAACGTCGAAATCTCCGGTGTCGAAGCCAAGGTCCGCAAGGACCTCGCAAACGGCTTCTTCGCCCATGCTTCGCTCGCTTACGCCTATGGCAAGGACACCGACACCAACGAATTCATTCGCACGGTCGCGCCCTTCAAGTCCGTCGTCGGCATCGGCTACGAGCAGGACGTCTGGGGCACGGAATTTACCGGTGTCTTCTCCTCCGGCATGCGTGACGACAGGGTGGCCAACACCTTCGACGCCCCCGGCTATGGCGTATTCAACCTGACGGGCTGGTGGGAACCGGAACAGACCAAGGGCCTGCGCATTCAGGCTGGCATCTACAATCTGTTCGACAGGAAATACTGGAATGCCGTCGGCGTTCGCGACGTGAACCCGAATTCCGTCAGCACCGTCAACCAGCCGGTGGACTTCTATACGGAAGCCGGACGCACCTTCAAAATCTCTCTGACCCAGAAATTCTAAAACCGGGCAGAAACATCATCTCCAGTCGGGGCGGCCTTCGGGTCGCCCCTTTTTTATTACCGGCAATAGAGATAATCGCCCTTGCGCTCCAGCACGTCGAGATGCAGGTGATCCTGATGGGTGGCGTCGCTGCCGGGCGAAAGAACCGTGCGGAAGAACAGGCAGGCGGCGGCGGTAATCGTGCGCTGGAAAGCGCCTTCCGGCGTTCCGTCCTCACCCCGCGGCTTCATAACAAGCGGTTCGCCCTTATCGAAGGCGATCGTGGAAATATCGACGGCATTGCCCTTGGCATGTTCGGAAATCTTGCCGTTTTCCGCGCTGTTGCGGTTGCGGCAGATATAGGTCGAGGCATTGGCGATGGCCGTCACCTTCTTTTCCGGCAGCGCAAGGGCCGCCGCCGGCAGCATCATCTCCTTTGTCCAGCGGGAAAGCGCGAGCGCAGTTTCGCAACGCATGGTGCCCGATGGTTCCAGCTTGATGCCGGGCAGAACCACGGAAAGCTCGACAGGCGCTTCGATGCCGCAGCCCTGCTCCGCATCGCGGATCGGTTCAAGCTGCTTGAACTCGGCGCCGATATCCTTCAACGCGCCAAGGCATGCCTGAAGCGCGGCCGGGTCTTCCGGCCTCACCGGCTCGGGCGGCTTCTCATCCGGTTTTGCAGCGTCAACGTCCGGTTTCCGTGGTTCGCCCTCCTCTTTGCCCTCACCCGCCTTATCCTCGACGCCTTTCTTGCTGTCATCGGACCCCTTGTCTGCCGGCGTCTTGCCGTCATCCGGTTTCCCCTCTTCCGGGACCTGCGGTTTCGGGGCCGGTTTCGGCGCTTCCGTCGGACTTTGCGGCGGCTCGTCCGATGGCTTTTCCGAGGGGGTGGCGGATTGCGTCTCGCCCGGTTTCGGTTGCGGCACCGGCACCTGCGCCGGCGGTTCAGAGGCGGAAATCAATGCGAGGGTGGTTACCAGAAGACACAGGCGATGAAGCATTTTTCGGGGCACTCCTGACCGTTTCGGCAGGAGTGCAACGCCGCGACGGCCCGTAAGGTTCATTCCCTCACCGAAATCCGCTTGCCAAGGCGGATCGTGCGCGCTAACAATTTTCCCATGAACATCGTGTCTAAGAACATTGCTAACTGGTGGTGGGGCAGCTTTTCGCGGCCTTGACCAGTCATGTCTTCAGACAAAGTCCAAGCCGCCCGAATTTTCAGGCGGCTTTTTTGTTATTTTGCCGCCTGTCATCGGGCTTGAACAACAGAAAGCATGCGCGCAAAAGTGCTTGACGGTTTTGCGATAACGACATGCGAAAAAACGAGTACGAAAGAAATGGTAACGATCATTCAGGATGACGGCGCGGAAACCTACGAGACGAAGGGCGGCATCAAGGTCAGCCGAAAGCGTCGGCCCGCCGATTACGCCAGCGCCATCGATAATTATATCGAAAAGCTCGCTTCCCATCGCGGCGCGGTTTTTTCGTCCAACTATGAATATCCGGGCCGTTACACCCGCTGGGATACGGCCATCGTCGATCCACCGCTCGGCATTTCCTGTTTCGGCCGCAAGATGTGGATCGAGGCCTATAATGGCCGCGGCGAAGTGCTGCTTTCCTTCATCACCGAAAAGCTGAAGGCGACGCCAGATCTCACGCTTGGCGCTTCCACCACGCGCCGTCTCGATCTGACCGTCAACGAACCGGACCGCGTTTTCACCGAAGAAGAACGTTCGAAAATCCCGACCGTCTTCACGGCGCTGCGTGCCATCGTCGACCTCTTTTATTCGAATGCGGATTCGGCCATCGGCCTGTTCGGCGCCTTCGGTTACGATCTCGCCTTCCAGTTCGACGCGATCAAGCTGTCGCTTTCGCGCCCGGAAGACCAGCGCGACATGGTGCTGTTTCTGCCCGACGAAATCCTCGTCGTCGACCACTATTCCGCCAAGGCCTGGATCGACCGCTACGATTTCGAAAAGGGCGGCGTGACGACGGACGGCAAGTCCTCCGACATTGCGCCCGATCCCTTCAAGACCACGGACACGATCCCGCCGAAGGGCGATCACCGTCCCGGTGAATATTCCGAACTGGTGGTGAAGGCCAAGGAAAGCTTCCGCCGCGGCGATCTGTTCGAGGTCGTTCCCGGCCAGAAATTCATGGAGCGTTGCGAGAGCAATCCGTCGGCGATTTCGCGCCGCCTGAAGGCGATCAATCCCTCGCCCTATTCCTTCTTCATCAATCTCGGCCATCAGGAATATCTGGTCGGCGCTTCGCCGGAAATGTTCGTGCGCGTCTCCGGCCGCCGCATCGAGACCTGCCCGATTTCCGGCACCATCAAGCGTGGCGACGATCCGATTGCCGATAGCGAGCAGATCCTGAAATTGCTCAACTCGAAGAAGGACGAATCCGAACTCACCATGTGCTCGGATGTGGACCGTAACGACAAGAGCCGCGTCTGCGAGCCGGGTTCGGTGAAGGTTATCGGCCGCCGCCAGATCGAGATGTATTCGCGCCTCATCCACACGGTGGACCACATTGAAGGCCGCCTGCGCGATGACATGGACGCCTTTGACGGCTTCCTCAGCCACGCCTGGGCCGTCACCGTCACCGGTGCACCGAAGCTGTGGGCCATGCGCTTCATCGAAGGCCATGAGAAGAGCCCGCGCGCCTGGTATGGCGGCGCAATCGGCATGGTCGGTTTCAACGGTGACATGAATACGGGGCTGACGCTGCGCACCATCCGCATCAAGGACGGCATTGCCGAGGTGCGTGCGGGTGCAACGCTGCTCAACGATTCCAATCCGCAGGAAGAAGAAGCCGAAACCGAACTGAAGGCCTCCGCCATGATCGCCGCCATTCGCGATGCCAAAGGCACCAACGCCGCTTCCACCAAGCGCGACGCCGCCAAGGTGGGCACCGGTGTGAAGATCCTGCTTGTCGACCACGAAGACAGTTTCGTGCACACGCTGGCGAATTATTTCCGCCAGACGGGCGCGACCGTCTCCACCGTCAGAACGCCGGTTGCGGCAGAAGTGTTCGATCGCTTCCAGCCCGATCTCGTCGTGCTCTCTCCCGGACCGGGCAGCCCGACGGATTTCGACTGCAAGGCGACGATCAAGGCCGCCCGCGCCCGCGAATTGCCGATCTTCGGTGTCTGCCTCGGCCTTCAGGCACTGGCGGAAGCCTATGGCGGCGAACTTCGCCAGCTTGCGGTGCCGATGCACGGCAAGCCCTCACGCATCCGCGTGCTGGAACCGGGTCTCGTCTTCTCTGGTCTCGGCAAGGAAGTGACCGTTGGCCGTTACCACTCGATCTTCGCCGACCCCTCCACCCTTCCGCGTGATTTCATCATCACGGCGGAAAGCGAGGACGGCACGATCATGGGCATCGAACACGCCAAGGAACCGGTGGCCGCCGTTCAGTTCCACCCGGAATCGATCATGACGCTCGGCCAGGACGCCGGCATGCGCATGATCGAAAATGTCGTGGTGCACCTGACCCGCAAGGCGAAGACGAAGGCGGCATGATGGCTGCTGCCGACGCCATCAACATCGAACCCATCCGGGCGGAGCACGTTGAAAGCTTTCACCGTGCTCTCGATGCGGTGTCGCGTGAGCGGAAATATCTGAGCTTCCTGGAGGCGCCGCCGCTCGATTCGGTCCGCACCTTCGTTCTCGACATGATCGAAAACGACCATCCGCAATTCGTGGCGATTGCGGATGGCAAGGTGATCGGCTGGTGCGATATTCGCCGTGAGAGCAGGCCCACCCATGCCCATCGCGGCACGCTCGGCATGGGCATCCTGCCGGCCTATCGCGACAAGGGGCTGGGTGGACGGCTGATGCGGCAGACGCTCGATGCCGCCCGTCAATGCGGGCTGCATCGTGTCGAACTCAGCGTGCATGCGGACAATGCCAGGGCAATCGCGCTTTATGAAAAGATCGGTTTTGTGCATGAAGGCCGGGGCCGTGACACCGTTCTGATCGACGGGCGTTACATCGACAGCCTGAACATGGCGATCATCTTCGGCAACTAACCCCTCGGCAGCGAGGCGGAAATGCACAGCGCGAATTTCTTCAACAGCTGCATGTCGAAATGCCCTTCCCGCCGCAGCATCCAGGTCAGCGCGTCATTCGCCGTCCACGGCTTCTTGTAGGGCCTGACCGAGGTGATGGCGTCATAGACGTCGCAAATCGCCGCGATACGCGCATAGAGGCTGATCTGGCTGCCCGCACGGCCGCTCGGATAACCGCCGCCATCCATCCGCTCATGATGATTGAAGCAGACATCGAGCACCATCTCCGGCATCTGCGCGTTGCGCGACAATATATCCCGGCCGAATGCGGGATGGAGATTGATGATTTCCCGCTCGCTGGCGCTCAACCCTTCCGCCTTGTTGAGGATCGATGAGGGGATCTCCACCTTGCCGATATCATGCAGCAACCCGCTGATGCCGAGCAGATTGACCATTCCCCTGTCGAGCCCGAGATAATTACCGAAGAGGATCATCAGCCCGCTGACGGAGACCGAGTGCACGAAGGTCGTCTCATCTTTCGATTTCAGGCGGGTGACGCCGATGAAAATCGCGGGTTCGACTGCACGGCATCGGAAATCTTGCCGGCCGCCGCAGCCATGCCCTTCAGCGAAACAATGCCGCCGTCTTCTGCAGCAGCAAAGGTCTCGGCAATCGTATCGGCGGCCGAGCGTACGGCATGGGTGACGGCGGCGACGGTTTCCGGGCAATTGCCCGGTTGCGGCGAAACGGCCGCAGAACGCGCGCTGCCTTCGGTATCGTATCCCTTGGCCGTGTTGATGACGATGCTTTCGGCGCCGCTTGATTTCAATTGACGCATTAATTCCTCGTGCCGCAAAAGAAAGCGGTGCCGTTTTAAAAATCCCTGGTTCGAAAGCGTTCCTTCGACCGCTTCGATAAACATGCCAATCGTCAGTTGCTGGGTGGAAATTCGTTTGAGCATCAGATGCTTTTATTTTCCTTCCCGGGAATGATAACCTGAAACCGTAATTCGTAAAAATGTCGGCACGCAACCGGCTAAACTATAAAGGTGAAGTCAAGCCTTCCCAACCCTGCCTAAACTTGCACCTTGAAAGATTAGATAACACAAATATGAAAATTTTTTACTCTTGATATATTTAAAACTCAAAGAATCAATCCGAATAGACCAAGAAACAACCATAGAATGTAAATAGTGAAAATTCTCGCATACGACGTAAATCAGGAGCCGAAGAAACCCGCATGAATTCCAGACTTGAAACGCGCATCGATCAGGGTACGGGCCGTGAACCGGCGGATATGGTTCTCAAGGGCGGACGCTTCTTCGACCTCGTCACCGGAGAACTCGTCGCTTCGGATATCGCCATCTGTGGCGACACCATCGTCGGCACCTGCGAGAACTACAAGGGGCGACAGGAAATCGACATTTCCGGAAAGATCGTCGTTCCGGGTTTCATCGATACGCATCTCCATATCGAATCGTCGCTGGTGACACCGCACGAATTCGACCGCTGCGTTTTGCCCTATGGCGTTACCACCGCCATTTGCGACCCGCATGAGATCGCCAATGTTCTGGGCGTTGAGGGGCTTCGGTTCTTCCTCGACAGCGCCATGGAAACCATCATGGACATCCGGGTGCAGCTCTCCTCCTGCGTGCCCGCCACCCATCTGGAAACCGCCGGCGCCGATCTGCCCATTGAAAAGCTGCTGCCGTTTCGCGATCATCCAAAGGTCATCGGGCTTGCCGAATTCATGAATTTTCCGGGCGTCATCCACAAGGATCCGGTGTGCATGGCGAAGCTCGAGGCCTTTCAGGGCCAGCATATCGACGGGCATGCACCGCTTCTCTCCGGCACGGCGCTGAACGGCTATCTCGCCGCCGGCATCCGCACCGAACATGAATGCACGAGCGCGACTGAAGCGCTGGAGAAAATCCGCAAGGGCATGCATATTCTGGTGCGTGAAGGCTCGGTCTCGAAGGACCTGCACGCCCTGATGCCGATCATCACCGAGCGCCTGTCGCCCTATCTGGCCCTCTGCACGGATGATCGCAACCCGCTCGACATCGCTGAACAGGGCCATCTCGACTATATGATCCGTACCGCGATCGCCAGCGGCGTGGAACCGCTCGCCATCTACCGCGCCGCCTCCATTTCCGCCGCAAAAGCCTTCGGCCTGCGCGACCGCGGCCTTGTCGCACCGGGCTGGCGCGCCGATCTTGTGGTCATCGACAGCCTGCAGAACTGCAAGGCCAGCATGGTGCTTTCCGGCGGCCGGATCGTCGATGACGCCCTTTTTGCCACGCGTAAACCGGTCGCACCCGTCGGCCTCGACAGCGTCAAGGCAAGACCCGTGCTCGCTTCCCATTTCGGCGTGCCGGTCACGGAGGGCGAAAGCCCTGTCATGGGCGTGCTTCCCGGCAAGATCATTACCGAGCACCGCCGCTACAGGCTGCCGACGGATGGCAACCAGACCACCGTCGATCTTGCGAACGACATCATCAAGGTCGCCGTCATCGAACGCCACGGCAAGAACGGCAACCATGCCAACGGTTTCGTTCAGGGCTTCGGCCTGAAAAAGGGCGCCATCGCCTCCACCGTCGGCCATGACAGCCACAATATCTGCGTCGTTGGCGTGAGCGAGGACGACATGGCGCTGGCCGCCAACCGGCTCGGCGAAATCAAGGGCGGCTTCGTGGTGGTGGAAGACGGCAGGGTGACGGGCGAGATCGCTTTGCCCGTCGCCGGGCTGATGAGCCTCGAACCCTATGAGACCGTTCGCGATACGCTGCACACGCTTAGAAAAGCAGCCTATGCGCTCGGCACGACGCTGGAAGAACCCTTCCTGCAGGTCGCCTTCCTGCCCCTGCCCGTCATCCCGCATCTGAAGATTTCCGATATGGGCATGGTGGATGTGGACCGGTTTGCGCTGATCTGACGGTGGCTTGCCGACCGGAGGCAGTGGAAAACACTCAATCCGCGTTTTGAGGCCGCGAGAGCGGCCTCATGCTTTCGTCTCCGAAGGCCAGGTGACGTAATAATATTTGCCCGCGACCCGGCCAAAATAGGCGTGTTTTCCCGTCGCCTTGTCGACATAGCTGCCGCTTCCATCCTTGGAAAGCTCGCCGTCTTCGCTGCGCTTCAGCTGCGTGTTGAGGAAATCCACCCAGTTGGTCTTGGCAATGTCAGTGGCTGTCGTCGGCTTGGCGTTTTTCTGGTTCGGATCCCACGCATTGATCGTTTTGCCCTGGGTGGGGTTCGAAACCTGCAGGGCCCCACGCTCGAGAGCACTCATCATCGACCGGGCGCGCAGATATTGCGCCGGATCGTCCCCCGCCAGGGAAAGCTTGGCCCTCAGATTCCGCATGAAGGCGGGCGATGCGATATAATCGGCTGACGAGGTTTTGGGGGCTGGTTTCGGTGTTGATGCGCGGGCCGCCGATTGTCCGGAAAGGAAGACCTCTCGGATGGATGGAAGGGCGGCCTTAGCTTTGGCGCGTGGCGAAGTGGAATTCGCGGTATTGGGCTGATTGAAATTCTTGATTGAAACGGACATGACAATCCCTGCTTCACTTTATGGGTGGAGACCGAAAAATCTGTAGGTTTCAATGATTAATACTGGAAGCTTGCCCAAAACTCGCCAACAGCGAAGTAAATATGAAAAAATTACTGAGAAATATTTATTATTACGAATATACGTAAGTTTTAATCGTGAATTAATTCAAAATTTAATACATTATAAATTCATCAATACTTAAATAGCACTATTCAACATCCAAGACGCGATCATGGCGCCGCATTTGATCGGCGAAAGGCGCCCGCGAAGACTGACATCATCCACTGGCTGAACAATGCCGAGAGGTCATGAACCCAAAGGCAGAGACTTGCGAAAATAAACCACCCGCTGCGTTTCCTCAAATCCCAGCGCCGCATGCATGCGGTGTGAATCGACATTGGAAATATCGGCATCGGAAGCAAGTTCGCTCACACCCTTGCTCGTCGCCCAATGGGTTACTTCGGCAATCAATGCAGCCGCAACGCCCTGTTTGCGAAAGGCCTCCTCCACATAAACGCCTTCGAGAAACGCCACGGGCGAGGTGTCGCATCCATTGACATAATCATGCCGCAGGCTGGCTTCGGCGAAACCGATGGCCATGCCCGCCGGATCATAGGCAATAAATCCAACCTCATTGTCGGAGACGTCCTGCAATTCCGCCCGGTGTTCGGCGGGTGAAGCATCCGGCCACAAGCGGTGCCGCAGGAGGGACCACTCACCGAGCGATGCTTCACCAGCCGTCTCGATGGCAAATTGCGCGCTCATGCAACGAGCCCGCAAAACACATCCAGCCCCTCGAGCTTCACGATACCCGCATCGAATAACGGTGCGAAACCCGGCATCGGCAGTATATCGGTGACCCGCATGGCCTTCGGTATAGGGAATTCCACCGCCTCACGGGTGAGGTTGAAAACGAAGAGCAGTTTTTCATCGCCCTTCTGGCGCGTGAAGGCCAGCACATCGAGATTGGTCTTGATAAAATGCATATCACCATCGCGCAGCGCGCCGTGACCTTTTCGGAACGACAAAACCGCACGATAATGGTTCAGAACCGAGTCCGGCTTGCGCTCCTGCGCATCCACAGCCTGCATGGCATGGACATAGGGCACCGGCAGCCAGGGCTTTTCAGCACTGGAAAAACCGGCATTCGGCTTGCCTGTCTCCCACACCATCGGCGTGCGGCATCCGTCACGCCCCTTGAAGGCGGGCCAGAAGCGGATGCCGTAGGGATCGCGCAGATCCTCGAAGGCAAGTTCCGCCTCGGTCAGACCCAGTTCCTCGCCCTGATAGAGACATATGGAACCGCGCAGACTGGCAAGAACGCAGATGGCAAGCTTCGCCACCCGCACCTGCTCCTCCGCACTTTCGGAAAAACGGCTGAGGTGGCGCACCACATCGTGATTGGAAAAGGCCCAGCATACCCAGCCATCCGTCACCACCTTGCCGAAGGTCTCGACCGAGGCGCGCAGATGCTTCGCGCTGAAATCCGGCCCCAGCAGGTCGAAAGTGTAGCACATGTTGAGCTTGTCGTTGCCGGACGTATAGGCCGCCACCGTCTTCAGCGACCGCGCCCCGTCTCCCACCTCGCCCACCGTGGCGCGGCCCTCGTAGTCGTCGAGCAGCGCGCGAAAACGCTTAAGGAAGGCCACGTTTTCCGGCCGCGTCTTGTCGTAGAGATGGTCCTGCATACCATAGGGATTGACGTCGGAGGCATCGAGACCGAAACTTTCCTCGTCGAAAAGCGGCGGGTTGTCGCGCAAAAGCTTGTCATGGAAATAATGGTTGACGGTATCGAGCCGGAAACCGTCCACCCCGCGATCCAGCCAGAAACGCACGGTTTCGAGGAGCGCATCCTGAACCTCGCGATTGTGGAAATTGAGATCCGGCTGCGAGGCGAGGAAGCTGTGCATGTAATATTGCTTGCGCACGCCGTCCCATTCCCATGCCGGGCCGCCGAACACGGAAAGCCAGTTGGTGGGTGCCGTGCCATCCGGCTTCGGGTTGGCCCAGACATACCAGTCGGCCTTGCTGTTGGTGCGGCTCGCCCGGCTGTCCACGAACCAGGGATGCTGGTCCGAAGTATGCGAGATGACCTGATCGATGATGACCTTCAGCCCCAGCCGGTGCGCCTCCGCCATCAGCGCGTCGAAATCGGCAAGCGTGCCGAACATCGGATCGACATTGCAATAATCGGAAACGTCATACCCCATATCGGCCATTGGCGAGGTGAAGAAGGGCGAGAGCCAGATGCCGTCGACACCGAGCGAGGCGATATAGGGCAGGCGTTTCGTTACCCCGGCAAGATCGCCGTAACCGTCGCCGGTCGTATCCTGAAACGAACGCGGATAGACCTGATAGATCACCGCTCCCTTCCACCAGTCCGATTGCGCTTGGGGTTTGTGGACCGGGGCATGGGTTAGCGGCATGGGCGATCTCCTGATGGTGGCCGGCGCATGTCTCCCAAAAGTGTGACGCGGTTTTGGGAAAGAGACATGCGTAAAAAAGAGACACGGCGCTTTCGCGATTCGAAGAAAAGCGAAAGCGCCGTGGCACGAGAATATAAAGCCGTCGCGGCCGCGTAAACCGGAACTTCGCACATGCACAAACGGCCATAACCGCCCTTGTCAGCGGCGCGCACTCGTCGTAAGCCGCATGGCTGGAAAAAACGGGAGGATGACGGCGTGGGCGGACGGTTTCTGTCGATTGGCGAATGCATGGTGGAACTGTCGCAGGCCGGCAACGGTCTGCTGCGCAAGGGTTTTGCCGGCGATACGTTCAATACCGCATGGTATGCCCGGGCCTGCCTGCCAGGCGACTGGTCGGTCGATTATTTCACCGCGCTTGGCGACGATCCTCTCTCTGAAGACATGCTCACCT
Source organism: Agrobacterium sp. D14 (assembly GCF_001526505.1). Classification (NCBI taxonomy): domain Bacteria; kingdom Pseudomonadati; phylum Pseudomonadota; class Alphaproteobacteria; order Hyphomicrobiales; family Rhizobiaceae; genus Agrobacterium; species Agrobacterium sp. D14. Next base: position 38,618 of record NZ_ASXX01000007.1, read on the forward strand.
TCATCGCCGATGCCGGCATCGGCACCGAAAAAATCCGCCGCATCAAGGGCGGCACACCCGGCCTTTACCTCATCAACCTGAAGGACGGCGAGCGCACCTTCAGCTACTGGCGCAATGCCGCCGCCGCAAGGCAGCTGGCCGCCGATGCGGATCATCTGCGCAGGACGGTGGAAAGCGCTGATGTCGTCTATTTCTCCGGCATCACGCTCGCCATTCTCGCCTCCGCCCATGATGTCGATACGTTCCTTGCCGAACTGCGCCGCGCCAAGGCGGCGGGCAAGCTGGTGGTCTTCGACCCCAACATCCGCCCGCGCCTGTGGGCGGACAGGGATACGATGCTTGAGACCATCTCCAACGGCGCACGCGCCGCAACGCTTGTCATGCCGAGCTTCGATGACGAGGCGAGCCATTTCGGCGATGTCTCCGTGGAAGCGACCATCGACCGCTACCGTTCGCTTGGCGTCGAAAACATCGTCGTGAAAGACGGCGCCAAGGGTGCGACGCTCGATTTCGGCGGCAGTCGCAGTCACGCCCCGGCGGTGAAGGCCGTGGACGTGGTGGATACGACAAGCGCCGGCGACAGCTTCAACGGCGCTTTCCTCGCCCGTTATGTGACAGGCAGTTCGCCGGAGGAAGCGGCCACCTTCGCGGCAAGGGCGGCCGCAACCGTCATCGGTCACCACGGCGCGCTGATCAGCCCCGAGCTGCTGCCGCTGGTGGGATAACGTTCAGCCAAACTGGGCGATCACGGATTTTCGCGGGTAGGCTACCCCGCCCTCCCTCATTCCTGTGCTTGTCACAGGAATCCAGCCGACGCGCGTCTGCGCGGCGGGAAGAGTCTTTTCAGCTCAAGGACTTGGGCTGGCTGGATCCCTGTGACAGGCACAGGGATGAGGATAGAAGAAAACATTGCGGACAACCGCAAACTTCAAATGTACCGCGCTGATACCGATAATTACGTCACCCGCCGTGTGCCTTGAAGCTAGACACAGAGGCCGCTTCCCCGCCGTCACACACCCTGACATGATCCTGTAACACGCACGCCGCATATACGGGCAGAAGCCGGGCAATGGGGATTCGCCCGCGCGCAGATGAGCAGGATCAGTGTTTCATGACGAGAATCACGATTGTCACAGATGCCTGGCACCCGCAGGTCAACGGCGTGGTTCGCTCCATAGAAAACACCAATACCGAACTCGCGCGGCTCGGCGTCGATGTGCGCATGGTCACGCCGCAGAGTTTTTACAGCATCCCCTGCCCCACCTATCCGGAAATCCGCCTTTCGGTTGCCGGTTATCGCCGTGTGGCGGCGGAGATCGAAAAAAGCCAGCCTTCCTTCGTGCATATTGCGACGGAAGGGCCGCTGGGTTTCATGGCGCGGCGCTGGTGCGTGAAGAACCGCATGCGTTTTTCCACCAGCTATCACACCCGCTTTCCCGAATATGTGGCGGCGCGTTTCCCTGTGCCGGAAAGCTGGCTTTATGCCTTCGTGCGCTGGTTCCACAATGGCGGCAACACCTGCATGGTGGCGACGCCGAGCCTTGAGACCGAACTGGAAGCGCGCGGCGTGCGCAACCTGAAGCGCTGGAGCCGCGGCATCGACGCCGAGCTTTTCCATCCCCGCCCGAAAGCAAAGCTGCCTTTCGACCTGCCGCGCCCGATCTTCATGACGGTGGGACGTGTGGCGGTGGAGAAGAACCTGCCGGAATTTCTGGAACTGGACCTGCCGGGTTCGAAGGTCGTCATCGGCGACGGCCCCGCCCGCCATGAATTGCAGGAGAAATATCCGAACGTTTTGTTCACCGGCGTCAAGACCGGTGAGGAACTGGCCGATGCCTATGCGCAGGCCGATGTCTTCGTTTTCCCCTCGAAGACCGATACGTTCGGCAACACCATTCTGGAGGCGCTGGCAAGCGGCGTGCCCGTGGCCGCCTTCCCCGTCACCGGACCGATCGATATTCTCGGCGGCAACCCGGCAGCCGGTGCGCTGGACGACAATCTTCGCGATGCCTGTCTCGCGGCGCTTCATTGTTCGCCGCAGGAGGCGCTGGCGCTTTCCAGAAGCTACAGCTGGGAAAAAGCCTCGCGGCAATTCCTCGACAATGTCATTCACGCGGCGGGAAAATCCCTGCCGCTGCTGTCGCGTTCTCAACTTGCATGAGGCCGATCCCCGAGATTCTGTTCGGGAACGGTGGACGAAACGAAGCGGGAATGTCACAAGGCAATCAGGACGCGACTGCCGTTATTTTTAGAACGGGGTCGGGCTGCTGATTGACGTCAGGCGGCTGCCGCGAGAACACGCTGGCCGTCCTCTGTTTCCGGACGATACCGCCATTTTCAGATACCGCTTCAGGATAAGGGCAGAAGCTCTTTCTGCTGGGCTGCGCACCATTGATTGATTTTCTCGATGATGTCCTTTGCAGCAATCGGCAGGGCGCTGTTGGGTATGACAGCCACCGTCCCGTGGAAAACCAGCACCAGGCTGTCCGGCGGCGTGAGTGCGAGATGGTAGCGCGCCCAGCTCAGCTGCACGGTGTCCAGTCTTGTGACCTGCTTGTAACCCTCGGGTCCTATCTCGACCTCCGTGTGAGGCGAATACATCCGATCATTGGCAATATTCCAATGTGCCAGGACCTCGTAATAGGATTTCATCTCCTTTCTCGAGCCCCGCGCGATAATGAACCATATGGCGAGGGCCACAAACGGTGCGGGTGCAAACACCCAATAACCGACCACAGGCCAGACGCCCGGAAACCACGGCAGGCTTAAGGAATAGATGAAACCGGCAGCAAGTCCCGCAAACGAGGATAGATGCGCTCTGGCCGAGGCAAAATGGCGCTTCCACGACTTGTCGAAAATCATGCTGTAATTTTCATAGGCCTGATGTTGATAGCCGTGGACATACTCAGGCACATGTTTCGGATCGGGCGTGAAGCTTATTGAAATGGTGTCATCGGCCATAGGAACACGTCACTCCCGTCGCTGTTGAAGCCCAGTCTGCGTAGCAACATTGGCCTTATAAATCAAAAGACCTTTTGCTGGCAAAACCTTCGGGATCGACACTGCGCGGCGTAGTCTGCCTTCACCATGCTCCGGTGAGCATCTGGCCGGAAAGAGGCGCGGTCCGCGCCTTGCCGTCGCGATCCGTTACCGAAAGCGATGCGGCCATCTGTTTCGGCGACTTGCGGAACCAGTTGGCGGCAACGCTCGCCATATCGCCGATCATCGCCTGCCTGTGCCAGTCGGCAAAGCGCTTGGCCGTGGCTTCGGGTTCGGAGCGATAGAAGAAATCGCCGGATTGTCCGAGATCGTTGATGGATGCCGCCATGGCGGCAAGCGGCCGCTGGAACATTTTCGCCGGCACGGAAAGCCCATCGGCGCCTTCCGAAAATGCCGGCGCCATGAAATCGATGGCCCAGCCATCGGCCTCCACCCAGCAGTGGAAGTTCTCGCCCGCACCCGTCACATAACCGTCTTCGCGGTGATCGGCGAATAGCAGCACGGTTCCACCGAAATTATAGGCCGCAAGCCCGCCCTTCGGCACCGCCTTCACCTTGTAATGCTGCTGCAGGATGAATGCGCCGAAGGTGCTGAAATACATGGAGGCCGAGGCGGGATCGGCATTCTGGCTGATGAGCAGGCTGTTGATGACGCGGTAAATCCGGTGATAGTCGGTCTGCTTGATCAGCATGGTCTTTTACTCTTCAAAACCGTGAAATTGGGACGAGCGGGTGCCCCTTGTTTCTTCTCCCCGAGGGGGAGAAGTCCGCGGCAGCGGGATGAGGGGGCAAGGCCAACGATATGCGGAGAGGTTGCCCCCTCATCTGACCCTTCGGGCCATCTTCTCCCCGGCGGGGAGAAGAAACAGGCCGCGACGCCCTGCGTCAGATCATCGCCGCTTCTTCGCCTTGCTCTCGAACGGATTGTCAGACCCACGATAATGCACACGGATCGGCACGCCCGGCATGTCGAAATCCTTGCGCAGACCGTTCACCAGATAACGCGTATAGCTTTCCGGAATAGCTTCCGGCCGCGTGCAGGAAATCATGAAGGCCGGCGGGCGGGCCTTTACCTGCGTCATATATTTCAGCTTCAGGCGGCGGCCGGAAACGGCCGGCGGCGGATGCTGAGTCGTCTGCGAATCCAGCCAGCGGTTGAGGCGGGCGGTGGAGATGCGGCGGTTCCAGACCTTGTCGGTATCGATGATATTCTGCATCAGCCGGTCGAGACCATAACCCGTCTGGCCAGAAATCGGCACGGCGCGAATGCCGCGCGCCTGCGGCAGCAGCCGCTCGGTCTTCTCGCGCAGATCGGCCAGATAGGCCTGCGGGTCTTCCACCAGATCCCATTTGTTGAAAGCGAGCACGGCAGCGCGGCCTTCGCGAATGACGAGGTCGACCAGCTGCAAATCCTGCTTTTCGAAGGGAATGGTGCTGTCGAACACGATCACCACGGTTTCCGCAAAACGGATCGAGCGCAGCGAATCCGCCACCGAGAGCTTTTCCAGCTTCTCCGTCACCTTGGCCTTGCGGCGCATGCCGGCCGTGTCGAACATCTTGATGGTCCGGCCGCGCCAGTCCCATTCGACCGAAATACTGTCGCGGGTAATGCCGGCTTCCGGGCCGGTCAGCAGCCGGTCTTCACCGAGAAAACGGTTGATCAGCGTCGACTTGCCCGCATTCGGCCGGCCGATAATGGCGACGCGCAGCGGCTTGGTCTCGTCATAAACCGGCTCTTCGTCTTCTTCGTCCTCGCTGCCCGGCTCGCTGCGCGGCAGAACGATATCCGTCTCTGCCTCATCCACTTCAGGCGGGAAAGCGACGTCTTCGCCGATTGCCTCGACAATGGCGTCGCGCAGGTCGATCATGCCCTGGCCGTGTTCGGCCGAGATCGGGCAAGGGTCACCGAGGCCGAGCGTGAAGGCGTCGTAGAAACCGGCATCGGAACCGCGCGCTTCGGACTTGTTGGCCACCAGCACCACCGGCTTGCCACGACGGCGCAGCATTTCGCCCAGCGTCTCGTCAGCGGGCGTCAGGCCGGCCTTGGCGTCGACGACGAACAGCGTCACATCGGCTTCGTCGATTGCCGCTTCCGTCTGCGCCCACATGCGGCCCTGAAGCGTTTCCGGTCCGGATTGCTCCAGACCGGCGGTATCGATGATGGTGAAACGCAGGTCGACCAGCTTCGCCTCGCCAGGGCGGCGGTCGCGGGTCACACCCGGCGTATCGTCCACCAGCGCCAGCTTCTTTCCGACAAGACGGTTGAAAAGCGTGGACTTGCCGACATTGGGGCGCCCGACTATGGCGACGGTGAAGCTCATTGATCCTGGTTCCTTGAAGCACGTCTGCCCAAAACGTTACCTGTTTTGGGCAAAGGACATGCGTAAAATAATGAGTTGGATCGCTTTGGCAATGCGGAGAATGCCGGCGCGATCCTGCGTGGCGCAGCGGCGTTAGGCAGCCTTGCCCGAAGCGGTGATGTTGTCGAGCATGATCTGTGCGCGGTTCGTCACATTGCGCGGTGCCTGCGCGTCGCCGACGATCTGCTCGAACCATTGTTTGGCCTTGACGAAATCGCCGGCCTTGTAGGCGGCAAGGCCCAAGGCCTCACGGGCCGACGCCCGCATGGTCTGGCCCTCGGCGCTCAGCGGCTCGGCCAGTGCAACGACCTGATCATAGGTGCCGTTATCCACCAGCAGCCAGGCCGCGCGCACCTTGGCGGTATCGCGGAAGACCTGCGGTGCAGATGTGTCGTTGCCGATGGCGGTGAAGGCGGCGATGGCGCCGGCCGCATCGCCCTTCTGCGACAGCAGCGTGGCCGAGCGGAACTTCGCCAGAACCGGATAATTGCCATGACCGGAGGTTTCGAGATCGGCAAAGGCCTTCAGCGCCTCATCCGTCTTGTTGTCCGAAGCGAGCTTCAGCGCCGCAAGGAACTGGTCGCCGGAATTGGAAGCGCGGCTGGTGTTCCAGTATTCGTAGATACCGGCGCCAGCGGCGCCCAGAACCACGAGAACGGCCGCACCCACGACTACGATACCGTAACGGCCCCAGAAGCGCGACAGCTGCTCGGAGCGGATCTGCTCGTTCACTTCGCGGATAAAGGTATCATTTTCGTTTGCCATCAAATTCTCCGTTACCCGCGCGGAGATCGTCGCCGATCCATCCGTTCGCGGACATACCAAGCCGCTTACCCGGGTCAGCAAAAGCCAGACCGACCGGGTCATGGTCGGCCTTCTAGCCTATTTTGCCTGATATGTAAGGGGGAAACGTTGATTTCCTACAGGACGATGGGCTGAACGCCGATCAACCATTCGTGCAGTTTCAGGATGAATGCACCCCACAGAACGATGCCGCCGACAATGGCCACCAGATCGTAGCGGCTTGAAACGAAGTCCCGGACCACTTTTTCGCCCGCTCGTTCCCGGCGCTTCAGCGAAATCCGCATCACCACGCCCCAGGCAAGGAACGATGCGAAAAGAAGGATCGAAGACGTCTCGCCATTGGCAAGAAGATGCGCAAGCGCCCAGATCTTGACCGAAAGGATGAGCGGATGTTTCGTCTTCGTCGCGATGTGGCCAGCCGGGATGAGGCTGGCGATAAGACAGATCATCGCCGGCAGCATCAGGGTTACGGCGATATGGCTCATCCAGACCGGAGGATACCACAACATTCCGGTTTCCTGCCGCGCTTCACCGAAGGCATAGATGACGAGGCCGAGGGTGATGAGGCTGACGAGCGAATAGACGCCCTTGAAAGGCCCCTCCCCCATCGTCGCGACCATCCGCGCGCGAAATTGCGGTGCGACCACCTTCAAAAGATGCGTCAGCAGGAACAAGGCAAGACAGAGTGCGAGAAAAAGCATGGAACACGGTCCCCCGGTGGAACGAAGCGGCCCTATCACCGCAAGCTGCAACAGGAATTAGGCCGAAAGTCACGAAAACGCCAGACTATTCAAAGCTTCGCCTTATTCCACCCGCAAAAGGCCACGGTGTTTCATATGACGGATAACTGATGTTTCGCTCACTTGCCGCCTTTTCCCTGTCGCTTCTCGCCGCCCTTCCCGCTTTTGCCGAAGAGGCTGAGAAGCCGAAGCAGCTCGTCATCGTGTCCTTCGACGGTGCGGGCGACAATTCGCTGTGGGAAAGAAGCCGGGCGACGGGCAAGCAAGTCGGCGCGCATTTCACCTATTTCCTGGCCTGCACGCTGGTGATGGACAGGAAGACCAGCGCCAAGACCTATCAGGGACCCGGCCAGAAGGCGGGTCGTTCCAATGTCGGTTTCGGCCAGTCGCCGGAAGAGGTGGAGGCAAGGCTCAGAAACATCTGGGCGGCCTATCGCGAAGGTCACGAGATCGGCAACCACACCTGCGGCCATTTCGATGGCGGGCAATGGACCGCCGAACAATGGGACGGCGAATTCACCACCTTCACCAGCACGCTGGAAAATGCCTGGCAAATGATCGGCAAGAAGGGCGAGGAGCCCGAAGGCTGGCGCGAGATGGTGAAAAAGATCGATGGTTTTCGCGCGCCCTATCTCTCGCAGGGGCCGGCGCTGACCGAAGCGCAGAAAAAGCACCGTTTCGTTTATGACGCCACCAGCATCACCAAGGGACCGGAATGGCCGGTGGAGCGCGACGGCATAGAGCATTTCGGCCTGCCGCTCATTCCGGAAGGTCCGGGCAACCGCCCGATCATCGCCATGGACTACAATCTCTTCATCCGCCACTCCATCGGCGTCGAGACGCCGGATCGTTCGAAGGAATTCGAGGAGCGCGCCTATACGGCCTTCCGCAATGCATTCGACAGGCAATATAATGGCGAGCGCATTCCGCTACAGATGGGCTTTCACTTCGTGAAGATGAATGGCGGCGCCTATTGGAACGCCTATGAGCGGCTGCTGCGCGAAGTCTGCGGCAGGCAGGATGTTGCCTGTGTAAGCTATGCCGAGGCGATGCCGATGATCGAGGCGCGGAAGAAACAGAAGACCGAGGGGTAAACTTCCTCATACTCTCCTGTTCGTGACAAAGGTCGAACACCCCTCCTCCGTCATGCCGGGCTTGACCCGGCATCCAGCCACGGCGCGTCTGCGCCGTGAGAAGAGTCTCTTGCGATCAAGGACTTGATCGCGCTGGACCCCGGATCTAGTCCGGGGTGACGGGTGCGGATGAGGCAGTTCACCAAACAGACCGTCTCCATAGGACGTGCTCAAGACCTGAAGGCGGCCAATCGACCGCCTTTTTTCAGGGCTTGTTAGCCGCCAGCTCGCCGGCCTCCGCTTCGCGCTGAAGATAGCGCTCGTCAATATCCGGCAAGGGCTTGTCGTCAATCGCGGCCTCGAAGGCCACAAGACGTTTATGGATGGACAGCAGCTCGATGATCGTTGTCCAGGAATTGACCAGATACTGGAACGAATTGCTGACCTGACCGAAGGCCGTGGCGATCTGCTGGTAGATACCGTAGGTGATCTTGCCCGCCACGATGGTCGGAACGAGCATCAGAAGCAGGAACACCGCATCGGCCTGAATGTAGAAATACCGTGCGACGTTGAAATAGAGATAGTGCCAATACATGCGGAAATAGTTTTTCCGCACATTGGAATAAAGCTCCTTGACTGTCGGCGGCTGGGCACGGTCGGCGTGGTCCTCGCCATAGACGAGTTCCTTGCGGTAGGCGGCTTCCACACGCTGGTTGCGGAAGTTCAGGCCGGGCAGCTTGATGCCGACTGTCGCCAGAAGGACCGTGCCGAAGATAGACCAGACAATCGCCAGCCAGAACAACGCATGCGGCACTTCGCCCAAGATCGGCAATTCGGAGACATAAGACGACAGCGCAAACAGGATCGGCAGGAAGACGACGAGCGTCATTACCGAATTGATGAGCGTAATACCCAACCCCTCAAGCGTTGAGGAGAACCGCATCGTATCTTCCTGAACGCGCTGGGAAGCACCTTCGATGTGGCGCAGCTTTTCCCATTTGGACATGTAGAAGTCGTTCATCGCGGTGCGCCAGCGGAAGATATAATGGCTGGTGAAGAAATCCGTCAGGATCGAAACCGCCATGCTGAGAAAGGCGATCTTGGCGAAGACGATCTGGAGGCTGTAAAAATCCCAGACTTCGATGCCCGGCTGTTTCGACAGGGCATTTTGCAAAAGGTCGCCGAAAGGCCGCCGGAAATTGTTGATGACGACGGAAATCTGAACGCCGAAATAGGTCACCGCGATAATCAGCAGCGATCCCCAGATGGACCAGAATTTCCAGGGATGATCCTTGGCGATAACGGTCCACACGCCGCCGAACGCCGCCAGACACAATGCCAGATAGGCGTAAAAGAACAGGTTAGCCGGGACCAGGAAGTAGCTGAGATCGTAGGGTTCCTGTTCAGGCATTACATAGCCCCAAGACCGACCTAACCCTTCAACGATGAAGTACCATCCGAGAATGGCGAAAAAAGCCCAGATAATGGCCGACGTGAAGAAGATTTTCGGTTTGGGAAAAAAGGAATGAAACACGTTTCGAACTCACGCGCGTTTGAAATCAGCCATTATTGGCGAAGCACTAGATGGCCCGAACCTAGGGCAGAAATTTGTGCACAGCAACGGAGAAGCGACGACCTTAACAAGATGTAAGGCGCAGATCGTGGCGCGATCCCCGCAAAACAGCGTGAATTCGGACCGGTCAGGACGCCGTCAAAGACTTAACGCCGTTGCTCCGTGGCAAGCACCGGCAACATCAGAACAATACTGACGACAAGCACGGCGGAAGCGAGAATGCTGGGCGCGGTAAAACTTCCCGTCACCTCGGCAATCCAGCCGGCGGCGAGTGGCCCAACGATCTGGCCCGTGCCGAAAGCGGCCGCCATCAGCGCAAAGGCGCGACGCGGGCTCGGCCCGGCAAATTCCCGGCCGAGCTGCAGGCCATAAGCGGTGATGACCATGAAGGTCAGCCCGAGAAGCAGGCCTCCGGCGAGAACACCCGGCACCGGCGGCAGCATGACGGAAGCGAAAACACCGACGGCTTCGACGGCAAGAACGATGACGAAGGCGCGTTTCAGCCCCTGCGATTTCAAGACCGGTTTCCAGAGGAAAAGCGAAATGGCGGCGGCGCAGCCGGTGATGAACCAGGCCAGAAACTCCACGAAAGCACCGGCGGCGGCCATGCGGGCGATTGCCACGATGAAGGTGGCGGTGATGACGTAACCGAAACCGAAAAGCCCATAGGCCAGTGTCGTCAGGAAGAGCGGCCGCGTCCAGTGGAGCGGCGGCTCCGCCACAGAGGATGCATGTCGCGGCGGGCCTGGGGGCAGCACCCGCCAGACGAGAATGAATGTGATGAAGGAAAAGACAGCGCCTGCAATCCACTCCTCCCGCCATGAGGAACCGCCGCCGTCAAAAACGACGCCGATCAGATAGACCGCAAGCGAGGAGATCGCGATGCCCGCACCGACACCGCCATAATGCAGCGCCTGAATGCTATCCCTGCCCGCCTTGACGGCATGGCCGATAACGATTTGCGAGGTGAAGATCATGGTGAGCGCGCTGGCGACCCCGGCCAGAAACCGGATGACGGTGAAGGCCGCGACGGAGTTGAAAGCCGCCATGGCAAGCAACAATGCCCCGGTGGAAAACAGGCCGCAAAGCGCCACCGGCCGTTCCCGCCCCGAACCCCATGAATAGGCCGCTAGAACCGCCCCGGCCAGATAACCGGCGAAGTTACCCGCCGCCACGATCCCCGCATCCCCCGCCGAAAGCGGAACATCCGCCATCATGCCCGGCAGAATGGGGGTGAAGGAAAAACGGCCGAAACCCATGGCGGAGGCCATCATCAGCGCCCCGGAAAATCCAAGTGCGGTCAGATGTTTGGCGGAAAGTGGCTTGTCGATGCTCATGCATGGCTTATCGCAACGGGGCGGATAAGGGACAAGCGAGTTATTTTGATCGGCGTTATAAGCGGTCGTTATCTGTCATGAATGTTCGGATGTTGCCGCTTGTTCTTCTCCCCGCCGGGGAGAAGGTGGCCCGAAGGGTCGGATGAGGAGGCTAGCTCTCCGAATATCTCTACCGTAGCCCCCTCATCCCGCTGCCGCGGACTTCTCCCCCTCGGGGAGAAGAAACAAGGGGCGCCCGCTCGCCTCACTCAGGGGCCAAGACGAGGCAATGGACGTTTGTAACTTGCCCTTGATGAACGGAACTCAGTCCCCGCCCCTCACTCAGCCAGCGTCAGCACCAGCGGCCCGTTCTTCGTCGCAACCACGGTGTGCTCATACTGCACCGTCGGCGCACTCGGATCGCTATAGAGCGTCCATGGATCGTCGTCGCCGTCTTCGGCCCAATAGGCGCCCGTCGAGAGAAACGGCTCGACGGTAAACACCATGCCTTCCTGCATGATGCGCCGCTCGTCCTTGTCCGGCCAGGTCGCCAGTTCCTTCGGCTCCTCGTGCAGCGAGCGGCCGATACCGTGGCTGGCGAGATTGGTGATCAGCGTATAGCGGTTCTTCTTGGCGAAAGCACCGATGGCATTGCCGATATCGGCAAAAGGCCTGCCGGTTTTCACCTGCTGCAGGCCCGTCCACATGGCGCGCTTGCCATCGCGGCAGAGGCGCTCGATTTCCTTCTTCACCGGTGGCACGGCGAAAGACGAGCCGGTATCGCCGAAAAAGCCGTTCTTCGCCGCCGAGACATCGATATTGACGAGATCGCCCGCCTTGATGATGCGGGGACCCGGAATGCCGTGGGCCACTTCCTCGTTGACGCTGATGCAGGTCGCGCCGGGAAACTTGTAGCAGAATTCCGGCGCCGATTGCGCGCCGTTATCCTCCAGCACCTTGCGGCCGATGGCATCCAGCTCGGCCGTGGTGATGCCGGGTTCCAGCGCGTCCGCCATGGTCTGCATCGCGACGGCGCACAAACGGCCGATATCCTTCAGCAGAACCAGTTCTTCTTCGGTGGAAATGACCATGTCTCTGTCCGTCGTTCTGTATGGCGGGTCTCAAAACGCCCGCCTTGGCAATCATCAGGCCGTGGCTTTCACCGGATCGGCGCTCCCCGTCAATTCTTTTCTGACGATCGGGGCGACTTTCGTACCATAAAGCTCGATGCCGCGCATGATCTGATCGTGCGGCATCAGGCCGATGGCCATCTGCAGCAGGAAGCGGTCATTCCTGAAAACGCCATGCGCCTTGATGATCTTTTCCGCCACCAGTTCCGGCTCGCCAAGGAAGAGATTGCCCTCCGGCCCGCGCGCGGCGTCGAAATGCGCGCGGTTCGTCGGCCCCCAGCCACGCTCGCGGCCGATGCGGTTCATCACCTCCGCCTGCGGTCCGTAAAACTGGTCCGCCGCCTTGTCGGTGGTGTCGGCAATGAAGCCGTGCACATTGATGCTGGTGCGCAGCTTGGTCTTTTCCTGCCCGGCGCGGCGCGCAGCCTCATGATAGAGATCGAACAGCGGCGCAAAGCGGCGATATTCGCCGCCGATGATGGCAAGCGCCACCGGCAGACCCATGGCGCCTGCCCGCGCCACCGATTGCGGCGTGCCACCGACGGCGATCCACACCGGCAGACGCTCCTGCAGCGGCCGCGGATAAACGCCGCGCCCGTTAATGGCAGGATGCTTGGTGCCGGACCAGGTGACGATTTCCTGCTCCCGCAGCGCCAAAAGCAGATCGAGCTTTTCGGCGAAGAGCACGTCGTAATCCTCAAGATCGTAACCGAACAGAGGGTAGGATTCGATGAAGGAACCGCGCCCGGCCATGATTTCGGCGCGGCCGTTCGACAGGAGATCGACGGTCGAAAACTGCTGGAACACCCGCACCGGATCGTCCGAACTCAAAACCGAAACGGCGCTCGTCAGGCGGATATTCTTCGTCTTCACCGCCGCCGCCGCGAGAACGGTGGAGGGCGAGGAGACGACATAATCCGGACGGTGATGCTCCCCGAGGCCAAAGACATCGAGCCCGACCTGATCGGCAAGCTCGATCTCTTCGATGAGTTCGCGCAGCCGGCGCGCGCCTTCCGGCCCACGGCCATCGGCGGGGTTGGGATTGACATCCGCGAATGTGTAAAGACCGAGTTCCATAGATGATACCTCTGTTTGCTTGCCTCAGAGATAGGGACGGAAGCCCCCGCAGGCAAATGCAGAATCTGGCGCAAAATCTGGATGCTTAGCTTCGAAAAAATGGATGGGCGCGGCCTGTTTCACTGCGCAACCGAGCTCCCCTTAAATGGCGCCCGAAATGGCGATTGCCAGCCCGCCCCCTTTGGGCATACCTTGCTTAAACATGTGCGAAGTAATGCAAAAAGGGGAAAGCATGCATCGGACAGTTATCGTGACGGGCTCTACAAGCGGTATCGGCCTTGCGATTGCGCAGCGATTTGCGCGGGAGGGCGCCAATATTGTGCTGAACGGTTTCGGCGATGAGGACGAGATCGAAAAATTGCGCCTTTTGCTGGAAGCGGAAAGCGGCGGGCGCGTGCTTTATCACCCCGCGGATATGACGAAACCGGACGAGATCGCCGATCTCATCAATTCCGCCAACGAAAAACTCGGCTCTGTGGATGTGCTCGTCAACAATGCCGGCATCCAGCATATCGCGCCCATCGAGGAATTTCCGCCGGAAAAATGGGACTGGATCATCGCCATCAATCTGACCAGTTCCTTCCATACCATGCGCGCGGCGATACCGCTGATGAAGAAGGCCGGCAAAGGCCGTATCATCAACATCGCATCCGCCCACGGTCTCGTCGCCTCGCCGTTCAAATCGGCCTATGTGGCGGCCAAGCACGGCATCATGGGCCTGACGAAGACGGCGGCGCTCGAGCTGGCGCAGACCGGGGTTACCGTCAACGCCATCTGTCCGGGTTATGTGCTCACACCGCTCGTCGAAAAGCAGATACCGGAAATGGCGAAGGTGCGCGGCATCAGCGAAGAGGCGGTGAAGAACGACGTGATGCTGGAACTGCAGGCAACCAAGCAGTTCGTCACCGTCGATGACGTGGCCGCCGCCGCACTGTTTCTGGCAAGCGATGCCGCAAGCAACATCACCGGCACCCATATTTCCGTGGATGGCGGCTGGACGGCGCAATAATTGCCGAACTTTCTTTCCGTTTTGGAAACAATGAATTGCCAAAACGGAAATCGATATACGCCTGCGGGCGTGCATATGATGCGCAGGGATAATGACAAGAAATCGGCTCGGCAGCCGGTCAAAAAAGCAGGGCATTGCATGAACGACGCGATCAGCTTCATCCTCAACAGCGAAACCATGTCGCTGAAGGATTTCGGACCGACAGACACGCTTCTCGATTATCTCCGCATCAGCAAGCGGTTGACCGGGACCAAGGAAGGCTGCGCCGAAGGCGATTGCGGCGCCTGCACGGTGCTGGTCGGGCGGCTGCTGGATGGCTCGCTGCGTTATGAAAGCGTCAATGCCTGCATCCGCTTTTTAGGCTCGCTGCACGGCACCCATATCGTGACGGTCGAACATCTGGCCGCGCGCGACGGTACGCTACACCCCGTGCAGCAGGCGATGGTGGATTTCCACGGTTCGCAATGCGGTTTCTGCACGCCGGGCTTCATCATGTCGCTTTACGGCCTCTGGCTTGCCAGTGAAAACCCCGGCCGCGCCGACATTGAAAAGGCGCTGCAAGGCAATCTCTGTCGATGCACGGGTTATGAGCCGATCGTGCGCGCCGCCGAAAAGATCGCCGCCGCGCGCCCGAGCGCGCTGTTCGACCCGCTGCAACGGGACCGCACCGATATCATGGCAAGGCTCTGGGCGATCCGCGCCAATGAAACGATCACCGTTACCCACGGCGAGGACCGCACCATCATTCCAGCGACACTGGCCGAACTGACCGAGATTTACGCTGCTGAACCGAAGGCGACCATCGTGGCCGGTTCCACCGATGTCGGCCTGTGGGTGACGAAGCAGATGCGGGCGCTGAACCCGGTCATCTTCATCAACAATCTCGGGGATCTGCAAACCATCACCGTGGATGAGGACGGCGTGACACTCGGCGCCGGCGTCACCTACAGCCAGGCCTTCAAGACCATTGCGGAACATTTCCCGCCGCTTGCCCGGCTGTTCGACCGCCTCGGCGGCGAGCAGGTGCGCAATATGGGCACCATCGGCGGCAATATCGCCAACGGTTCGCCCATCGGCGATACGCCACCGGCGCTGATCGCGCTCGGGGCGACGCTGACCTTGCGTTCGTCCTCCGGCAACCGCAGCCTGCCGCTGGAAAGCTATTTCATCGACTATGGCAAACAGGACCGGCTGAGCGGCGAATTCGTCGAAAAGCTCTTCATTCCGTTCCGGAAGCCGGAAAGCCTCTACGCCGTCTATAAGATTTCCAAGCGCCGCGACGAGGATATTTCCGCGCTCTGCGGCGCCTTCAACCTGACGCTCGATGCCGATGGCGCGGTCGACGACATCCGCATCGCCTTCGGCGGCATGGCTGGCACGCCCAAACGCGCCGCGCATCTGGAGGCAGCCCTACTCGGCAAGCCCTGGCGCCAAGAAACGATCGATGCGGCGCGCGATGTGCTGGACGAGGACTTTACCCCGCTGACCGACTGGCGGGCGACTGCCGAATATCGGCAACTGACGGCCAAGAACCTGCTGACGCGATTTTTCCTCAAGACTTCGGGGCAAAAGCAGGAACTCAGCCGTTTCTCGCTGGAGGAGGCGTGATGATGGCGATGGCGACACCCGCACCCTCCCTCATTCCTGTGCTTGTCACAGGAATCCAGCCGACGCGCGTCTGCGCGGCGAAAGACTCTTTTCAGCCCAAAGACTTGGGCTGGCTGGATTCCTGTGACAAGCACAGGAATGAGGGACTATTATCGCTGTCATATGCCGTAATTCACCAAGGAGGAGCTTGAACCATGGACACCACAAGCTTCGACAAGACCAAGACAGAAATCGACGGCCCGATGCACGCTTCGCTCCGGCACGATTCCGCCCATAAGCATGTGACGGGCAGCGCCGAATATATCGACGATATTCCCGAACCCGCCGGACTGATCCACGGCGCTCTCGGCCTTGCTGACCGGGCACATGCCGAAATCGTCTCGATGGACCTCTCGGAAGTGGAAAAAACACCCGGCGTGCTCTGGGTCATGGTTGCCAAGGACGTGCCCGGCGAAAACGACATCTCTTCCGGCGGCCGTCACGACGAGCCGCTGCTTGCCGAAACCAAGGTGGAATTCCACGGCCAGCCGATCTTCGCGGTTTTTGCCGAAACCCGCGATATCGCCAGAAAGGCGGCCCGCAAGGCGAAGATCACCTATAAGGACCTGCCGCATTTCACCGATATCGACACGGCGATTGAAAATGGCGGCGCGCTGGTCATCGACCCCATGACGCTGAAACGCGGCGATGCCAAGCTGGAAATGGATGTCGCGCCCCGCCGCCTCACCGGCACCATGCGGATCGGCGGACAGGAACACTTTTATCTCGAAAGCCACATCGCCATGGCCGTGCCGGGCGAGGATGACGAGGTAACGCTGTGGAGCTCCACCCAGCATCCGAGCGAAATCCAGCACATTGTCAGCCATATGCTTCAGGTGCCGTCCAATGCCGTCACCGTGCAGGTACGCCGCATGGGCGGCGGTTTCGGCGGCAAGGAAACGCAGGGCAACCAGTTCGCCGCCCTCTGCGCCATCGCCGCCAAGAAGCTGAACCGGGCCGTGAAAATCCGCCCCGACCGCGACGAGGACATGACCGCCACCGGCAAGCGCCATGATTTCCGTGTCGATTACGAGTTGGGTTTCGATGAGGAAGGCCGCATCCACGCCGTCGACGCCACCTATGCCGCCCGCTGCGGCTTTTCCTCCGATCTCTCCGGTCCGGTCACGGATCGCGCGCTGTTCCATGCGGATTCCAGCTATTTCTACCCGCATGTGCATCTCACCTCGCGGCCGTTGAAAACCCATACGGTTTCCAACACCGCCTTTCGCGGTTTCGGCGGCCCGCAGGGCATGCTGGGCGCGGAACGTTTCATCGAGGAAATCGCCTATGCGGTGGGCAAGGACCCACTCGATATCCGCAAACTGAATTTCTACGGCGACACCGGCTCTGGCCGCACCACGACGCCCTATCATCAGGAGGTCGAGGACAACATCATCGCCCGCGTTGTCGAGGAGCTGGAGACGTCAAGCGACTATCGCGCGCGACGTGAGGCGATCATCGAGTTCAACAAAACGAGCCCGATCATCCGCAAGGGCATCGCGCTCACGCCCGTCAAATTCGGCATCTCCTTCACCATGACCGCCTTTAATCAGGCGGGTGCACTGGTGCATATCTATAATGACGGCTCCATCCACCTGAACCATGGCGGTACCGAAATGGGCCAGGGCCTTTACACCAAGGTGGCGCAGGTGGTGGCCGATGCCTTCCAGGTGGATATCGGCCGGGTGAAAATCACCGCAACGACCACCGGCAAGGTGCCGAACACCTCGGCCACCGCCGCCTCCTCCGGCACTGACCTTAACGGCATGGCGGCCTATGACGCCGCCCGCCAGATCCGCGAGCGGCTGGTCAAATTCGCCGCCGAGAACTGGAATGTGCCGGAAGAGGAAATCGTCTTCCTGCCGAACCGGGTGCGCATCGGCCTTGAGGAAATCGCCTTCAATGACTTCATCAAAAAGGCCTATTTCGCCCGCGTGCAGCTTTCTGCCGCCGGTTTTTACAAGACGCCGAAAATCCACTGGGATCGCGCCGCCGGCCGTGGCACGCCGTTTTATTATTTCGCCTATGGTGCGGCCTGCTCGGAAGTGTCGATCGACACGCTCACCGGCGAATATATGATGGAGCGCACCGATATCCTCCACGATGTCGGCAAGTCGCTGAACCCGGCCATCGATATCGGCCAGGTGGAAGGCGCCTTCGTGCAGGGCATGGGCTGGCTGACGACCGAGGAATTATGGTGGGACGGCAAGGGGCGGTTGCGCACCCACGCGCCCTCCACCTACAAAATCCCGCTCGCCTCCGACCGGCCGAAGAGTTTCAACGTCAAGCTGGCGGAATGGGCGGAAAATGCCGAACCCACCATTGGCCGCTCCAAGGCCGTGGGCGAACCGCCCTTCATGCTGGCGATCTCTGTTCTCGAAGCCCTCTCCATGGCCGTCGCCTCCGTCGCCGATTATAAGGTTTGCCCGCGCCTTGACGCGCCGGCAACGCCGGAGCGGGTTCTGATGGCGGTGGAACGGCTGAAGAAGGTGTGAGAGGGAGGTTTCCATGCGGCCAAGCCCCCTCATCCGGCCCTTCGGGCCACCTTCTCCCCGGCGGGGAGAAGAAATCTGCCGCACCGTCGCGGCAATTCAAAAGTGTTGCGGTCGTAGTGCGGAGCTTGCGGGAACTTTCTTCTCCCCGCCGGGGAGAAGGTGGCCCGAAGGGCCGGATGAGGGGGCCAGCGTCAATGCCTGACACCTCCCTGCCCTCTTTCCTCACCCGCTCCCCCGCCACGATCCTCGTGGAAATCGAGGCCGTGAAAGGGTCCTCCCCGCGTGAGGCAGGAACCTTCATGCTGGTCTCGCAAGACGGCCTGTGGGAAACCATTGGCGGCGGGCAATTCGAATATATGGCCATAGACCACGCCCGGGCGATGCTGCGGAGCGGTTCTACCGAAGACCGCATGGATATTCCGCTTGGCCCGGAAATCGGCCAGTGCTGCGGCGGCCGCACCCTGCTCCGGTTCCGGCTGATAACGGCGGAAATCGCGGCAGCGCTGGAGGCGAGACTAAAGGGCGAGGCCGAGCAACAGCCCTCCGTCTTCATTTTTGGGGCGGGCCATGTCGGCAAGGCGCTGGCCGAGGCGCTGTCGCTGCTGCCCCTGACGCTGACAGTGGTGGAAACCCGGGAAAACGAGCTGCACGATCTTCCAGTGAACATCGCATCCGTGCTGACCCCCATGCCGGAGGCGCTCGTCGCGAAAATTCCTGCAAACGGGGCTGCCATCATCGTCACCCACGATCACGCGCTCGATTTCCTCATCGCGAAGGAAGCGCTTGCCCGCGACGATCTCGCCTATGTCGGCATGATCGGCTCGAAGACCAAACGCTCCACCTTCGCCCATTGGCTGGAGCGGGAAGGAGAGCCCATGTCCCGCCTTGCAAAGCTCATCCTGCCCATCGGCGGCAACAGCGTCAGGGACAAGCGGCCTGCGATCATAGCGGCCCTTGTGGCAGCCGAGTTGTTGCAAGCATTTTCCGCTGCCGAAATCCGTCGCAGCGAAAATCGACACGGCCATCCTCAAGGCCAAGATCACGCCTGAGCCCGTCCGGCAGGCTTTCATCCGCCAGATTGTCCGGTGCAAGGCTTTCAAGGGTAAACCGTTCCGCTGTCCGCAGGCCCGCACGCAGGCGGGACCACGCGCGCAAGAGTGCTGTGCGCATGTTCGTCTCCATTCAAAAATGTCAGAAGCTCAGTTGATGAATTGAGCTAAAAATGCTCTGTTTTCCGGAGAAAAACCAATGAAACCTTCGGCAATTGGCATAAAGAGAACTTATCCATGAAAATGTCCCGCCAGTTTCCCCTGAACGCCCTGCGGGTGTTCGAAGCTGCCGCAAGGCATCTGAGCTTCACCAAGGCCGGCGAAGAACTGGGCATGACCCAGACGGCGGTGAGCTATCAGGTGAAACTGCTGGAGGAGAATATCGGCGAGCCGCTCTTCATCAGAAAGGCGCGGCAGGTCTCGCTGACCGAGGCCGGGCAGAAACTCGCGCCGAAAGTCGCGGAAGCCTTCAACAATCTGCGGGAGGCCGTCGACAATGTGCGCGACACATCCGATGCGACCCTGACAATCCATTCCACCGCTACCTTCGCCTCACGCTGGCTTTCGCGGCATCTGGGTGCTTTCCAGCTTGAACATCCCTCGATTGCCGTGCGGCTCGACACATCAAGCGCTTTGATCGATTTTTCCCAGTCGGACTGCGATGTCGCCATTCGCTGGAGCAAAGATAATGGCAAAGGGCTGATCTACCATCAATTGCTGCGCGGCGTTTATACGCCGATGCTGCATCCGGGCCTTGCCGAAAGCATCGGCGGATTGCACAAACCGGAAGACCTGCTGCGCCTGCGCATCATCGATCCCGGCGATATCTGGTGGAGCCAATGGTTTCGGGAAGTGGGTGTTGAAAATCCCGGCCTCGACCGTTATCCCCGCAGCCGCCTCAATGTGCAGGCCTTCGAAGCCGCCGCAGCAATCGCCAGCCAGGGGGTGGCCATGCTCACCCCTGAACTCTATGCCGATGAGATTGCGCTCGGCCGCCTTTATCAACCCTTCGAGCACCTTAGCAGCGAAGGAAAGAACTATTGGCTGGTCTACCCCGAAAACCGCAGGAACATTCGCAAGATAAGGCTGTTCCGCGACTGGATATTGAAGCGGATCGAGGAAAGCCGGCCGCAGCAACTGCCTCAAAACCCCATGTCCGGCGCATAAAAACAGCGTGGCGTGTCCTCATCCGGAAACAGGCAGAGATGATATTCGCCATCCTCGGATCGTCTTGCCTCGCGCTGCGACCAGTTGAAGACATGGCGTCGGGTGACCATGCGGTGATCGCCGGGTGCGAGCGAGACCTCGTAACCGTCAGGCGTGACACGAACACTGCGCGTGGGAATCATCTGGCAGTCGCCGGTTTCGGCGTCGCCATTGCAGCAATAGCTTTCATATTTGAACCCCTTGTGGGATTCATGGGCAAGCGCGGTGGCGCTGAACGCCAGAGAGAAGAAGAGGACCGTCAGAACAAGGCGCATCGGCATGGTCTCCGTTGAAACAACGGCGGCTGCCGGAAGATCATTGCGTCCCTTTATTCAAATTTCACATCAACACCCACCCGGACACAACGGCACCGGGAACTGCGATACCTGCCCCCTGATCTGCCCCCACCCAGGGTTCGCAGCGCCCGCTTTCGGAAGAACCGCCAGCGAAACATGTCATGGAAGCCCTGCGCATCGGCGTAAAACCGGAATGGATTTCCGGCAAGGCGCCCCGCAGGACTTCGCAGCCTTATATTTTAGCACATCGGCAGACTGCACAAAGGATAATAGCTGAGTCGCGTTAGCCAGCTAAGCACAAACTATGCGACAGGAATGCGCGGCTGCAACTTTACCGGGCCAACCCACATACACGGGCGAACTGAAACGAGATTGAGGACACAAAGGCGTCAGATTGTGAACAATCACCTCCTGCCCTCTGCTTTTCCCTTTCCTAAAGGTCAAATTTCTCGCAAGGTGCGCTGCACAAGGATCAGGGGAACCGCATGTACGAATACGCCATTGCGTGGGAATGGATGGCCTTTGCCGTCCGCTGGCTCCACGTCATCACCGCCATCGCCTGGATCGGCTCATCCTTTTATTTCATCGCGCTCGATCTCGGGCTGGTCAAACGGCCGCATCTGCCGCCGGGGGCCTATGGCGAGGAATGGCAGGTGCATGGCGGCGGCTTTTACCACATCCAAAAATATCTGGTCGCGCCTGCCCAGATGCCCGAGCACCTGACATGGTTCAAATGGGAAAGCTACGTCACCTGGTTGTCCGGCTTCGCCATGCTCTGCATCGTTTATTATGGCGGCGCGGATCTCTTCCTCATCGACCATTCCGTGCTGGCGCTCACCCAGTTCCAAGCCATCTGTCTGTCGCTCGCTTCGCTTGCCATCGGCTGGCTGTTTTACGATTTCCTCTGCAAATCGCCGCTCGGCAACAATACCTGGGGCCTGATGATCGTGCTTTACGTCGCGCTGGTGGCGATGGCATGGGGTTATAGCCAAGTCTTCACCGGCCGCGCCGCCTTCCTGCATCTCGGCGCCTTTACCGCCACCATCATGTCGGCGAATGTGTTTTTCATCATCATCCCGAACCAGAAGATCGTCGTCGCAGACCTGATCGCCGGGCGCACGCCGGACCCGAAATATGGCCGCATCGCCAAGCAGCGCTCGCTGCACAACAACTACCTGACGCTGCCAGTCATCTTCTTCATGCTGTCGAACCATTATCCGCTGGCCTTTGCCACGCAGTTTAACTGGATCATCGCAGCGCTGGTCTTCCTGATGGGCGTCACCATTCGCCACTGGTTCAACACCACCCATGCCCGTAAGGGGAAACCCACATGGACCTGGCTGCTGACCGCCCTCATCTTCATCGTCATCATGTGGCTTTCCACCGTGCCGAAGGTGCTGACCGGCGAAGAAGAACAGAAGGCAGCGACGCTTTCGCCGATGCAGCAGCAATTCGTCGCCGACGCCCATTTCGCCAAGGCGCGCGATGTGGTTCAGGGCCGCTGTTCCATGTGCCATGCAGCCGAACCTGTGTGGGAAGGCGTGCCCTTCACGCCAAAATCCGTGAAGCTCGAAACCGACGAACAGATCGCCGCCCATGCGCGTGAAATCTATTTGCAAGCCGGGCGCAGCCATGCCATGCCTCCCGGCAACATCACCGCCATCACTCCGGATGAGCGCAAGCTGCTGACCGCATGGTACGAAAGCGCGGTTTCCGGGGCAGGAAAAGCCGAAGGAAATACTGAATGAGCATGGTTCTGCTGCGTGGCCGCCTGCTGAGCTTCCGCCGCGCGCCGCTCGCAATCGACGATACGCAAAGCTATCTCTATATCGAAGACGGTGGCCTGCTGATCGAAGACGGCCGGATCGCCGCCATCGGCGAATACGCCGATATCCGCAGACAAGCGCCCGAAGACATCGAGGAAAAGGACCACCGGCCCCATCTCATCGTGCCGGGCCTCATCGACATGCACCTGCATTTCCCGCAGATGCAGGTTATCGGCTCCTATGCCGCCAACCTGCTGGAATGGCTGAACACCTATACTTTCCCGGAAGAATGCCGTTTCGTCGAAAGCGCCCATGCTGAGCGCATCGCCACGCATTTCTACGACGAGCTTCTGCGCCACGGCACCACCACGGCCGCCGCCTATTGCTCCGTGCACAAGACCTCCGCCGACGCCTTCTTTGCTGAGGCCATGAAGCGCAACATGCTGATGGTGGGCGGCAAGGTGATGATGGACCGCAACGCTCCGCAGGGCCTGCTGGACACGCCGGAAACCTCCTATGACGAGACGCGCCAGGTGATCGCCGACTGGCACGGCAAGGGCCGCAACCACGTCGCCATCACCCCCCGCTTCGCCATCACCTCCACCCCGAAGCAGATGGAAGCCGCACAGGCGCTGGCGCAGGAATTTCCCGATCTCTTCATCCAGACGCATCTCTCGGAAAATCTCGACGAGATCAAATATACCTGCGAGCTTTACCCCGAAGCGACCGACTATACCGACATCTATGTGCGCTACGGACTGATGGGAAAAAAGACCCTGCTCGGCCACGCCATCCACCTCTCCGAGCGCGAGGCGGACGTGCTGTCGGAAACCGGCGCAGTCGCCGTGCATTGCCCCACCTCGAACTTGTTCATCGGCTCCGGCCTGTTCCCGATGAAAAAGCTGCAACGGCGCGAAAAGCCTGTTCGTATCGCGGTTGCGACCGATATCGGCGGTGGATCGAGCTACTCCATGCTGCGCACCATGGACGAGGCCTACAAGATCCAGCAATTGCTGGGCGAGCGCCTCAACCCGCTGGAAAGCTGGTATCTGATGACCCGCGGCAATGCCGAGGCCCTTTCCATGGTCGACCGCATCGGCACGCTGGAGGCCGGCACAGATGCCGACATCACGGTGCTGAATGCTTCCTCGACACCCGCCATGGCGCTGAAGATGGAAGTGGTGAACAGCCTGACGGAAGAACTCTTCCTGATGCTGACCATGGGCGACGACCGCACGGTGGTGGAAACCTATGTGGCCGGCAGGGCGATGAAGAGCACGCTTGCATAGTTCGGCTGCGGCCGAAACATTTGCTCATGGCCTCATGTATCAGTGGCCTATCAAATCGAGCGGGTGCCGCTTGTTTCTTCTCCCCGCCGGGGAGAAGTCCGCGGCAGCGGGATGAGGGGGCCAGCTCTCGATTTATCACCGACGTTGCCCCCTCATCCGACCCTTCGGGCCACCTTCTCCCCGGCGGGGAGAAGAAACCGTGTCGCACCCGCTCGCTTCAAATGACTGGCTGGCATCACCCGGCCGAAATGCGAATGACCTCTGGAGTGCCCGGTGCCGAACTTAGACACAACCACCCTGCTCATGATCCTCGCGACCTTCATCGTTGCCGGCATCGTCAAGGGCGTGACCGGCATGGGGCTGCCCACTGTCGCCATGGGCGTGCTCGGCCTCTTCATGCCCCCGGTCATTGCCGCAGGGCTGCTCATCCTGCCCTCCTTCATCACAAATATCTGGCAATTGCTGGCGGGGCCTGATTTTCGGGCCATCGTGAAGCGGCTGTGGCCGATGATGATCGCCATCGCGGTCGGCACACTCATCGGCATCCGGCTGATGACGGCGGGCACCGGCGTCTGGACCACCTCGGCACTCGGCCTGTGCCTTGCGGCTTACGCAGCCTACAGCCTGCTTGCCAGACCGGTCTCGATTCCGGCAAGGCTGGAACCAAAACTCTCTCCCGTCATGGGACTGATAACGGGCCTTTTGACCGGCGGCACCGGAATCTTCGTCGTGCCCGCCGTGCCCTATATCCAGTCGCTCGGTTTCAACCGCGACGATCTCGTGCAGGCGCTCGGCCTTTCCTTCACCGTTTCGACCGTTGCGCTTGCAGCCGGCCTTGCGTCTCAAGACGCCTTCCGCGTCGAGCATCTGTCGCTTTCGGCACTCGCCGTGCTGC
Organism: Agrobacterium sp. D14; assembly: GCF_001526505.1. NCBI lineage: Bacteria > Pseudomonadati > Pseudomonadota > Alphaproteobacteria > Hyphomicrobiales > Rhizobiaceae > Agrobacterium > Agrobacterium sp. D14. Next base: position 63,342 of record NZ_ASXX01000007.1, read on the forward strand.
CCGCGCTTCTCGGCATGTGGGTCGGCCAGAAGATCCGTAACATCGTCAGCCCGGCAACATTCCGGCGCTGGTTCCTCATCTGCCTGCTTTTATTGGGAGCCGAGCTATTTTTGCGGGCTTTCTGGTGATCACCCCCGTCGATTTTAATGTCGCAGCCGTCCCATTCATGTTATGTGAAGCCATCATTCAAATGTGAAGGCTTTATCCATGGGCAAAATCCTGACCATAGCGGACCTGAAGCAACAGGCTCAGCGCCGTGTGCCAAAAATGTTTTTCGACTACGCCGATAGCGGCGCATGGACGGAAGGCACCTACCGCGCCAATGAGGATGATTTTTCCAAGATAAAGCTGCGCCAGCGCGTGCTGGTGGATATGACCGACCGGTCGCTTGCCACCGAAATGGTCGGCGAGAAGGTTTCAATGCCGGTAGCCCTCTCCCCCACCGGACTGACCGGCATGCAACACGCCGATGGCGAAATGCTTGCCGCGAAAGCAGCCGAAGAATTCGGCGTGCCTTTCACGCTTTCCACCATGAGCATCTGCTCCATCGAGGATGTCGCTTCCGTGACCTCGAAACCCTTCTGGTTCCAGCTCTACGTGATGAAGGATCGGGACTTCGTCAATAATCTCATCGACCGGGCGAAGGCCGCCGGCTGCTCGGCGCTGGTGCTGACGCTCGACCTGCAAATTCTCGGCCAGCGCCACAAAGATTTGCGCAACGGCCTCTCCGCACCGCCGAAATTCACCCCGAAACATATCTGGCAGATGGCGACCCGGCCGAAATGGTGCATGGACATGGCCCGCACCAAGCGCCGCAGCTTCGGCAATATCGTCGGCCACGCCAAAAATGTCTCCGACCTCTCCTCGCTCTCCTCATGGACGGCGGAACAGTTCGATCCGCGCCTGTCGTGGAAGGATGTCGAATGGATCAAGGAACGCTGGGGCGGCAAGCTCATCCTCAAGGGCATCCTTGACGAGGAAGACGCCCGCGCCTCGCTCGATACCGGCGCCGATGCCATCATCGTCTCCAACCATGGCGGCCGCCAGCTCGACGGCGCGCATTCCTCGATCGCCATGCTGCCGAAGATCGTCGATGCCGTCGGCGACAGGGTCGAGGTGCACATGGATGGCGGCATCCGCTCCGGTCAGGATGTGCTGAAGGCCGTGGCGCTCGGCGCCAAAGGCACCTATATCGGCCGGCCCTTCCTCTATGGTCTCGGCGCCGATGGCAAACAGGGTGTGACGACGGCGCTGGAGATCATCCGCAAGGAAATGGATGTCAGCATGGCGCTTTGCGGCAAAAGGCTGATTACGGATGTGGACCGCAGCGTTCTGGCGTGATGGTGACGCTGTAGCAGGTGAGGTGATGCCTCAGAGCCGGCGTCTCGGAAAGTCCCGTACGCTGCCTCCCTCATCCCTGTGCCTGTCACAGGGATGAGGTGGAGAGGCCTTCAATGCCCCACCGTCTTCGAAAACACATTCACGATCACCACCCCCGTCACGATAAACCCGAGGCCGACAACGGCGGCGATATCCAGCGTCTGGCGGAACACGAAATAACCGATGCCGGAAATCAGCACGATGCCGAGCCCGCTCCAGATCGCATAGGCCACGCCGACCGGCAGCGCCCGCAGCGTGAACGACAGCAGATAAAAGGCCGCACCGTAAAACAGCGCCATCAGCACCGTCGGCAACAGCCGGGTGAACTGCTGCGACTGCTGCAGGAACGAGGTGGCGATGACCTCGCAGACAATGGCCGCGACGAGCGCCCCGTAGGTGAAGATTGCCGCGTTCATTGTTCCATTTCCTTTTTCGTCTGCGCGATCATCCGGGCTCTGAGAGCCGCCCTGTCGCCACCTGCCCTACCGTCATCAGCCAGAAGATCGGCAAACCAGATACCGTCAGCCGCTAGCCTTACGAGTTCCAATACCACCCCCTCATCCGTTTCCTTATGACGGATGAGACGTCCTTCGAACCAGCTGGTCCACATGCGCCTGAGCGACGGTTCACCGACCATCGACACCGATAACGCCGCCCATTGCCTGCCCGATTCCCGGTCTCGATCGGCGAAAACCGCGTTCACATAGGCCCTCGTGAAGCATCCGTAAGCTTCACAATCCTGTGAGATGAGCGCATCGATTTCCGCGTCCAGCGCCGAAAGAAGGTCCGCCATCACCCCTCCAGCAAAGCCTGCTTGGAAGCGAAATGATGAAACAACCCGCCCTTCGTCACCCCGGCGGCATCCGCCACCGCCTGCACGGAAAGTGCTGCAACACCCTGTTCGGCAGCGAGTTTCGCCGCGCAATCGAGAAGACTGCGGCGAACGATCTCAGGCTGCTTTTTCCGTTCATGTGCATTTTTCATGTTCCGTAACATACCGGACGGTTGGTTTCTTTGCAAGGAAATTGTGAGGGCTGCCGCCAGCTTGAAATTCATACTTAATTAAGCATGAAAGCGATCTCTAAAGTTTTAGCGGTTTTGTTGCCGGAAAGTGTCAGTAAAACTTCGCTCATCGCGGCGGCCGAACAAAAGGGGTGAATTATGTCGGGAACGATCAAACGGGGAATGGCGGGCGCATGGGTCTTCGCACTCGCCTTCTTTTGCGCGATCCTCTCATTGCAGGTATCGCCTGCCCAGGCCGGCTACGCCCATTTCATCATGGATGCCAATACCGGCAAGGTTCTGGCCGCCCGCAATGCCGATGTGCTGAACCACCCGGCCTCGCTCACCAAGATGATGACGCTTTACATGACCTTCGAGGCGCTGCATTCCGGCCGGCTTCGCTGGGACCAGAAGATAAAGATGTCCAAGAACGGTGCGGCCGTTATCCCCTCGAAGCTTTATGTGCGCCAGGGGCAAACCTTCACCGTGCGCGAGGCGGTCTACGGCATGATCGTCAAATCCGCCAACGACATGGCGGAAGGCATGGGCGATCATCTCGGCGGCTCCGAGGCAAGGTTCGCCGAGATGATGACCCGCAAGGCCCGCCAGCTCGGCATGACGAAAACGGTGTTCCGCAACGCTTCCGGCCTGCCCAGCAAATCGCAGGTGACGACGGCGCGCGACATGGCGAAACTCGGCCTGGCGCTGCAGCGCGACTTTCCCAAGGAATACGGCCTCTTCGCCATGAAATCCTTCAGCTTCCGGGGAAAACGCGTCCGCGGCCATAACAATCTGATGTATCGCTATCAGGGCATGGACGGCATCAAGACCGGTTATACCAATGCTTCCGGCTTCAACCTCGTCAGCGCCGTCAATCACAATGGCCGCCGCGTCGTCGGTGTCGTGCTGGGCGGCAAGACCGCGCGTAGCCGCGATGCGCAGATGGCCGCCCTTCTGGACAAGGCCGTGCCGCAGGCATCGAGAAGCCGCAACACCGAACAGCTCGTCGCCAGCGCCAATGTCAGCCGCACCTTTGCTGTGACGCCCGCAGCCGCGCCCACCGCTTCAGTACCCCCCGCCTCTGTACCATTGCCGATGTTCGCCGAACGCCGCCAGGATCCGGTCGCCATGCAGATCGCCACGGCGAATAACCAGATGGCCGACATGATGCAGGTTTCGGCCATCCCGCGGCCGGCCCCCGCTGCCGTCTCCGCCGGCCAGAGAAGCCGCTGGGAAGTGCAGATCGCCGCCACCGACAGCGAAGCCGCCGCCCGCACGCTGCTCGCCAATGCCCGCTCCAACATCGCCGGAAATTATGCCGGGATCGCTCCCTATACCGAAGCGGTGCAAAGCGGATCGGCAACCCTCTACCGCGCCCGTTTCACCGGCTTCGAAGACCAGTCTTCGGCGGTTTCCGCCTGCAAGGAACTGAAGGCGCAATCTTATTCCTGCGTGGTGATGACCAGCGAGGGGTGAGGATCAGCGCTTGAGCCAGCCGCCCGCCAGCGCATCGGAGAGACGAGGCATGCCGTTGACCTTCGCCATCTCGGCCATCGCCATATTGTCGTAACGGATGTTGCGGAAATAGACCTGCCAGCCGCGCCCGGTCTCTTCCAGCACGGCATAGGTGGCAAGCGGGTGGCCGGCCTCGACGTGATGGTCGAAAGGCGTGTCGTCCTTCCAGCCGGGGCAGCCGACGCTGCCGGGATTGACGATCAGCCGGCCGTCGGAAAGCTGCACGGTGCGGGGAATATGGGTATGGCCACACAGCATCAGCGGCTGCGTGATGCCTTCAGCCATGGCTTCGATTTCGGCCAGCGGCCGCAATTTCAGAACGCCTTCCGGCGACAGCGTTTCCAGCCAATATTCCAGATCGTCACGCGGCGAGCCATGGCAGCAATAGGCGACATCCTTGAACACCATGCTGAATGGCAGGGTTTGCAGCCAGTCCAGATGGGCGGCGCTCAGCTGCGCATACGCCGGCCTCTCCCAGCTCCCCATCTCCTCCGGCGCGCGGTCGATCAGTTCCCGATCATGATTGCCGCGAATGCTGGGAATCCAGTTGCTAACAAGCACATCGCCGGTAAACCCCGCTTCCAGCGGGCCGCTGAAACAATCGCCGAGATTGACGATGTCCTTGATACCAAGCCTCGCGATATCCTCCAGCACGGCTTCGAGCGCGGCGCAGTTTCCGTGAATATCGGCAATCGCGGCAAAGATCATGGCAATCAGCTTCCTCGATAGGTGGAATAGCTATAGGGCGAAAGCAGAAGCGGCACATGGTAGTGGCCGCTCTCATCGGCAATGCCGAAGCGGATCGGGATAATATCGAGAAAGGCCGGCTCCGGCAGCGCCACACCCTTGCCGCGCAGATAATCGCCGGCATGGAAAACCAGCTCGTATTGACCCACCTTGAAACTGTCGCCGGCGAGCAGAGGCCCGCCATCGACACGGCCGTCGCTATTGGTCTTCACCGTCTTCAGCTTCTCGCGGCGATCGCCGGAGAGCCGGTAGAGCTCGATCGTCAGCCCTTCAGCGGGCGTGCCCTGGGCGGCATCGAGGACATGGGTGGTCAAACCGGTCATGGCTTGGGCTCCGCGATCATATAGGGCTCATCGAAAAAATACTCTTCCAGATTGTTACCCGGCCCATCGCGGTCGGCAACCAGAAAATCCGAAACCGCCTGCAACGGCATCAGCGGATAATGCCAGACATTGCGGCGGTAATTCACGCCCTGATCGCCCTGCGCCAGAAACACCTGCGGCCGGCCGGGCCGGCCGCCATCGTCATCGGCGACGACCACGAGGAAAGGCCGGCCGGAAAGCGGCGAAAAACTCTGGCTGCCAAGCGGATGCCGCTCCATCATTTCGATTTGATGCGGAAAGGCGCGCGGCTGCCCGCGGAAAATATTGAGGATGACACGCGCACCCTCACCCGCCGCCTCCGGAGCTGCAAGCGCATGATGCCGCTCGGTCTGGCCGCCATTGATATGCCGCATGGAAGAGGGTGTCGTTTCGATCACATCACCGAAGGATCCGAAAGCCTCCTTTGTGAGAGGTTTTATGTCGAGAAAATCAGTCAAATGTCATTCACCTTGGGCATGCCAGTTTCGCAGAAGAGAGAGTTTGTCCAGAAGGTCCGGTATAGCCGTCTGTGTCGTATCCCAGACCGTTTCAAGATTGATGCTCATATAACCATGCGCGATCCTGTTCCGCATGCCGCGCATCTTGACCCACGGAATATCGGGAAAATCCGCCACGAAAGCGGGGAACTCTTCCATTATCCGCGCGGTCGTTTCGCCGATAATCAGAAGGTTCATCGCGACCGCCCGTTGGCGGACGAGATCAGCCAAAAATTCATCCTTCGTTTTCAGTCGAACGAAGTCGATGGTTTCCGAAGCAACTTGCCTGATATCTTGAAGATAAACGTGCAGCCGCTCGACGCTCATACAGGCTTCGCTTCCTGCAAAACCTTCACACGGACGCGCTCGGGAAAGTCCCCCGGCGTCAGCAGATGAATTTCTGTGCCGCGCATGATGGCCGATAGCTCTTCCAACAGGCCGCCCAGATCGAACAAGGTTGCCCCCGGCAGCGCATCCACCAGAATGTCGAGATCGCTGTCCGGCCGGTCCTCGCCGCGGGCGACGGAACCGAACACGCGCGGGTTTGCCGCGTTGAAGCGTTTCGTCGCTTCGCGGATCGCTTCCCTGTTCTTTTCCAGCACCTCGGAAGGTCTCATGGTATCAATCTCCAGACGGCGCGATTCTAGCAGAACGGCCACCACTCGCCAATTCAGCCTTCCGGCAGCATCGAGCAAAGGCGAAGCCAGGCGATCTTTTCCACCTGCGCCGTCGCCGTCTCAAATTCTTCGGCTGCACCGTTGCCGATGCGCGTCTCGAAGGCAGCTAGAATATCGTGCCTGTTCAGCCCCTTGACCGCGATGATGAAGGGAAAGCCGAATTTTTCGGTATAGGCGCCGTTCAATTCGGTAAAACGGGCGTGCTCTCCCGGGGTAAGACGGTCCAGCCCCGCACCGGCCTGTTCGTTACGGCTGTCAGCCGTCAACTCGCCCGCAATCGCCAGCTTGCCGGCAAGATCGGGATGCGCCCGCAATACGCCGAGCCTTTCCGCCTCGGAAGCGGCGCGAAACTGCGCGCTAAGCGCGGCGTGAACCGCCTTCGCCGTCAGTTCCAGGCCGGCTCCGCCGGCGTCATAGGCTCGCTCGGCGATGAAGGGCGAATGTTCGAACACGCCGCCGAAACGGCTGACAAAGTCCTCACGCGTCACCATCAAAGCACCTCCGGCTTATGATGTTCATGCCAGTGACGGGCGATCTCGATGCGCTGCGGAATCCACACTTTCTCGTGGCCGAGCACATATTCGATGAAACGGCGAAGGGCTGCGGCGCGGCCGGGACGGCCGACAAGACGGCAATGCAGGCCGACGCTCATCATCTTCGGCGCGCCCTCGACACCTTCCTGATAAAGCACGTCGAAAGCGTCCTTCAGATAGGTGAAGAACTGGTCGCCGGAATTGAAGCCCTGCGGCGTGGCGAAACGCATATCGTTGGTTTCGAGCGTATAGGGAATGATCAGGAAAGGCTCGTCCTTCGCACCCTTCACCCAATAGGGCAGATCGTCGGCATAGGAATCCGACGAATAGAGGAAACCGCCCTCTTCCATGACGAGGCGCAGCGTATTATCCGAAGGCTTGCCCTGATACATGCCGTAAGGACGCTCGCCGGTAACCTCCGTGTGCAGACGCACGGCTTCGACTATGTGCTTGCGCTCTTCCTCTTCGGAAAAATCCTTATATTCCAGCCAGCGATAACCGTGGCTGGCGATTTCCCAGCCCGCTTCCTTCATCGCCGCAACGGCTTCCGGGTTACGGGCCATGGCGGCGGTCACGCCATAAACGGTGGTGGTAACGCCAAGGCCGGTGAACATGCGCCACAGCCGCCAGAAACCGGCGCGCGAGCCATATTCATAGATCGATTCCATGTTCAGGTTGCGCTGGCCGGGCCAGGGCTGGGCGCCGACGATTTCCGACAGCAGCGATTCCGACGCCTTGTCATTGTCGAGAATGCAGCTCTCGCCGCCCTCCTCGTAATTGATGACGAATTGCACGGCGATGCGCGCGCCGCCCGGCCATTTCGGATCGGGAACATTGCGGCCATAGCCCACCAGATTGCGGGAGTAATTTTCGGAAATCATGCAGCCACCCAGAACATCTCTCCCAAGGCGGAAACCGATTTCGGGAGACATAAAACAGACCTCCGAAGCGCGATGACCCGGAAGGGGCGCAACACACGCTTCAGATATGCGATATCCGAACGGTAGCATCCGCATCCGGAATGTCGAGATCAATCTTGCCGACATTCCGATGCTTTTTTGTATACGATTGCGCCGACGTGCCCTTCAGGCGATCTTTCGGGCGGAAACGCGACCCATGGGGTGAAGCGAGTGTACCCGGAAAGGCGCGCCCGGCTCATCCTCGATGAAAAGCGCAAGGCTGGAAAATTGCAGGGATCGGGTGAGCAGCGGCTCGAAAACCTTGCGCACGGCCCGCTCTATCCTCTGGCTGCTGGAAGCTTCCACACCGCCGGTCAGCGACATCTGGAACCGGAACTCGTCCATCACATGCGGGCTGCCCCAGCGATGCAGATTGGTGAGCTGCGAGGCCGAAAGCCGGTCCGGATCCGCGCGCTCGATTTCCGCGTCGGAGAGCGGCGCCCGGTAACGGTCGAATTCCTGCACCACGCGGGCGGCAAAGAAATGCAGCACTTCGCAGGGGCGCTCGGGAACGAGGCTGAAGACATTCTCCTGCCTTGCCACCACCAGTTGCGGCAGTGTGAAGGGCTCCTGCCTGCCGGAAAAATACATCAGGTCGCGCAGAAGCGCGGCCTCGGAATGGCCCTCCGCAAGACGGAAGGGAGCCTTGATCGTGCCGTGGAAACCGTAACGGCGCGGCAGCGCCGTATGGTAGGAAATCTCCTGCATGCCGAGATCGATCATGCCCGGCGGCTCCACCGCCTGACCGGAATAGGCATCGCGCCCCAACCACGCGGCGGCCGCCTGCGTCAGGGGGTCATTGGGGGAAGGCGTGAAATGAATGGCGTATCGCATGCGCTGTCACCTCGCCGCAAAAGCGGACAAACCGGCCTCGTTGCAGGCCAGCAGATAAGTGATTTGCGTGACAGATTAACGACGTGGGCGGCCTGATCAGAACTTTCTAAAGTCCGCGACGGCAATACTCACGTGTTGTTGAAGGTGAAAGCCCGAGGGGATGACAGGCGTGTGACCGCACACAGTTTGCAACGCCGCATCGGCAAGAAAATGCGCAAGCCCGAAGCTGACCTTGAAGCCGCCGGTCAGCGCAACGAGCCTCGGATGGCCGGGGATCGTGCCCACCATCGGGTCCCTCCCCACCGCCTTCGGGCGCAGCCCCGCCCAGCGTTCCAGCACCGGCGCGCCGGCAAGCGAGGGAACAACGGCAGACGCGTCCGCCAGCAGTTTTTCGAGCTTTTCATCGGTACTGAAGGGATCGGAAAAACAATCTTCGCTGGTACTGCCGATCGCGACCGTGCCATCCTCATGCGGCACGATATAAAGACCGTTCAGGAACACGACCGGCATCGCCGGGTCAGCCGCCGCGTCAAGAAGTGCCGCCTGCCCCTTCACCGCCTGCCCCAGCGTCAGGCCGGCCTCCAGGCCGAGGGCGTCGCGGATCAGGGGGAAGGAACCATGGCCGTTGGCGACGATGACATGGCCGAAAGAAACCTCGTCGCCCGACGACAGCACCGCCCGCCCGGCGTCCGCGTCGAGCGAAATGACGCGGCAACCTTCCGCCAGCCGCACATGCCGCGCCTTGCCGAGAAAAGCCGAAAGAAGGGCGATCATCGCACGTGGCGAGACCCGCGCCGCCAGCGTATCGAACACGAAACCCGCCTCACCCGCCGCATCATCCACCCAGCCCGCGACCGAAGGGCTTTCGCCGACATGCCAATGGAACCGGCGCTCGCCCGACACCCAGTTCTCCAGCGCATCCCGTTCGTGCCGTTCGGCAATGGTGCGCAGATGCGGCTTCGGCAGCGGAATGATACGGCCGGAACGGCGATAGCCGGCGGAAAGCCCGGTTTCCGCCTCCAGCCCGGCAATCTCTTTTTCCAGCGCAACGAGGGCATCGAACTGGAACTGCTTCTTGTCCGACCAGCGGTCCGGCATATGCGGCATCAATGCGCCCAGCAGCCCGCCGCTGGCGCCGCCACCGGGGCGATCCGCCTCCACCAGCAACGTATCGATGCCGAGCCGTTCCGCCTTGACGGCGGCCCACAGCCCCATGATGCCGCCGCCGACGACGAGAAGCGGCACGGAGGCCGGCAATCTTGGAGATTGACCCTGTTCGAAAGCGGGATTATCGGCTTTAGCCATGAAACATTCCAACGAAAATATCACAGAGACCGGCGCAGCGGCCGGTTCACCGGCCGGGCAAGCCCCCACCGCGCTCGACTGGCGTGACGGGGATATGCCCTATTCACTGGCCTTTGACGACCATTTTTATTGCCAGACGGATGGCCGGCTGGAATGCGGCCATGTCTTCCTCTCCGGAAACGGCCTGCCAGAGCGTTGGCTCGAACGGGAGAGCGCCTTTCGCATCGGCGAACTGGGCTTCGGCACCGGGCTTAACCTCTGCGAAACATGGCGCCAGTGGAAAGAAATGCGCAACGGCCGCTCCAGGCTGCATTTCATCTCCTTCGAACTCTATCCAATGAAGGCGGAGGAAATCGACCGGGCGCTTTCCCGCTGGCCGGAAGTGGATGCCGAACGCAAGGCGCTCGCCGCCCTCTGGCCTGCCGAGCCGAAAGGACGGGTCGAAATCCAGCTCGATGACGAAACGCAGCTGACAGTGGTTTGCGGCGAAGCGCTCGCCGGCATTTCCGCAAGCGAGGAAAGTTTCGACGCCTGGTTTCTCGATGGCTTCGCACCCGCGCGCAATCCGGACATGTGGTCGCTGGAAATCATGCAGGCGCTTTTCGCAAAGACGGCGCCGGGCGGCACATTCGCCACCTATGCCGCCGCCGGCTTCGTTCGCCGCAACCTCATCGCCGCCGGTTTTGAGCTGGAGCGCCGGAAAGGTTTTGCCGGAAAGCGGGAAATGCTCTGCGGGACCAAAGCATTTTCAGCAAAACTGTGAAGCGGTTTTGCGTCTGAAAAAGCGTCATGGAAGATAGCGCTCCGGCTGAAGCAATTCGGAGACCCGCAGTCGCGGCGGATAGTCACACGCCCGGCACGTCGCGGCGCGGCATGTTTTCGCCCAGCCATTGCGCGATCTTGTCTTCGAGCGTTTCCGGGCTGATGGGCTTCGACAGATAATCATCCATGCCCGCCTCCAGGCATAGTTCCCGATCCGCCTCCTGCGTATGGGCGGTAACGCCGATGATCGGCACATGCCGGCCGTCGGCGGCGGTCTGTTCCGCGGCGCGGATGGCCTGCGTCGCCTGATGTCCGTTCATGACCGGCATCGAGACATCCATCAGGATGATGGCGGGATTGTTCTCCTGCCATGCCTGCACGGCTTTCTTGCCATTGCCGACGATCAAAAAGCGCAGACCCGCCTGCTGCAATATCTGGGTGAAGACAATCTGATTGACGTCATTGTCCTCGGCCACCAGCACATCGACAAGGCTCGGCCGGTGCCGCGCCGGCACCGGCGTCGATGCGGCATCGCGCTGCTTTCTTTCGGCGGAGCCTTTTTCCGGCCGGACGGCGCCATCACCGCGACCTGTTTCACGCGGGACCGGCGCTTGCCGGGCACGTTTCAACCGTACATCCCGCACCACGTCGAACAGGGTGGAGCGCAGGAGCCGCGCCCGCGCCGGCTTCATCAGATGCGCCTGCACATTGAGATCGGTGAACAGCGTCTCGTCGCCGACGACATCCATGGAGGTCAGGAAAACAATGGCGATGTCGTCAAAGCGCGCATCCGCCCGGATCCGCTCCACCACATCCAGCCCGTTCATCACAGGCATATGATAATCGAGAACGATGGCGTCGATGGAAAAACCGAGCGACGCCGCCTCCTCAAGCACGGCGATGCCGGAAGGCCCATCCTCCACCGCGTGGCCGTCTATGCCCCAACTGCGCAACTGCTCCGTCAGGATGCGGCGATTGACGTCGTTATCGTCGATGACGAGCACGCGGATATCGTCGATCGCCACGGAAAGAAGCGGGAGGTCGCGCTGTCTCTCGGTCACCTGAAACGGAATATTGACCTCGAAGGTCGATCCCCTGCCGACATCGCTGACGACCTTGATCGCGCCGTCGAACAGGCCGACGAGACCGACCGTGATCGCCAGCCCCAGCCCCGTTCCCTCGTGCCGGCGCGTGGCAGAACCGTCGACCTGGCTGAACTTGTCGAAGATGGTTTCGAGCTTGTCGGCCGGAATGCCGATGCCGCTGTCTTCGACGCGCAGCGACAGGATAGCCTCGGAAGCTTCCGCCGAACGCGCCGAAAGCTCGACCAGCACATGCCCCATTTCGGTGAACTTGACGGCGTTTCCAACGATATTGGTAACGATCTGGCGAAAGCGACCAGCATCGCCGATGACCTTGCCGAAGACGGAAGCATCGATCCGGACGATCAGCTCTATGTCCTTTTCAAGCGCCGCCGAAGACAGCAGAGACACCACATCCTCGACCGCCTCCGCCGGATCGAAGGGCACGCTGCGCAGCCTCATCTGCCCGGCCTCGATCTTCGAGAAATCGAGAATGTCGTTGATGATCGTCAGAAGCGCATTGCCGGATTTGACGATGATATCGGTGAAGGTCTTCTGGCGCGTATCGAGATTGGACTTGGCCAGAAGCTCCGCCATGCCGAGAACGCCGTTCATCGGCGTGCGGATTTCATGGCTCATATTGGCGAGGAATTCCGATTTGGCCCGATCCGCCGCTTCCGCACGCGATAGCAGCCGCTGCAATTCCTCTTCACGCAGCTTCATCTCGGTCACATCGGTGACTATGATGAGCCAGTAATTGCCGGAACTGTTGGTGGCCTCCAGATTGAGCCAGCTTTTGCCGGCGACATGGATGAGCCAGGAAAACGGTCGGTTGGCGGCGATATTCTCCCTCCATGCGCGCAGCGTCTCCGCAGCCTCCCCCGCCGTGCCGAAATCGCCGCGCCCGGCGCAATGGGCGAAGAACCCCGACCAGTTGCAGCCCTTTTCCAGAAGATGCGGCGGCACGTCGAACATGCGCGCCATCGCCTCGTTGGACATGATGATGGTGCCCTGCTCGACCAGCACCAGCCCCTGCGCCATGGCGCGCGTGGCGCCCTGCATATATTCGCCGACCCGCTCCAGTTCGGCCTTCGCCTTGCTGATCTCAACATCGCGCATGCGCACATCGGTGACATCGGCATAGGTGCTGAGGATTTTCCCGCCTTCGAGCCGGGTTTTCGAAATGACCGTGACCTTGCCGCTTTTGCTGCGCACCTCGCGGGGCGCAAAGACCTCCTCCTTCAGAAGCCGCTGCACCCGCTCGCCATAGACCTCATCGAAAGGCCTGTCGCCATAGTCATAAAGGCCGCTGTCGAAATTCATCTCCATGAATTCGCGATAACTTTTGCCGACAAGCGACTTCTCGCCGCCGATCTCGCCCCAGACCTCATAGAAGAACGGATTGACATATTCGATGACGAGATCGGCGCTGAGCAGCAGCACGCCCACCGGCAGGGCATGGAGAACCGCTTCGAGCTGGCGGTGCAGCGCCTCAGCCTCGGCCTGCGCGGCGATCAGCGCCTTTTCCCGGTCCTGCAGCAGGCTGGCATCGGTGACCGAGCCCACCAGATAATAGTCGTCATCCGGCGTCGCGACCCGGCCGAGCCTTGTGATGACGGGAATGGCGCCGCCATCCGAAAGCGGAACGCTTCCGGTCTTTTCAATGGCTTCACCGGTTTGCAGAATATGCTCGTTTTCCCGCTGGAACTGCGGGCCTTCCTCCGGAAACATCTCGCATTCGGTCTTGCCGATATGGTCGGCGAGGCTGCCGCCCAGAAATTTCTCATAGGCCGCATTGGCAAAGGTCAGCCGCCTGTCCTGATCTCTCAGGAACACGCCGACCGGCAATTGCTCAAGCGCGGCGCGCAGAAGCCAGGTCTCGCGGATCTGCGTGCTCAGAAGCGTCTCATGCGCCTTGAACTCGGTGACATCCACCCGCAGCCCCACCAGCATGCCGTTTTCCAGCCGCTTGTTGACCATGCGCACCCAGCGGCCATCGGCAAACTGCTCCACCCTTTCGAGATAGGGCAGTGAAAAATCCCGTAGCTGCTCCTGCATCCACCCTTCGAACGCCGGATCGCCGTCCTTCGCATCGTGGTAACCGCTCGAAAAATAAATCGCCCTCATCAGCGTCTCGAGCGGAACGCCGGCCTTCAGGTCGACACCGAGCGCGCTGTAGAATTCCCTGAAGCGAGTATTACAGTAGACCAGCCGGTTTTCGCGGTCATAGATCACGATACCCGCATCGACGAGATCGATCACGCCGCTGCCGAACAGCAGGTCCGAAGCGCTGTCGGCTTGCGGAAAAACCTCCACGGTGGCGGACGGCATGTCCTCGAACGCTTCGAACAGGAACAGATTGCCGTCGTCACCGGTGAAACGTTCGCAGCGAAGCGTGTATGGCCCGGACGCGCCCCCACCATGGCAGGCAATCATCTCATCCGTGGCGAAGACCAGCGAACGGCGCTCCCTGTCCTCACGCTCGGCATCGCGAATATCGGCGGAAAGGGAAAGGCTGGTGTGTCCTTTGAATGCCCCGGACGGACGCCCCATGATCCGGGCATAGGCGGAATTGACCGCGATATAGCGAAGTTCGCTGTCCTTGATGCACGCGGGCAGGTCCAGGGCGGCCACGGCCCTGCAAGCCTTTTCCAGCAACCCGCAGCCTTCGGTCAATCGATACTCCACACCTTGCAGTCCATTCCTGTCGAATCAAATATTTCCGGACGCCGTCGCAAAAAACGTTATGTGAGAAAATCGATCTTTGCTATGTATCCGAGCGTGCCGTTACCCTTTTTTAACCATAATTCTTCGCTGGCACCCACGCCGTCCCGGCAATCGCCGGCTACCGGTGCGCATGGCTGCCATGCACCCTCCGGCGGCGGCGTTACAAAACTATCGCTTGACTTTGACGCACAAAACGCCCACATGGCCCTCAAGCTTTCACCTTCGGCAGCCGCGTGAGCTGCAGCGTATGACCGGAAAGACGTCCTTAAAAAGGAATCTGGCCCGCATGAAGGAAAAGCGCAGAGAATACAGAAGACGGCATGTGCCGCACTGATGCGCAGAAAGTTATTCCAACCCACAAGTTCCCAATTCACGCGGGGTTCTTGACGCCGAAACCGCCGGACAGCAGCCCTGTTCCGGACGATTGGTTTTTGGCGCCCCGAAAGGCATTATATTGACCAGTTTTAGCGAACTCGGCCTCTCCGAAAAGATCGTGGCCAGCGTTACCCAGCTTGGCTATACGACCCCTACTCCCATTCAGGCAAAGGCCATTCCGCTGCTGCTCGAAGGCCGTGACCTGATCGGCCTCGCACAGACCGGCACCGGCAAGACCGCCGCTTTCGGCCTGCCCATCATCGAAATGCTGATGAAGCAGGCGGACCGCCCGGCAAACCGCACCTGCCGCACCCTCATCCTCGCCCCCACCCGCGAGCTGGTGAACCAGATCGGTGAAAACCTGCGCTCCTTCGTGAAGAAGACGCCGCTGCGCATCAACCAGGTGGTTGGCGGCGCATCGATCAACAAGCAGCAGCTCCAGCTCGAAAAGGGCACGGACATTCTCGTGGCGACCCCCGGCCGCCTGCTGGACCTCATCGCCCGCAACGCCATCTCGCTCTCCAAGGTCACCTATCTGGTGCTCGATGAAGCGGACCAGATGCTCGATCTCGGCTTCATCCACGATCTGCGCAAGATTTCGAAGATGGTGCCGGCCAAGCGCCAGACGCTGCTCTTCTCGGCCACCATGCCGAAGGCGATCGCCGATCTCGCCCACAGCTACCTGACCGATCCGCTCAAGGTGGAAGTGACCCCGCCCGGCAAGGCAGCCGACAAGGTGGAACAATATGTTCACTTCGTCGCCGGCAAGAACGACAAGACCGAGCTTCTGAAGAAGTCGCTCAACGAAAACCCGGATGGCCGCGCCATCGTGTTCCTGCGCACCAAGCACGGCGCCGAGAAGCTTTACAAGCATCTCGAACATATCGGCTTCAAGGTCGCCTCCATCCACGGCAACAAGAGCCAGGGCCAGCGCGAGCGCGCTCTCAAGGGCTTCAAGGACGGCGAGATCAAGGTGCTGGTGGCAACCGACGTCGCTGCCCGCGGCATCGACATTCCGGCCGTCACCCACGTCTTCAACTATGATCTGCCGGAAGTGCCCGACGCCTATGTTCACCGCATCGGCCGTACCGCCCGCGCCGGTCGCGACGGCATCGCCATTGCGTTTTGCGCCCCGGACGAAACCCGCCTGCTGCACGACATCGAAAAGCTGATGAAGATCGATATTCCGGTCGCCTCCGGCGAACGCCCGGCTGGTCTTGCCAGCCCGACGCGCCCCAACAACAACCGCGGCGGCCGCAACAACAATGGCGGCCATCAGCGTGGTCCCCGCGAAGGCGGCCGTCACAACGGCGAATCCCGCCCGTCGCGCCACCATGCTCCGCGCGACGCGGACAACGATCTGGAAGTCACCTCCGACTTCAAGCGCGTCAAGCAGGCTGAAGGCGACGCAGGCCGCCCGGCCGGCCCGCGCAAGCACCGTCGCCCGGCCCGCAAGCCCGGCGGCAGCGGCGCCAACCGCCACGCCCCTGCGGGCGGCAACGGCCAGGAAAAGCGCGCTTCCGGCAACGGCCATCGCGGCCGCAACCGCTAAGTTGCTCTGAGTGGATTGAGGACGCCCGGCATTGCCGGGCGTTTCTTCTCCCCGCCGGGGAGAAGGTGGCCCGAAGGGTCGGATGAGGGGGCAACGTTGCCGTATCTCACCACCCTTGCCCCCTCATCCCGCTGCCGCGACCTTCTCCCCGGCGGGGAGAAGAAACAAGCGGCACGCACTCGCCAATAATCAAGCCCCGCAGCCACAGCCGGCCAGCGGGGCTTTGCTTTCCCCTCACCCGCCCTGTGCGACCGCACGACGCCGTGACGGCAGGGTCATGGCCAGCACGCCGGCAATGACGCAGACGAGCCCCACCCACATTGCAGGTGTCGGCATTTCTCCCAGAAACGCCATGCCGATGGCGACGCCGACCGGCACCCTGAGATAGGCCTGCGACGTGGTGCCGACGGAGCCCAGCGTCTGCATCAGCCTGAAATAGATCATGAAGGCGAGCGCGGTCGAAAAGACGCTGAGGCACAGGAGCGCCGTCAGTGACGCCGCCGAAGGCGACAGCGTCCAGGGCCGGTCGACGATAAGGCTCACGGGCAACAGGAAAACAGCGCCGCAGATAAGCGAGCCGGCGGCCGGCATGATCGGATCGAGCCCTTTGAAATTTTTACTGAAAATGGCCGCGCAGGCATAGGAAAAAGCCGCCGTCAGCACGGCGAGCTGGCTCCATATCGCCTCTCCCGCGCCGCTCAGCGCTTCGACGCCGATAATGAGGCACACACCCGTCATGCCGGCAATGGTGCCGAACAGCTTGCGCCCGCTGACCGGCTCGTGCCGGATCACAAGCGCGGTGAGAAGAAAGGTGAAGATCGGCGTCGTTGCATTGAGAATGACGGCAAGACCGGCATCGATGCTTTGTTCCGCCCAGGCGATCAGCGTGAAGGGCAGAACGCTGTTGATGCAGGCCTGAATGAAGAACAGCCGCCACGTCGCCAAATCCGTCGGCAGGCGCAGCCCGCGCAGCCGGATCACCGCAAAGAGCAGCAGACCGGCGATCAGCGTTCTCGATGCGATGAAGGTGATCGGCGGTATCGTCTCCACCCCGATCTTGATGAAAGTATAGGATGCGGCCCACAGCGTGGACAGCAGGGCGAGAAACAGCAATTCGCGGGCGATGGGGTTCTGGGAGGTCACGGATCGATTTTCCAACTACGTTCAGGATGACCCGTTCTTAACCCGAAAACAAGCATCTATGCTTCGGCCACGGCCGAAGTTTCAATCATTCTCTAAAAAAAGCTCCGCACGGCGTGACCATGCGGAGCTTCGGCAAAAGAGATCGATGACGGGTCGGGCAATCAGGCCCGGCGCTCATCCACCGAGAAGGCGCCCGGACCGGCAACGAACAGATAGAGGAAGATGAAGCAGAACAGGATGGCGGCGTCGCCACCGTTCAGGGCCGGGAAGAAATTGCTCGGCGCATGCGCCATGAAATAGGCGACCGCCATCTGGCCGGACAGGATGAAGGCGACGGGTCGTGTGAACAGGCCGATCAGCACGAGAATGCCGCCGACGAATTCCAGCAGTGCGGCTACAAGCATCAGGGTCGGCAGCGAGCCTTCCATCTGCGATGCCGGAAAGCCGAACAGCTTCTGCGTTCCATGCGCCATGAAAAGCAGCGCCGTCATGATGCGCAGCGCCCCGAGTGCCTGCGGGCGATAGCGGGAGAGAGAGTTGAAAGTTGCCATGTTCATGTGTCCCCGTTGAAGTGGTGCCGCGCTCGATACAGTGCATTTAACCCTTTATGGATACACGTCTCGAACACCGGAAATCACGTTTCCGATATAGCAGAACTCCCTTAAATACAGAAAGGGAGGCATTCTACACATGGTTGATTTTCAAGCATAAAATTGACCGTCTGCCGAAAAAATCAACTCAAGGATACAGGCATTTTCTGGCGTGGCAAAGGCGGAAAAAT
This sequence comes from Agrobacterium sp. D14, assembly GCF_001526505.1. NCBI lineage: Bacteria > Pseudomonadati > Pseudomonadota > Alphaproteobacteria > Hyphomicrobiales > Rhizobiaceae > Agrobacterium > Agrobacterium sp. D14. The sequence goes on from NZ_ASXX01000007.1 coordinate 81,575, forward strand.
CCGCCTCTTCCTCACGCCTGCAAGACGACGACCTTCGAACCGACCGGCACGCGGCTGTAAAGATCGATGATGTCGTGGTTCAGCATGCGGATGCAGCCGCTCGACATGGCGTGGCCGATGGATTGCGGCTGGTTGGTGCCGTGCAGACGGAACATGGTGTCGTTGCCGCCGCGATAGAGATAGAGCGCGCGGGCGCCGAGCGGATTGTTCGGGCCGCCCGCCATGCCGCCGGCGAATTTCAGATTGCGCGGATCGCGGCGCATCATGTTCGCGGTCGGCGTCCAGGACGGCCATTCCGCCTTGCGGCCGATATAGGCATCGCCCTTCAGCGCAAGACCCTGCCGGCCGACACCGACGCCGTAACGCATGGCGCGACCATCGCCCATAACGTAATAAAGCCGCCGCGCCGGCGTATCCACCACAACCGTTCCGGCCGGGTGCCTGGTATCGTAGGTAACTTCCTGCCGGCGGAGTTCCGGCTTGACCTTGTCGAGATGCATGGCGGGAAGCGGGAATTTCTCCTCCGGCTTTGCCGCATAATTCAGCCTCTGCTGGCCGATGCCGGTATTCGCGCAGCCGGCCAGAAACAGCGGCAATCCGAACAGAACACCACGACGTGAAATAGACATGTAACCCCCGCCAAATCTTTGGATTAACGAGAGGTATAATTTTATGGTTAACAAACCCCTAATATGAGGTTGTGGTAATTAGAGCATTTCCAGGAAAAGTGGAGCCCGGTTTTCCGTCCGGAAATGCGGCAAAACAAGGAGTTAGAGCGCTTTCGCTACGCGACGAAAAGCGAAAACGCTCTAACGTGCGACAACCGCTGCGGCAGGTCTGCGATTGGCGAGATAAACCCCCGTCACCGCCAGAACGGTGCCGGCAATCATGGCAGGTGTCAGCGTTTCGCCGAAAAGCAGTGCTGCTTCCACGGCCGCAAGCGGCGGCACGAGATAGATCAGCGAGGCGGCCCGCGAGACCTGCCCGCGCCGGATGAGATAAAGAAGCAACGCCACGGCGCCGATGGAGATCGCACCCACCGACCAGGCGAGCGTGGCGGCAAGGCCGAGGCTCCAGTCCACATGCCCATCCTCCAGCAGAAGCGCGAAGGGCACGGTGACCAGCAGCGCACCGACATATTGCAGCGTGGCCACCGCCATGATGTTTCCGCTATGGACATATTTCTTCTGGTAGAGCGTGCCATAGGTAACCGAAGTCATGCCCAGCACATTCACCGCCACGGCATAAAGCGGCACCGACAGGCCGACAGCACCGGTGGCCATGACCTTCGGCAGCACGGCAATGGCGATGCCGGCAAAGCCGATGAGCAGGCCGGCGCGCTGCAAGGGCGAGATCCTTTCGCCGATCATGTAGCGGGCGGCCACCGCCGTCATCAGCGGCTGCAGACCGGCGATGATGCCGCCGATCGCCGCCGGCACGCCCTGCCCTATCGCCCACCAGATCATGCCGAGATAAAGACCGTGCAGGAAAACGCCGGACAGGATCGCCCGGAAGAGATCGGCACGCCGCTCAGGCCACTGAATGGAGGAAAAGCGGCAGATCGCCCACAGCAGTGCGCCCGCCAGCAGATAGCGCAGACAGAGAAAGGTCAGCGGTCCGGTATAATAGACCGCATATCTGGCGGTGACCCAGCCGGTCGACCAGAGAAAGACGAAGATGGCCGGAGCCAGACGGTCGAGCGACATGGGAACATCCCCTGTGCCGCACGATGCCCGTAACCTGACACGGTGCGGGAAAGGCGGCGAATTGATATTTCTGCGGCTTCACGCAAACCGGCGAAGGATCGAACCGGGCATTCAGCAAGGCGGTATCCGCATCCCGACGAAAGGTCAAAGGCGTTTTCGTGATCGCATCTTTCAGATTTTCTGATGCGACGCCCGATATTCATCAACCGAAAGCGACCGACTAAAATTTATGCATTCGCCCACGGCGCACACAGCACCGCCACCCCAATACGCGCCTCATCCCCGCGCAACCAATTTGCCAATGCCGCATTTATAGGCTGAAACCGAAAAAACGCTTCTTTTTTAAAACTCTAGAGTGGTGAAAAATCTTCGCAAGGAGCTCCGCATAGTTCTTGCATTGCATTTGGCGTTGTATTCATATGGCAAAAAAGGGGACATCGAAGTTGGCATTTGACGAAATGATAAATGCGGACGACACGCCGCGAAGCCCATATGAAAACTATAACGAGTGGTACAGCCGACAGGACAGGGCGCACCTGATCCAGAAATCAAAAGACGCGGAAAACATCTTTCGAAAAACCGGTATTACTTTCGCAGTCTACGGCCATGCCGACAGTTCAGAAAAACTGATCCCCTTCGATATCATCCCGCGCATCATCTCCGGACGGGAGTGGCGCAAACTGGCCCAGGGCATCGAACAGCGCGTCCTCGCCCTCAATGCTTTCCTCGACGATATCTACCATAAGCAGGAAATCATCCGCGCCGGCCGCATCCCCCGCGAAATCATCGAGAAAAACGAAGCCTTCCTGCCGGAAATGATCGGCTTCACCCCGCCCGGCGGCGTCTACACCCATATTGTCGGCACGGATATCGTCCGCACCGGCGAAGACCAGTTCTACGTTCTGGAAGACAATGCCCGCACGCCCTCCGGTGTCAGCTACATGCTGGAAAACCGCGAGACGATGATGCAGATGTTCCCGGAACTCTTCCACGAGAACCGGGTGCGGCGGGTGGAGGATTACCCCTATCTGCTGCGCCAGTCGCTCGCCTCGCTCGCACCGCCCGGCTGTTCCGGCAAGCCGCGCGTCGCGGTGCTGACGCCCGGCATCTACAATTCCGCCTATTACGAACATTCCTTCCTCGCCGACATGATGGGCGTGGAGCTTGTGGAAGGCTCCGACCTGCGCGTCATGGACGGCAAGGTCAAAATGCGCACCACCCGCGGTTATGAGGCCATCGACGTGCTTTACCGTCGCGTCGATGACGACTTCCTCGATCCACTAACCTTCCGGCCGGATTCGGCGCTCGGCGTGCCCGGCATCATGGATGTCTACCGCGCCGGCAACATCACCATCGCCAATGCCCCCGGCACCGGCATTTCCGACGACAAGGCGATCTATTCCTACATGCCCGAAATCGTCGAGTTCTATACCGGCCGCAAGCCGCTTCTGGAAAACGTGCCGACCTGGCGCTGTTCGGAGCCGGACAGCCTGAAATACGTGCTCGACAACCTCGCCGACCTCGTCGTCAAGGAAGTCCACGGTTCGGGCGGTTACGGCATGCTGGTCGGCCCCACGGCGACGAAAAAGGAACGGGCGCTGTTTGCGGACAAGCTGAAAGCCCGCCCCTCCAACTACATTGCGCAGCCGACGCTTTCGCTTTCCACCGTGCCGATCATGGTGAAGAACGGCATTGCGCCGCGCCATGTCGATCTGCGTCCCTATGTGCTCGTCTCGGACAAGGTGAAGATCATTCCCGGCGGACTGACCCGCGTTGCCCTCAAGCAGGGCTCGCTGGTGGTCAATTCCAGCCAGGGCGGCGGCACCAAGGATACCTGGGTACTGGAGGATTAAGGCATGCTGGGCAGAACGGCAAACGGGCTCTACTGGATGTTCCGGTATATCGAGCGCGCTGAAAACATCGCCCGGCTGATCGATGCGGGCCTGCGCGTTTCACTGACGCGCAGCGGCAGCGGCGATGAGGACTGGGACGGCGTGTTGCAAAGTGCGGGCGTTCATGAAGCCTTTCTCGAAACGCGCGAGAAGGTAACGGCGGCCAATGCCATCGATTACCTCCTGCGGGACAAGGCGAACCCGTCCAGCGTCATGTCCTGCATCGAGGCGGGCCGCAACAATGCCCGCATGGTGCGCACGGCGCTGACGCGCGAGACATGGGAAGCCACCAACGAATTCTGGATCGAGCTGAAGAACATTCTCGGTCGCAAGCTCAACCATGCCGAGCTGCCGCAGACCATCGATGTCATCAAACATCGCGCCGGTCTGGTGCGCGGCGCCTTTCACGGTTCGATGCTGCGCAACGATCTCTATAATTTCTCCCGCATCGGCACTTTCATCGAGCGCGCCGATAACACCGCCCGCATTCTGGACGTGAAATATTACGTGCTGCTGCCGGCGGTCGCGCATGTCGGCTCCTCGCTCGACAATGCGCAGTGGGAATCCATCCTGCGGTCGGTCTCGGCCCACCGTTCCTATGGCTGGGTCTACGATGCGGAATACAAGCCCTCCAACATTGCCGACTTTCTCATTCTCAATGGCCGCATGCCGCGCTCGCTGGCCTATTGTTATGAAAAGATCGCCAGCAACCTCAATTACATCGCCGAGGATTACAGCGAGAGGCACAAGGCGCACGACACGGCCGAGAGCATTCGCGACAGCCTGCGCGCGACCACCATCAGCCGGGTGATGGATGAAGGCTTGCACGAATTTCTGGAGAGATTTGTCAACCGCAACGGACAATTGGGACAGGAAATCACGGAAGGCTACCGCTTTTATCAATAAGCGCGTGGACGGGGACAGCTTATGCGTCTGAAAATCACCCATACGACGGAATATGTCTATGACGAGCCGATGCCCTATGCGTTGCAGCGGCTGCGCCTGACGCCGCAGACCGGCCCGGGCCAGACGGTGGAGAACTGGGATGTCTCGGTCGATGGCGCCACCGTCGAAGTGACCTATGACGACCATTTCGGCAACCGCGTTGCGCTGGTGGAAACGGAAGGCCCGCAGCAGCGGGTGAAGGTGGTGGCGAGCGGCACCGTGAACACCGAGGACAAGGCCGGCGTGTTCGGTTACCACATCGGCAATGCGCCGCTGTGGCTTTTCCTGCGCGAGACGCCGCGCACCAAACCGGGAAAGCTCGTGCGCGAACTGGTGAAGGTGAGCGCCGGCGACAGCGAGCTGGCCCGCCTGCACGACCTCATGGAAAATATTCACCGCAAGGTGGAGTATGTGCCCGGCGCGACCGATATCGAAACCACGGCGGAAACGGCGCTGGAAGCGGGCAAGGGCGTCTGCCAGGACCACGCCCATATCCTGATTTCCGCCGCCCGGCTGATGGGCCTGCCGGCCCGTTACGTTTCCGGTTATCTGATGATGGAAGAGGTGGAGGAACAGACGGCCACCCATGCCTGGGCCGAAGTGCATCTTCAGGGGCTGGGCTGGGTGGGCTTCGACGCCGCCAACAATATCTGCCCCGACGACCGCTATGTGCGCATCGCATCGGGCCTCTGCTACCGCGATTGCGCGCCGATATCGGGTATGCGCATCGGCCCCGCCGGTGAGACCCTGAATGTGTCGGTCACCGTGCAACAATCGCAGGGCCAGAACCAGTCGCAAAGCTGAGACGATGGCCGGCAGGGACGACGACACAATCGGCTTTTATACGGGTAACGCCGCGGCCTATACCTCGCGCGGGCAGGCGGCGGATCGCCCGCATCTGGAAACATTCCTGGCGCGGCTGCAAGAGGGTGCAAGCGTTCTCGAACTGGGATGCGGCGGCGGGCAGGACAGCGAATTCATGCTGGCCGCCGGTTACGATGTCCACCCCACCGACGGAACGCCTGAAATCGCCAAAGCGGCGCAAGCCCGGCTCGGCATTCCCGTCCGGACATTGCTGTTCGAGGATATCGACGAGAGTGCGCGATATGACGGCGTCTGGGCCAATGCCTGCCTGCTGCATGTGCCTCGCCCTGCCCTGCCGGGCATTATCGGCCGCATCCACACGACGCTGAAACGGGGCGGTGTTTTTTATGCCAGCTTCAAGGCGGGAGAAGCGGAAGGCCGGGACGTGTTCGGCCGTTATTACAATTACCCTTCGAAGCCCTGGCTGGAAGACGCTTACGGACGGTTTGACTGGGCGGCGGTGGAGATCGAGGCAAGGCAGGGCAGCGGTTACGACCAGCTCCCGACCGCATGGCTGCATGTGACGGCAACGAAACCCTGATCCGGCGCGACAACTTGACGGTTGCGAAACCCCGTCCCACCCGGTTTAATCCCCGCATCGATTTGAAAGCATGATCCGGCTTCAGCCTGCGGGAAGAAAGCCGGCCGGGAGACGGCCTTGTACAGCATTTCCGACTATCGCGACTGCCAGTCGCATGGCCCCGTCATCGCCGAACGGGTCTGGACGGCATGGTGGCAGGATAGCGGCCTTCAGGTGGGCGACGTCGCCGAGCACCTGAAGGGCATGACCAACCCTCATACGCTGCCCACCGGCTTCGTCGCCCATGACGGCGACGATTATGTCGGCTCCGCCTTCCTCATCCATTGCGATCTGGAAGAGCGTCCGCAATATCTGCCCTGGGTCGCGGCCCTGTGGGTGGAAGAAGACCGTCGGCGCTCGGGCGTGGCGCGAGCCTTGATGCAGGCCGCGACGCAAAGGGCGGCCGAACTTGGCCACGAGACCAGCTATCTCTGCTGCCAGCGGGGTCTCGAAGCCTATTATGTCAACTGCGGCTGGACCGTTCTGGAACGTGGCGTCGGCAAATACGACCTGACGGTGCTGACCTACACAACAGGCAAATAGGTTTCCGCGATCCGCCGCCGGAAACCCCTGAACCGCCGGGAGGAACCATGCGACCGCCAGCCGCCATTATGGAAACCGCACTCTACGCCGACGATCTCGACGCCGCCGAAGCCTTTTACCGGGATGTCTTCGGGCTGGAAGTGGTGCGCAGGCTGCCGGGGCAATTCATCTTCTTCCGATGCGGGCAGCAGATGCTGCTGATCTTCGACCCCGAGCAATCCCGCCGGGCCGACCCCGACAATCCGATCCCCCGCCACGGCGCGGTGGGGCAAGGTCATTTCTGCTTTTACGCCAAGGACAAGTCGGAGGTGGATGGCTGGAAGGCGCGCTTCGAAGCGCTCGGAATTCCCATCGAACATTATCACCGCTGGCCGAATGACAGCTATTCCGTCTATATCCGCGATCCGGCGGGTAATTCGGTGGAGGTTGGGGAAGGAAAGCTTTGGGGGTTCGGGTGAGGGAAGCGCCTGAAAGTTGCCCGACGCGCTAAGGGATAACGGGATGAAAGAGCTATCATCTTGCGTCATCCTCGGGCTTGTCCCGAGGATCTATCCACGTCGCGTAAAATCAATCGGTCGCAGATGCTCGGGACAAGCCCGAGGATGACGTCGAGGGAGGGATGACCCACCCCCGACCATTTTTCATGCGCAGTCCGCAGATCAGATCTGCCGAACGGTGATCTCTTCTTCCGCATCCACGGCCAGCGGGTTCTTCAGCGGCAGGCCGAAACCGGCAGCTTCGATCTCGAAGACGTCGCCCGCTTCCGGCTTGATGCCTTCTGCAAAGGAGAGCGTCGCAGTGCCGAACATGTGCACATGCACGTCGCCGGGCGCGCGGAACAGGCCGTATTTGAAGTGGTGATATTCGAGGTTCGCAAAGGTGTGGGACATGTTGTCCTCACCCGAAACGAACGGCTTTTCGAAAATGACCTTGTCGCCGCGGCGGATGCGCGAGGTGCCACGAATATCCGACGGCGGAGCGCCGACGCGGATTTCCGGACCAAAGCTTGCCGGGCGCAGCTTGGAATGGGCGAGGTAGAGATAGTTGATCCGCTCGGTGACGTGATCGGAAAATTCGTTGGAGACGGCAAAACCGATACGAACCGCTTCGCCCTTGTCGGAGATCACGTAGATGCCGGCCATTTCCGGCTCTTCGCCACCATCGAGCGCGAAGGAGGGAGAGGTGAGAGCCGCACCCGGTGCTGCCGCCACATGGCCGTTGCCCTTGTAGAACCATTCGGGCTGAACGCCTTTTTCACCGGCCTTCGGCTTGCCGTTTTCGAGACCCATGCGGAACATCTTCATGGAGTCCGTCAGGCTTTCTTCCGCCGCTTCCGTGGTCTTCTTGTGCATGCTGTCGCGGGTCGCGGCCGAACCGAGATGGGTAAGGCCCGTGCCGGTCAGATGCAGATGCGCCGGATCGGGATGGGTGATCGGCGGCAGGAAACGGCCTTCGGCATAGGCCTTTTCGAGATCGACGGCATCGCCGAGACCATGCGCGGAAATGACATCGGCAAGGCTCTTGCCACCATTGGCGGCTTCCATGGCGAGCGCATAAACCGACGCCGCACCCTTGACGGCGTGCGCCTGCCCGCCTTCTTCGCGAACGGCTACGGTGATCTTGCCACTGGCATCCTTGATCTGTGAAATAAGCACGGGATTTCCTTCCTCCGGCGCAACGCGCCTTGTCTCTTCTAAGCGGCGCATAACGCCTGCACCTTATGAAAGTGGCCGGAAACCGGCCACCTTTTTGACTTGCTATGTGGGTTGGGCAATCAGCCCTTGTTCTTGTTGTAGACGTCGAAGAACACGGCGGCGAGCAGCACGAGGCCCTTGACCATCTGCTGGAAGTCGATGCCGAGGCCGACGATCGACATGCCGTTGTTCATGACACCCATGATGAAGGCGCCGATGACCGCACCGGTGATCTTGCCAACGCCTCCGGATGCCGAAGCGCCGCCGATGAAGCAGGCCGCGATAACGTCAAGCTCGAAGCCCACACCCGCCTTCGGCGTCGCCGAGTTGAGGCGTGTCGCGATGATCATGCCGGCAAGACCGGCCAGCACACCCATGTTGACGAAGGTGAGGAAGCTCAGGCGCTCCGTATTGATACCGGAAAGCTTGGTCGCCTTTTCATTGCCGCCCATCGCGTAGATGCGACGGCCGATGGTCGTGCGGCGCGTTACGAAGCTGTAGAGCGCAACGAGAACAAGCATCACGATCAGCACGTTGGGCAGGCCGCGATAGGTTGAAAGCTGGTAGCCGAGGAACAGGATCGCGGCCGAAATCAAAAGGTTCTGGGCGATGAAGAAACCGAAAGGCTCGACATCGATACCGTGCTTCACGTTCACGACGCGACGGCGCCATGCGAGATAGAACAGCACGACCGTAATCAGCACCGTCAGGATCATCGAGGTGGTGTTGAGACCTTCAATGCCGCCGATATCGGGCAGAAAGCCGGTGCTGATGATCTGGAAATCGGTCGGGAACGGACCGATGTTCTTGCCGCCAAGCACGAACAGCGTCAGACCGCGGAACACCAGCATGCCCGCCAGCGTCACGATGAACGACGGGATGCGGTGATAGGCGATCCAGTAACCCTGTGCAGCACCGATGATACCGCCGATGACGAGACAAATCAGCGCCGCAAGGAACGGGTTCATGCCCCATTGCACGGTCAATATGGCCGCTATCGCGCCGACGAAGGCGACGATGGAACCGACCGAAAGGTCGATATGCCCGGCCACGATGACGAGCAGCATGCCCAGCGCCATGATGACGATGAACGAGTTCTGCAGGATGAGGTTGGTCAGGTTCACAGGGCGGAACAGGATGCCGCCGGTGTAGAACTGGAAGAAAACCATGATGGCGACGAGCGCGATCAGCATGCCGTATTCGCGGATATTGGAGCGAATATACGACCCGACCGAGATGACGTTACTTTCTTCGTTTGTTGTGTTTGCCGAACTCATGAGTTCTTCTCCCCTGAGCGCATGATAGCGCGCATGATGCTTTCCTGGCTCGCCTCTCCCTTCGGCAATTCAGCGACGATGCGGCCTTCGTTCATGACGTAGATGCGGTCGCAATTGCCGAGCAGTTCGGGCATTTCCGATGAGATCATCAGAACGCCTTTGCCGTCGGCAGCGAGCTGGTTGATGATGGTGTAGATTTCATATTTCGCGCCGACATCGATACCGCGGGTCGGTTCATCGAGGATCAGCACGTCGGGATTGGAGAACAGCCACTTGGAGAGCACCACCTTCTGCTGGTTGCCGCCCGAAAGATTGACCGTTTCCTGAAAAATCCCCGACGAGCGGATGCGCAGGCGCGTGCGAAAATCGCTCGCCACCTTCATTTCCTTGATGTCGTCGATGATGCTGGCACTCGACACGCCGGCCAGATTGGCAAGCGTGGTATTGTGCAGAATGTTGTCGTTGAGCACGAGACCGAGATGCTTGCGGTCTTCCGTGACATAGGCCAGACCGGCATCGATGGCCTTGCGCACGGTGCTGACATCGACCGGCTTGCCGTCGATCAGCACTTCGCCGCTGATCTTGTGGCCATAGGACTTGCCGAACACGCTCATCGCAAATTCGGTGCGCCCGGCACCCATCAGACCGGCAATGCCGACGACTTCGCCCTTGCGCACGGTCACGTTGATATCGTGCAGAACCTGGCGGTCGCGGTGCTGCTGGTGATAGGCGTTCCAGTTCTTCACTTCGAGAATGGTCCCGCCGATCGGCACATCGCGCGGCGGATAACGATCCTCGAGATCGCGCCCCACCATGTTGCGGATGATGACATCCTCGCTGATTTCTTCCTGATGACAGTCGAGCGTCTTCACCGTCATGCCGTCGCGCAAAACGGTGATCTGGTCGGCCACCTTGCGCACTTCGTTGAGCTTGTGGGTGATGATGATCGAGGTCATGCCCTGCTTGCGGAATTCCATCAGCAGGTTCAGCAGCGCCTCGGAATCGCTTTCGTTAAGCGAAGCCGTCGGCTCATCGAGAATGAGCAGCTTCACGCTCTTCGACAGCGCCTTGGCGATTTCGACGAGCTGCTGCTTGCCCACACCGATATCGGTGATCAGCGTCTCCGGCGATTCCTTCAGGCCCACCTTCTTTAGAAGTTCGCGGGTACGGTTGAAGGTCTGCTGCCAGCTGATGACGCCGCTCGAAGCGACCTCGTTGCCGAGGAAGATGTTTTCCGCAATCGACAGAAGCGGCACGAGCGCCAGCTCCTGGTGAATGATGATGATACCAATATCTTCACTGTCGTTGATGGCGCGAAAATTCCGCACTGCGCCTTCATAGTGGATTTCGCCCTCATAGGTGCCGGCGGGGTAAACACCGGAAAGGACCTTCATCAAGGTCGACTTCCCCGCGCCGTTCTCACCGACGAGTGCGTGGATCTCACCCTCTTTAACCTTGAGGTTGACGTTCTCAAGCGCTTTCACGCCCGGAAACGTCTTGGTGATGTTCCGCATTTCGAGAATGGTATTGGCCATATCGCAATCCAGCGCCCGATTAATTCCGGCGTTTTTATTTTTATGGAAAAACGGGGATGACGCCAAGTCATCCCCGCATGTGTGTCGAGCTTATTTCAGCTGGTCTTCCTTGTAGTAACCGCCATCGACGAGAACCTGCTTGTAGTTCTCCTTGGTCACTGCAACCGGCTTCAGCAGGTAGGACGGAACGACCTTGACGCCATTTTCATAGGTCTTGGTGTCGTTCACTTCCGGCTCCTTGCCCTGCAGAACGGCGTTGACCATGTTCACGGTCACCTTGGCGAGTTCGCGGGTGTCCTTGAAGATGGTGGAGTACTGTTCGCCGGCAATGATCGACTTGACGGAAGGAACTTCAGCGTCCTGACCGGAAACGACCGGCAGCGGCTGGTCCTTCGTGCCATAACCAACGCCCTTCAGCGAGGAGATGATGCCGATGGAGAGACCGTCGTAAGGCGACAGAACGGCGTCAACCTTGGCGTCGGTGTAATAAGCGGACAGCAGGTTGTCCATGCGTGCCTGGGCTGTTGCCGGGTCCCAACGCAGCGTACCGACCTTGTCCATGCCGGTCTGGCCGGACTTCACGACGAGCTTGCCGCTGTCGATGTAAGGCTGGAGAACCGACATCGCGCCGTCATAGAAGAAGAAGGCGTTGTTGTCGTCCGGGGAGCCGCCGAAGAGCTCGATGTTGAACGGACCCTTGCCGTCCTTCAGGCCGAGCTTGTCGACGATCGAAGTCGCCTGCAGAACGCCAACCTGGAAGTTGTCGAAGGTGGCGTAGTAGCTGACGTCGCCGCTGTTGCGGATCAGGCGGTCATAAGCGATGACCTTGATGCCCTGCTCGCCGGCCTGCTTCAGGACGTCCGACAGCGTCGTGCCGTCGATCGATGCGATCACGAGGACCTTGACGCCCTTGGTGACCATGTTTTCGATCTGGGAAAGCTGGTTCGGAATATCGTCATCGGCATATTGCAGGTCGGTCGTGTAACCGGCTTCCTGCAGCTGCTTCACGATGTTGTTGCCGTCGTCGATCCAGCGTGCGGACGACTTGGTCGGCATGGCGATACCAACGGAACCCTTGTCCTGTGCGAAAGCCGGCACTGCGAAAGAAGCAGCACCGATGGCACAAGCTGCCATCAGCGAAATAATGGACTTCATTAACTCTCTCCCTTGAGCCCTTCTCTGGAGCCCGCATGCTGCGGTGCACCATGAAATTCATGCCGTCAGAGGAAGAAGCCGCATTGCGCTCACTCCGATTTCGCAATTGCGAAATGGAACAGCTGCCGCTCCTCCCCGGCATTCCGCAAATTGTTCTGAATCCATATAACTGTCAAATAGAATAAATCAGTTTCCATATATCAATTATGATATATTAAATCGATACAAAAACCGATGAGGGGTATAAAACCACGGATGAACAACCAAAAAGTGTATGAGCAGGCGCAAACAACGGATGCCCTTTTCGTCTTTGAGGACAACCCTTTGCTGCGGGCCGGATTGAAGATGAGCCACCTGCGCATGCTGGTCATGATCGAGGAGCACGGGCAGGTCAGCGCGGCCGCCGCCGCCATGAACATGACGCAGCCCGCAGCCTCACGCATGCTCTCGGAAATGGAGGCGATCGTCAAATCACCCCTTTGTCAGCGGGCCTCGCGCGGCGTGGTGCTGACGAAATTCGGCGAGGCGCTGGCGCGGCGCGCGCGCACCATATTGCTGGAACTGCGCGAGGCGAGCCGCGAGCTGAACCAGATGAAATCCGGCAGCGGCGGCTCGGTCTATATCGGTGCCGTCACCGCGCCGGCCATTAGCCTCGTGGTTCCCGCCATAAGGCGCGCCATGGACACCTATCCCGGCATCGAAATCAACGTGCAGGTGGAAAGCAGCAACGTGCTGGCCCGCGAACTGCTGGCGGCCCGGCACGATTTCATCATCGGCCGGATACCGGACGATTTCGATCCCGGCCTCTTTTCCATCCATGAAATCGGCATAGAGCGCGCCTGTCTTGTGGTGCGCGAAGGCCACCCGCTGCTTCGCGGCGAGCCCGTGACCCTGCAGGATCTCTCCGGTTACGACTGGGTCTTCCAGCCGCCCGGCGCGCTTTTGCGCAGAACCATGGAGGATGTCTTCCTCACCCACGGCGTCGCCATGCCGCGCAACGTCATCAATACGCCATCCGTGGTGCTCACCCTTGCGCTTGTCTGCAACACGGATGCCATCGCCCCAATCGCGCAGGACATGGCCGAATTCGTTGCCGGCCAGCAGGCCGATATCGGCCGAACCCGGATATTGCCGACGGATTTCGAACTCGTCGTAAAGCCCTACAGCATCATCACCACCAAGGGCCGTGTTTTGCCGCCCAGCGCCCGCCTGCTCTACGATCTGGTTCTGGATGAAAGCCGCAAGCTGACCGGCCCGTGACGGCGGCAAGCCAGACACCACCTTCATGATCCATAAAGGCCGGATAGTCAGACCGGCGAGGGAAAAGCCGCATGCTCTTCGGACAATCCGTCTTCCAGTCGGTCGTCGACAGGCTGAAACACGAAAAAGAAACGGAAGAGGAAGGCGCGGAGCCGCCACCGCCCGCCGGTCACCGCATTGCCGGTTTCAGCTCGGGCTTCGTTATCGATACACATATTGAAACGCCGCCGCCCGCGAACGGCAATCTCGATGCCTATCTCGCCTTCCTGGCCGACCCCGCGCCACCGCCGGAACCGGAGCGGGAGCCCGAACCGGAACCGATGCCGGCCCATCTCGAAAAGACGTCGCTTGCCGATGTTTCGGCGGAACTGGCGATCCACGACACCGACACGGCTGCAACGCTTGCGGAAAAGCGCCGCGCCTTTGCCCGCCTCAATCATCCCGACCGGGTGAAACCGCAGTTCCGGCACAATGCGACGCTGCGCATGACCGCGGCCAATCTCCTGATCGACCAGGCGATCCGCATGCTGCGGGCGCGGGAGCATTTCCGGTAAAAGTGCCGGATAGCCTTAATCTCGCAAAATACATGAATGAAACGAAAGACAGGAGGCGCTTCAGCCCGCATCGTTCTTGTCGGTGGGCGCGCTTTCGGCGGCAGGCTCATCCGCGCCATTTCCGCTTTTGGGAGCATCGCTTGCGGGTTTGAACTTCAGCAGCAGTTCATAGGCCGCATAAGCGCCGATACCGGCAACGATGGTTCCCCAGAAAAACTCGCGATTGACGAATTCGATGACGGCCCATGCGGCGCAAAAGCCGACGATGAGCAACCGGACCCACAGGGGACGATAAAGCGGATGACTCGTATCGATATTCAGCATGGCGTTCCCGTCCCGGGCCTTTCCAGTCGATCGCATGATTGCGGTTCCACACCCAAAGGCGTGAAGATGCTTATGCGTCTTGGCGGTTTCACAGGAAAATTGCAACGCAATTCAGCCCCGCTGCCGATCAGGCTGGCGTGAAAGACCCGCGCAGGAAGACCGTCGCCGGTGCCGAAGGCAATGGCAAGACGCAACATCTGCGTCACAGGCAGCACCCTGCGGCGGCCTGTGCCTGGATTGCCCCCGCTCTCGCCGAAGGTCAGTCGCGCAGGCGTCCGAGCAGCGCCAGAAGCTGATCGCGGGCCTTCTTGCCGCCGATCCTGTCGATCAGCTTTTCCTCACGATCCCGCCAGGTGTTGGAAAGCCGGTCGAGAAGGCTGCTGCCCTCCTCCGTCATGTCGAGGAAATGAACGCGCCTGTCCTCTTCCGATTTGCGGCGAACGAGCAGTCCCTTCTCTTCCATGCTGTCGACGATGGCGACGAAATTGGCGCGCTGTATGCCGAGCGCTTCGGCCACATCGCTCTGCTTGAGACCCGGATTGCCGCCGACGATGACGAGAACGGAAAAATCGGCCGGCCGCAATCCCTGCTCCGCCAGCACATCGGCAAAACCGTTTGCCACGGCAAGTTGCGAGTGCCGCAAATGATAGCTGATCGCAGTCGTCAGCAACCCATAGTCGATAGCCGTGATATGCGCTGCTTCCGCGCTGCCGCTTTCGGCCTTTTCCGTCCGCGGCCCGTTGCTGTGTGCCAATCGCAAAGCCATCCGATCCCCCGCCTGATTCGTTCCTTTACCTTGTCGAAATCATAACCGACAACGTCACGAAACTGTATCCCAAATAAATGTAGATGATACTAATATTGTATAATAATTTGACAGTTAATCGCCGGCAAAGCAAACCCGGACTCCGGATCGCCACCCGGCGAACAAAAAAAGTATGACTATTTACCCGCCAATTTTAAGGGGATAAAATCGTGTACCGCGCCGTATTTGAAAGGCGTTGCCCTCATCCGATCGCCTCTTCGTGAAAGCGGCAAAACAGCGGCCCGACCCGGCAATAACATACTACTTATAAGGGAAACCCTATTGCGGCAAAAAGACAATACGTCAAACGACGCATCGCCCCACCATCGCACAAAGGCCCGGAACCACCCCAAAACAGGCCTCGCGCCCCACCCCGCCCAAAAACAGACAACGTTTCGCAAATCTCTGATTTTTAGACATTGATGCGAAAACAAAGCTGGGGTATGAACCAACCGCTGCACGCGATTCAAGCGTGACCGCTGCACCCGTAGCTCAGCTGGATAGAGTGTTGGATTCCGATTCCAAAGGTCGCAGGTTCGAATCCTGCCGGGTGCGCCACTGAACTAGTTGATTTTGTTGACTTATCAGTTTTTTCTTGTCCTCATGCGCACTGGAAATAAGCTAGCTCAGTCCTAGCTCAGTAGCGCATATCCTTCGGAATTTCTCAATGATTTCAATGTAGCGTTTCCGGGCTCGGTCTCGGAGCTAGCGCAGTTCCAGCGCAGTGCTCCGACCGAAGTAACTCCATTGGAGCCCAGGTTATGTTGCAGCGCACCCCCGAACCGACAAACGCCCCTTTCACGCTTTTTCAGCGTGAGGGCACCCGAAACTGGTCCATGCGCTATTCGCTCGGTGGCAGGCAAATCAAGAAGTCGCTCGGTATTGCCGACTACGATGCCGCCCTACAGCGGGCGAACGAGATTTATCACGAGCAGAAGTATCGGCATAAGCAGGGCCTATCGCTGGTCCAGCATCCTTTCAATGAGGTCGCCGAGGAGTTTATCGAAAAGGTCTGTGCGGAAGCGGAGCGTGACGAACGCAGCCAATATCACCCGACCTTTTGGCCTCCGATCATCCGGCGTTTTCCTGTCGCCTATTTCGAGGATAAGGCAATCGACCTCATCACGACTGCGGATGTCGAACGTTATCTGGAATGGCGAAAGACCTATTGGACAACGGGGCCGGGATCAAAGATCGAGAAAATCCGTTGCGAGCGGGAAGACGGTCGCGTCTTCTCCCGCGCTGCCCCGCGCAAAGTCGCTGCTTTGGCAACCATGAAAGGCGAAATGGTCATCATCCGCGAGCTTTTCCGTCAGGCATCACGATGGGGCTATTGTAAGCCTTTGGAGTTGCCAACTGTCGAAGCGAAGAAAAAGCCCGACAATCGCCGTCCCGGATTCAAACCGGAGGAATACGAGAAGCTGATCGCCAAAAGCATCGAGCGGATTAACGAGCATCATGCGAAACTCAAGGTCATCAAGGCGAAGGATGGCCGTGTCTGGACACAAAAAGCTGTCACAGAAGGCATTCGCGCGGATCGTGTTCGGCTGCACGCTTATATCGAACTGAGGCCAATTCCGGCTTACGCCCTACAGAAGCCAAGAACCTTACATGGGGCGATATCTCACTGTTTCGTGAAACGCGACACCTCCCTCTCTATCAACAGGACGCTCGTTTGGCGGTTCACGGCAAAAGCAAGCATGGCAGCGCAGTACCGCTTTACGGTGCATTATCTGCACTCGGCATGCTTTGGGACCTGTTCGTTAATGACATGGGACGCGAGCCGCAGGACGGCGACCCGGTTTTCGTGGATGAGAAAGGCAACCGCATCCTGTCGTTCAAGAAAAGCCTCAACGCCTTGCTGATTGCGGCAGGGTTGGAAAAGGACAATCGCGGCATTCGCCGCACGTCTTATTCGTTCCGACACTTCTATATCTCGCAGATGCTCGCCAACAACGTCTCGGTCCACCACGTCGCCCGCAATACCCGCACCTCACTTGCAATGATCGACAAGCACTATGCGCAGGTTAATACCGAGCAAATCAAGGACTTCCTCCGGCCCGGACAAGAGGACTATGCCAATGAGCCTGTCCTGCTGGATGACGATTCCTATGCTGAAATCAAGCTTCTCGAAAAGCGCATCGAGGAATTGAAGCGGGGCAGCAAGGACGGGTCCACGGAGCAACAAATCGTCAAGCGATATCAAGGGATGCGAGCCGGATAGGTCAAGCTTTATGGCGGATAGCTTGCGGCCATTCCGCTTACTCTGCCGGAAAGTTCGTTCGAACGAACTTTTTTGCATGGGACACCTACCGATGCTCATGCCGCGAACGCTTGGAAGCGCCCGCTAATCTGGCCCTCGTGCACTCTATAAGCGACCGCACCATTCGCAACGATAACAGTAACCGAACAGATGGCGCTGTCGAAGCTGATCTCGCTGACAAGTTCTCGGATCGCGGCATGGGCCTCCGAGCGAAGCGCATAGCGGGCGTCAGCGTCTTCGGCGGCCTCCCATGCTGTACGCAAAACTCTGATATGGTCGCCGGCCAGTTCGGGATCGTTGTTTCTCGCTGACAACCGTTGGCGCTCATTTTGATGGTGCCGTAGTTCGGCTTCAACGGCGTGCCGTTCGGCCTGCCTTACCTTGAGTAGATCGAAGATGACTTCCAGCGGCTGGCTTTCATCTTCGATTGCCAACGCCAACCTCTGTTCCCTGCGGCGAAGCTCCTCCAGCCTGATCGTCAATCCGACAATCGTTTCGTTGATGTCACTGATGGCCTGATCGACGCGAGCCGTTTGCAGCGCATCGGCCAGATTGAGTTCCTTGACGTGATCGAGAATTGCAGCCTCAAGCGGTTCGTAGCGGAAATGCCGGTTGCCATCGGAACAACGATGGCCGCGCACATAGTTTGCGCATACGAGATAGCGCCCATTTTCGTTGCCCTTCACACGGCTCATCTTCATCGTCATCGGCCCGTCGCAATGGGCGCAGTAGCACAGGCCAGTGAGCAGATTGGCGAATGTGTGACCTTTGCGGCCCGGTCTACCGGGATTGTTGCGCATTGTCTGCACACGCAAGAATAAGTCCTTGTCGATGGCGGCGGGGAAATAACCCTCGATGGGATCACCGTCCGGCACCCGCTTGCCGTTCTGCATGCAATGCGGCTGGAATATGCCAATGACATCGTGCCGGGTGAGTAGCGCCTTGATGATGCTCTGATACCATCCGTCCTTGCTCTTAAAGGCCGGAACGCCGTCCGCATTGAGTTTGCGTGCGATTACCGTCGCGCCGAGCCCGCGCGTTGCCAGCTCGTAGATTACCCTCACCGTCTCCGCGTGATGGTTCAGCGTGAACTCGTATCGGTTCGCGTCGATCCGTTTTGCATCGATCCATGCGGGGGTGATGCTGGTGATATGGCCCTTGCCTTCGCGGGCTTGTTCTCGCTTCCGCTTGGCAACAGCACTGATGCGTTCGCTCTTCGTCTGGCTTTCCTCGTGACCGCGCGACATCACCGCAAGCCCGATAATCAGCTTGGTCCAATCCCCGTTAAGCCGGTCGCGGCTGTAAATCTGCCGGTCCTCGCCGAGCGTCACGATGACGATCCCGGCATTAATGATCGCCATGAACAGCGTCAGCGCATCCGGCACCGCTTCTCTTGATAGCCGGTCGAGGCTTTCGATCAGCAGATAGCTGCCTTTGGGGATTTCGCCACTCTCGACCATGGCCAGAAACTTGCCGAGCGCGCCGGTCTTGAAGTTTCTGCCCCTCCACGCGCTGACGCCCAAGTCCTGCAAGCTGTCGTCCAGAAGCAGAGAGTGCTCGTCCGCGAACGCTTTCGACCGCTCAAGCTGTCGGCGCAAGCTATCGCCACGAAGCTGCTTGCGGGTGCTCATACGCACATAGGAATAGGCCCGCACCGGACCCGATGAATGTTGATTGCCGGGAAAATCGTCCTGCATAACCGCCTCCTTTGCGTCGAACCGCTAACACCAGAGGCGGTGAGGTTCGAGCGCGAGGGGAGCGGGGTGTAAATGGCTAAGCCGGCGTAATGCTTCGGCTTGCGGGAGTAGGTTGAGAAGACGCGGCGCAAATCACCGCTTTCTACATTGAGATTACTGCGGCTCACTCGGTTAACAAGATATAAATTTTCCGCCGAGTGCAAAAACACTTGACGGGACGCGAATTCGGCTGACGGATGCAGAAACGCCTGACGGGAGGCCAAGCTTACTGACATGAGCAAAGGACGCTCTGAAACGCACGATCTGGCCCGACAGCTTTTTCGGGATCAAAAGAAAGTGCTGGATCTCATCAAGAGAGATCGCCTCGACGCGGGTTTTGCAGTCGCTGTTTTTCGTTTGTTTGGCGACAAGCCCGAGCGAGGGAAGACCGTCAGGATCGGCAAGCACGAATTCAAATATTCAAGCCATGAGAAAAGCCTTGTGAGTTTTCTGCCTGCGCGGTGGCGAGAAGAACTGGATAAAACCCAGGACGCATGGTCCGGCTGCGAAAACTGGTGGGCAGGCTATCCGCTAATCGCGTGGGTGGAGATACGGGCCAGCAATGACGGAACGGCGGCGCACCTCAAACTGCATGCGGAAGTTGGTCCCGTTTCAAACCATAAAGTTCGAAAGGGGATTATCGAGGCGATCAGGACGGCAGCATCTGCGAAAGGCTTGGAACGAATTCAGTTCCCGGTCGGTGCCTCTGACAGGGGGCGCCTCTATTCACGGTTCCTACGGGAGAACTACATCGCTGTTAGCGATATTCGCAACGCAGACGAAATCGAGAAAAGGTTCGTGGAGCTCATCGCTGGCTTCGAGCCGGAGTTCGAATTGGTTTCGAGCATCATACCGAAGTTCCCGACCGCCAATGCTCCGTAGATTTCATCGTCGTTAACTTCCCGTTAATCCTCTTTAATGCAATAACGTTGGTGAAAATGCTCGATTCCTGTCGGGCAGCCCTGAGGTAAGAGTATCCTCGCTCTTAGGGTGACGGTCCCGCCATTATAGCGGGCACCCTTTGTGGTTAACCGTGAGAAGTGTCCTTTCATTGCTGGCTCAAAGCAGACCGTTAGCGCGGACTGCAAGCCAGCGCATGGGCTCGGACGGTTACCATGACCAGCATCTTGACGAATATGGCAGCCATGGCCGCGCTGCAAACCCTGCGAACAATCGGCGCGAACATGGTCGACATGCAGCGGCACGTGAGTTCGGGACTTCGTGTACAGAGCGCAGCCGACAATGCCGCCTACTGGTCGATCTCCACGACGATGCATTCGGACAATATGGCACTCTCCGCCGTGTCGGACGCTTTGGGCCTTGGTGCGGCCAAGGTCGATGTCGCTTACGCGGGCATGGAAAGCACGATTGATGTTCTCAGCGAGTTCCGGGCGAAACTCGTTGCCGCCAAAGAGGACGGCTTGGACAGGGGTAAAATCCAGACCGAGCTTGAGCAACTCAAGGATCAACTGGTTTCGATTACCACATCAGCCAGCTTCAACGGGGTCAACTGGCTCAACACGGACGCGCCGGAAAGCCTTTGGGAATTGTCGTCGCTACCGACGAGCATCACGTCGTCATTTATCCGATCGGCTGACGGCTCCGTGCGGGTCGGCACTACGGATATCGACGTAGCGGATATCAGCCTGTTCAACGTCGGCGGCGGCGGTGCTTTGCAGAAAGACCCACGTTCGCTCGGTGATATCGGCGGCTTTCGCAACTCCAATCTCAGTTCAACCTCGTCCTGGGGGTATCAACGCTGGCAGATGACAGGACCGGTCACGCTGACTGGCACGGACGAAATCACCTTCGACATCACCATTGATGCAAGTGCTTTATCGGCCGGGGACACCCATGCGGTCACGATTACCAAATCTACGATTGATGCCGCACTCGGCGCCTCGGATGGCAAGATCAACGATGCCATCGATTATTATCACGTGTTGATACAGGCTTTTGCCGAAGCGGGAATATCCAGCAAAATCGGCGGAGGTGGTGGCGGAGCTTCCGGTAGCTTCTTTATCATGACGGCCGAGGCGAGCGGTCATCAGGGCTCCAGCATCGCTATCACCAACGTCCAATCCGACCTATCAGGAAACTATGCAGGTGGCTTGGAATTATCCTCGGTCGCGGATGTTCTTGGGGGCTATGCAACGGATCAATTTGCCTTCACCGCGCCGTTTCAGGTCTACCGTGACGTCGCCTTCGCCTTCGATTTCAATATCGACGGCGATACCCAGCGTACCGTCACGATAGACCGCGATCTGGTGGATTCAACGCTCGGCACGTCGGATGGCTGGATAAACTCGGCTTCCGATCTCGCATCGGTGCTCAACGCAGCAGTCAGCGGCATGGGACTGATCGTTTCGCAAAGCGCGGGAGCCATTGTCTTCACCGTTGATCCGGCGCTTTATCCCGATATGGGTTATCGCTCCTCGCTGGTCGTCGGCAACGTCACCGACAATATCGGCCCTGCGCCGAATTTCGACATTCTCGACGTGGATATCACGGATCCTGCCAAAAGCCTCGAAAGTTACCTGTCCGGCGTCGATGCTATGCTGCAAAAGGTCATTTCCGGCACAAGCACGCTCGGCGCGGTCACGACACGCATCGATATTCAGGAGAGGTTCGTGCAGACCCTCATGGATAGCATCAGTAAGGGCATTGGCCGTCTTGTCGACACTGACATGAATGAGACCTCGACGCGGCTCAAAGCCCTTCAAGCAAAGGAGCAGCTTGTGATCCAGTCGTTATCCATTGCCAACACGAGCACCGAAAGCATCATGCAATTGTTCCGATGAAGCTTCGTGATCGGCATTTCCGCTTCACGCCAACAGCGGACAAAAGAAACCGTCCAACTCGGTGAAAAAAGCGGCTTACCCCAATGAGCAAAATCAAATCTGCTGATAGGTGGTTTTCATAGAGTACTCCCTGAAACAGCATCTTCGTTCCCATGGCCCCGCCAAAGCAGTGGTTGCATATGTTTCTGAAAACTAGAGAATCCAGAGCTGGGATAACGCAGAGAGGGGATAATCCGGAAACCGATCTATTTTCTGCGTTATCGGATACAGATTTTGTTCGAATGCTTTTCCCTATTTGAGCCCCGCAAACGCGCCAAGCCCTTGTCTTTTCCTATCGTCTAGGCAACTATCTGGCTTCAAAACTGTCAGGAGGGAATAATGTCGGACCAGGCAAAGCTTGATGCTGAAATGGCAGCACTACGCTTAAAGATTAAAACTGATCCTATGTTGGCTATTGAGTTGTTAGGCGCGATCTCGCAGGTTTGCAGGCAAAACAATATTACTTTAAGTAAAGATCTAATTGGTCGGCTGGTTCTTGCTCGTTATGATGAGCTAGTTCAGGGCCTTAGTGTTCCTGTTCTTCCCGGTGGAGCTATGAATCCTACAGGGTGCTAAGAAATTGACGCAACTTACAGAATATCGAGAAATTGCTCCCGGTGTGATTTCAACGCGTGTTCTTGAACACGATGTTTGCGCGCAGATGCTGGATGAGGCGCAGTTTGGCGCATGGCTACAAGCTGAAATAACAAACTACGATGATAAAAAGACTCTATCTCAGTACGTCGATTTGCAATCGCGCAATGTTCAAGTAAAAGGCCCGAAGCAGATACCGAATCTGTGCGATTTTTATTCTGGCTTATTAAATCGCATTGGCATGCCGTTGATCGATCAGTATTGGGGTATCAGAGGACTCCATCTTGGCGGCTCAACTCAACTAGCAAAGTATGAAGTTGGAAGTCATATTCGCGCCCATAATGATACGGCAGCTGAATTTTCTGCGCGATGCGTTACGGCTCTTCTTTATCTTAACGACGACTATGAGGGTGGGGAGCTTTTCTTTCCGCGCCTTGAAGTGAATTATCGTGCTAAAGCTGGTGAATTAGTTTTGTTCCCTTCGGAGTATTTGCACGCAGTTTGGCCTGTTACTAAAGGCACAAGATATTGCTTCGTTGGCTTCTTTCTCTCTGCGGTTTTTGGCAACTGGGTAGATTTAATTCAAGCTTGATGATTGCTTCTGACGTCGAGAAAAACGAGTAATTTTCCGACAACCCCAAGCCCGGATAGTTCGGGCTTTTTGGACGCGTGGTCCCCGACTGGACAAGTGATCGTGACTGGAGACGGCCGCAAGGCTGACTCGGTGCCAAGGGTATAGAGCGCAGCCGGCCGGAACGGACGGTGGTCTATGTTTGTACGCGAAGCCCGTACAAAGGGGCCTCGAGTCGGGGCGGCACGCATCGCACAAACTTGCTGCTAGCGTGATTAGTTGTCGCGAAACTCTCTCGAAAAATGGGAGTTTCGCGACCAACTTATGCGACGGAAGAAATGTCCGCTTCGGGCCGAATGCGGACATGTTCCGGAAAACTCTTCACTCGCCCTTTGGGCCAACGGCTGTATCCGGGAAACACGTTCAATGGTTTGCAAAGGATCACAGCATGTCTCACCTCAAGGCTCTCAAGCTCACCTCCGCAGTTCCGGTTCGCGCAACCGCCGATCCGGTGCAGCGCGCGCGGGAAAAGATGATTGCCGCATTGGCCGAGCAGAAGCAGATGGCGGAAGCAAAGATCGCCGGTCAGACATTCACGCCGACGCATGTCGTGCGCAAGAAGAACGCCGAAGGTGTCCGTGTCGAGGTCGAAGCACCCAAGCGCGTGCGTCAGGGTTGGTTCACCGACGGCAACGGAAAGGTGTTTTTCACCCTGCGTTATGCGGGCAAGACCATCGAGTTCGCGAAGGACAAGAACGCCATCGAGGCCGGCGAACTTTCGGCATTGCCGAAGATCATCGACACACTGATCGAGGCTGTGCGCGCGGGCGAGCTTGACGCGCAGTTGACCGCTGCTGCCGTCGAGCGCGGTAAGATGCTGCGCAAGTCCGCATAAACAGCGCAGTTTTTACCGGGTAAGCATCCGAAGGGCATGGGATCATTTGATCCCATGCCCTTTGTGTGTTCCGGCGTTGCCGGAACGCTGTCAAGGAGCGTCATGGACGAGCTTTTGGTTCGGTGCGCTGCGCAACACTGTTTTCGGGCTGGGCCGCATCCCTTGATGCTTCTGTGCTTCTGCTTGATATGCGTCGCCCGCCGGGCTTGACCCCGAAAGCACGCGCACCTCCGCCATTTGTTCGGTCGTGTCTTTGAACTCGCCCTTTGCGCAATCTGGAACTTTGTTTCCGCCGAAACCGAGCGGAGACCTGATGCAAGACCATTCACCCGGCGATCACGACGACAAACTTACGCAGGTGCAAATTGACCTGGCCATGCTGTTCATGACCGACCTACACGTGGGGGCCGAACGGCTCTACAAGATCAAACGCAAAGGTACGTCGCTGAGCTTGCACTATGAAATCGACGGAGAAATGCACCAGCGCAGCTATCTGTCGGCGTTGTCGTGGCGGGCGATTTTGCTGTTTGCGCTGACCGAGGACAAAACTGCCACCGTCCACGAAATGGACGAGCCGGGACGATACCGGCAGATGTTCCCGAAAACTCTGCTGCGCCGCCTTCAATGGCATGCACGACCGAATGCAAATTTCCCGCCGGTCGCAAAGCTGTACGAGCCCAATGGCAAAGCCGTCATGCTACTGACACGGAGCCGGCTCTGCGGGCATGCCGTCGATACGTTGCATAATCTCACTGATGGAGGGCCGGTGTTTCAACCGCTGTGGATTTCCGACATCATGGCGTTGCGTCCGATGCTCGGCATCGATCTGGTGCGCGACCAGACTTTCGCGCCAACGTTGCCGATCAGCGCGTATACGGAAGCAGTCGCGATGACGGGACGAATTGTCGAGGAGCCGGAGCTTTCAGCTTTGCCTCTCACCGGCAATGTGCCCCGGCTTGCAACGCAGCCGTCATCGAAGGCGGTTCGCAGTATCTTCGATCAAGCGTGCCGAGAAAATCCTGCATGGGAGGCGCTGCGGGGGGTGACCATCTATGATGATTATTCGTTTGTATGAACGGAGGCAAAAGTTCGGTGAACGAACTTTTGTCAATACGTCGCACCGCTGCATTGATCACCACTGGCTTGCCTTATATCCGCGATAGTACGCAGTCGCTCGGCAAGGCTGATGACGTTTCCCGCGTATCTGGATGTCTTGCTGACAGCAAATAGATCGGCAAGCGCCGTCTCGGCTTCCGGCACGATCATTGGGGTATCGAAGCTAGTATCTGTCCAGTTAGTATCCTGTACAATATTATTATACACACAACGCGTTACGCCATTCCCCACATCGAAGATATCCGCATTACTCCTTGAAACACCGCGATTGTCTTCGACAACGAAAATCCCATTCATATTCGATACAACGGAATTGACTTTCATTTCACAAATATGATTTCGAGTACCAGAACGGTCAGGCATTGCATTTGTCGATTTCTCACCGTCTTCAATCTCTTCATCAATTGAAATGCTCGAAGACGTGACACGTTGAACACCGCTAGCCGATTTGTCTTTGGCTTGCCCGATAACAACGCGGAGCGATTGAAAGCCGGATCGCTCCAGACATAGCCAGTCCACATATGCGCGGATATCTTCGGCTGGCCACCAATTGCGTTCGGTTGGCTTCGCCTCATCGGCTTGTTCTGCCTCAATGAAGTCCTGAGCATCTGGCCGCTTGTAGTCGCACTCGATGCGGAATTTCAGGCAATAGCGAACGATATTCTGAATATTGTCGCCGGCATCGCGATATGCGCGAAATGGCTGGATATCCACCTGATATTTTGCCGTGTGGGTTTCCTTGCGTAAGGCGCTGGCGATTTCTTCCGTGGTCAATCCGCCCTTGCGGACAATTGCATGAAGATGCGGACGCCAGATTGTTTTGTCCGGGGCTTCCATCAGCGGAAAGCCCAGTGCATCCAAAGCCAATCGCGTGTTACGGCCACAGGTCTCGAAATCACCAAAGCTCATGCGGTCGATTTCCCACCAACCCAACAAATGAAAGTCATCCCAGCGAGCATCTTTCTTGCGCTGGCGATCTATGAACGTGCGAAGACGACGCTTTTCATTCTCCACGAGATCGGTCATGCTGGAGAAGTCCAGTTGCGGCAGCAGTAGGATGGTTGCAAAAGCAAGCTCCTCATTCGCCGCATCGCAGAATATCTTCTTGATAGCCTTCCCCGTTTGCACTGCGCGTTCCCGCATATGGCAGCGCGGACAAAGCGGGACACCGCAATAATCGATGTTGCCGTAATCATCGACCCCGCCACAGGTCTCCATCCAGCGTCGTGCCAGATGGTTTGCCGGAAGCGCCGCCTTTACATATTGGCGCTGGGCTTCATTTGCTTTCGTCAACGTTTTGATTTGGCGGCGCTCATGACGGGTGAAGACACCCTTCGTCATCATATCCGCCTGTAGCTGTTCCATCCTTGTCTTCATTGAAAATCCCCTGCTGAAATAACGTGCTATTTATCCAGCACCATTTTAGCGCCGTGCCTCCTTGGAAATAAATATTTGTTTCAAGGAGATAGCAGAATGAAGATCAAAGACATCTACGAGGCATTGCGGGCGGATGGGTTGACCAGTACACAGATAGAGTTCTCGCGAATATGGCTCGGACGTAGCCCACGCTATTATTCGCACCTCATCGCCGTCGGCCGAGAGCCGGGGCTTGCCACGCTTTGCGGAATCTCATGGCGGCTGAAACGAATGCGATTGGACAACTACCCGGCGCTGCTAGATTTCCAGCGGCAACTCGCCAATGAGATCGAGCGTCGCGCTATTACAGATATACGCGTGCATCGATCTTAACGTTTGGCCAATAGCCACCCAATACAGTCACCGCGTTTAGCTATCGCATCTTTCCGTATCAGGAATTTCCAATGAACGCGCATATCTCATCCGGCAAGGCAGCGATTGTTGCCGCGCTGGCAATCTCCGCAGTCTCCATCGCTTCGCCCGCCTATTCCCTCGATAAAGTCCGCTTCGGCACCGATTGGCTCGCCGAGGCCGATCATGGCGGCTTCTATCAGGCCGTCGCCGACGGCACCTATGTCAAATACGGCCTCGACGTTGAAATCCAACAGGGCGGTCCCGGCGCACAGAACCGCGCCCTTCTCCTAACCGGCAAGCTGGACTTTTATCTGGGCACCCAGCAGGAACAGCTTGTCGGCATCGAGCAGGGCATTCCCTTGGTTGATGTCGCCGCCTTCTATCAAAAGAACGCTCAGGTCATCTTGGCCCACTCCGACAGTGGCGTCGAAAAGTTCGAGGACTTGGCCAAGCTCGAAACGATTTTTATGACGCAGGGTGGGTTCGGCGCTTATTTCGAGTGGATGAAGGCCAATTTCGGCGGCTTCCGTGATGAGCAGTACAGGCCATACAATTTCAGCCCTGCACCGTTTCTCGCCGATAGGAACTCTGCTCAACAGGGCCTGGTCACTGCCGAGCCCTATGAGATCCAGAAGCACACCGGCACCGAACCGAAGATTTTCCTGCTCGCTGACAGTGGGTACAAGCCCTACGCGACCATGATTACCGTCCAGCAAAACCTCATCGACACAAAACCCGATCTCGTGCAGCGGTTTGTCGATGCCTCAATTGAAGGTTGGTACAACTACCTGTACGGCGACAACAAAGCAGCCAATGCGCTTATCAAAGCGACCAACCCCGAGATGACGGAGGGCCAGATCGAATATGCCATCGACAAGATGAAGCAATACGGGATCGTGGATAGCGGCGATGCGCTGGACAAGGGCATCGGCTGCATGACTGCCGAACGCTACAAGCAGCTTTTTGATGAACTGGTAAAGGTGAAGCTGGCAAAGCCAGAGACCGACTATACCAAGGCATTCGACACCCGCTTTTCATGCAAGGGCGTGGGGCTAAATTTGAAGAAGTCTTAACCTTTCTTCAAGCCTAACGCAAAACCCAGTCGTAACGTCTGGGTTTTGCATGGGAGGTGCCGAGGCTCTTGTTGCTGCCGGGCGAAATATCAGTGTGGAGACGTTTTCATTTCTCGTTGGAAATCAACATGCAGGCGCACTAGGCGGTAAGTTGGCGTACAAAATCGAGAAATGCGCTCACCTTGGCGGACATTAGGTTTGAAGCGTGGTGATAGGCGTATAGGGGGAAAGTCTCCTCCGACCATTCCGGCAATAGCTGGACCAGCCTGCCTTCCGCCAGGAAGTTTTTGGCGTAAAGCTCGAGCAATTGGCCGATCCCGATGCCACCGAGACAGCCGCCAATCAGCGAGCCGGTATCGTAGACCATAAGGCGCCCGGTTGCCTGAAACGGAATGATCTCGCCCTGCCGCTGGAACTCCCATTCGAACGGCCGCCCGGTTGACGGATTACGAATAAGAACACATTGATGCCCGCTCTCCAGCTCTCGGGGATGCGATGGCGCTCCATGGCGCTCGATGTAGTTTGCGGATGCGCAAGTCAACACGCGCGTTTCCAACAGCAGTTCTGCCCTGAGGTTTGACGGCTCCGGAAAGCCGAAGCGAATTGCGACATCGAAGCCGTCGCCGACAAGGTCTCCCATCGCGTCACGAACGGCGACATCAACGGCCAATTCCGGGTAACGGTCCAGGAATTCGCCAAGTCGTTGCGTCAACACGAAATGCCCAAAGGCTCCATCGACGTTGACCCTCAACCGACCTCGAACCAATGCCTTAGTGTTGCCGGCGCTGAGGGTGGCATCTTCGATCCCCGCCAGAAGAGGTGTGACCGCCTCGTAATACCGGCGCCCTTCATCTGTCAGAGAGATTGCCCGGGCCGTCCGGTTGAAGATCCGGATGCCAACCCGCTCTTCCAGTCTCGCCACTGCCCGGCTTACAGCAGGCTGCGTCAGTCCAAGCGCCTCGCCGGCGCGCGCAAAGCTGCCCGCTTCAACGACCGCCGAGACGACACCAATCCCATTCAACAATCGACTATCGAACGCCATGACCCATACTTTCCGTCATTCTTAGCTTGATCACTATGCATTATTTTTAGCGATTCCAAATCGATAATCTCATCCTGCTGCGAATGGAGCAGCGCAAGCAGGAAAGGCACTCATATGAGCAACAACGGAAAAACTGCACTGATCACAGGTGCATCTCGCGGTATCGGCGCATTGCTCGCCCAGCACCTTGCGGCAGACGGTTTCAAGATCGTCGTAAACTACGCTGGAAACAACGCCGCCGCTCAGGACGTTGTGAACAAGATCGTTCAAAATGGTGGCGAAGCCATCATCGCACAAGCCGATGTGGCCGACACCAAGGCTGTCGGCGCAATGTTCAACGCCGTGGACATGGCATTTGGCGGCGTTGACGTTGTCGTGAACAACGCCGGCATTATGAAGCTAACGCCTGTCGCTTAGTTCAGCGACGAGGACTTCGATCAGATCGTTGGCATCAATCTCAAGGGCACGTTCAACGTATGCCGGGAGGCTGCCAAGCGGCTGCGCAACGGTGGACGCATCATCAACCTCTCATCGAGCGTCATCGGCATGCGTTTGCCGACCTATGGGCCATACATTGCCACAAAGGCGGCCGTCGAGGGTCTCACTCAGGTTCTCGCCCAGGAAATGCGTGGTCGTGGGATTACCGTCAATGCCGTCGCCCCTGGCCCTGTCGCCACCGACCTGTTTCTGGAAGGCAAGAGCCAGGAACTGATCGAACGGATGGCCAAGATGAATCCGCTCGAACGCCTTGGTCAGCCGGAAGACATCGCAAGGGTTGTCGCATTCCTGGCTGGCCCGGAGGGTGCGTGGATCAACGGCCAGATTCTGCGGGCGAACGGAGGAATGTGTTGAGCCTTTGAGCCTGGACCCGAAATTAGAACCGGAATAACAAGGAGATTTCGACATGTCGCATGATGCGAACACACAGGCGTCGGCAGCGCACGGAACCGGCAACACAGGTGCCGGCCTTTATATCGCGCTGACGGTGACCGCGGCGATCACCGCCGCTACTGCTGCCCATACCAGTCTGCTTTTGACCCTTCCTCCGTGGGCAATGTTTATGGGCTGGGTCGCATACTTCAGCCGTCGCCCTTCGGTCAAGGAAGGTTTCCAAAGCTGGGTGTGCACCATTCTGGGCCTTTGTCTGGGCGCACTCGCCACTTTGGCAATGGGTGTATTGGGGCCGATCCTCGGCGGCGTCACGTTTCCCGCCGTCGTTCTCTGTGTTGCGCTCACGGTGATCTCTACCCGAGGTTTGCCGATCCTCAGCAACCTGCTCGGCTACTTCATAGGGCTGATCACCTTCTTCGCCGCTCACCTTGACCCCGAGCTTCTGTCGATCGGGAAACTCGGAAGCGCCACCGCCATCGGTTCCGTCGCGGGCTGGGTCGTTCAATCCGTGGAGCAAAAGGTTCGCAGTATCGCAGCCGCTTGATCCAGCTACCAATCACTTTAAGCAATAGCCATTTAGAAGGTAAGACAATGACAAAGGTCATCATCATCACGGGAGCCGGCACTGGCATGGGCCGGCTCATGGCGAGAACTCTCGCGCAGGCAGGCCATACGGTCTACGCCACCATGCGCTTCGTCGAAGGCCGCAACAAAGCAAAGGCCGACGAGGTTCGTGCATTTGCCGACGAACACAAACTCAATCTGAGACCGCTCGAACTCGATGTCAATTCCGATGCCTCTATCGATGCGGCTGTCCGCACGGTGGTGGAGCAGCAGGGCCGGATCGATGTTCTTCTCCACAACGCGGCGCATCTGTTTTTCGGGATCACGGAAGCCTTCACCCCGGAACAAATTCTCACAAGTCTGAACACGAACACTGTTGGAGCCCTGCGAGTAAACCGGGGCGTGCTGCCGGTCATGCGCAAGCAGGGCTCGGGCCTTCTCCTGTGGATCGGCAGTGGCACGTCGCGCATCGTACCACCGTTTCTCGCTCCGTATACGGCCGCAAAAGCCGCGATGGACTCCTTCGCAGATAGTGTCGCTTACGAAGTCGCCCGCTTCGGTATCGAGACGTCGATCCTGATGCCGGGACCGTTTGTTGAAGGAACGGCGCATTTCCCTCACGCCGAATTCCCTGCGGACGAGGCGATTCAGAAAGAATATCTCGCACTCTACGAGGATGCCATTTCCGGCAACGAGAAGGCGACCATGGCACTTTTCCCGAAAGAAGTCGTTGCTGACGTGCAGGCCGTCGCCGACGAGGCTTTGAGAATTGTCAATCTCCCGCACGGATCACGACCCTATCGTTCGGAAGTGGATTTCAGCGACTTCGGGGACGCTCCGATAAATGCCGTCGCGAGCGCAATGCGTGTACGGCTGCTGAAACGCTTCGGCCTTGAAGACCTTCTCCACCCAAGAGTGCTCGACGGAACTACTCGTTAACATGACCGCTTCCAACCGAAACAATAAGATTGGTGAGAACGGCCGACTGCCAATCGCGATCAAAGAGTTCTTTTCCAGCACGAACGCGGAGGATCACGACCGGCTACTGGAATGCTTCACGCCGGACGCCATTCTGGTTGACTGGGACCGCAGATACGAGGGCCGAAGCGGTGTCGCAAATTGGGATCGGACCGACAACATCGGTGTCCAGTCCCGAATTGAGGTCGTGGCTCATGTGCCGCATTTTCAAGGGCATCGTGTTGCAGTGAGCGTTAGCGGAAACGGCTTCAACGGAGCGGGAGAAATGAACTTCCAGCTACTGGATGGCAAGATCGCTCTGCTTCGTATCACATAGTGAAGCAAAGAGCTGAAAGGCTGTCGGTTGAAAAATCGACAGCCTTTTCGTTTGCACTGGGCCGCTATCGGTGATGACGGATCTCGGCGGTGCGATCCATACCGCCCTTTCCTCGGTCAACGAACATTGCTGGTGGATGCTATGAGGCCTGCGGTCAGCAATGCACTTGCAGCACCAAGCCAGAGCGCGCTCGGCACGCCGAAATTGTCGACTGCGAGGCCGCCGACCAGTGCGCCAAGCCCGATCGCCAGTTGCGCGATTGACACGAAGAGCGCGGCGATGCTTTCCAGCCGGTCGGGCGCGGAACTGAACAGGAAGGTTTGCATGGCGATCGGCAGCATGCCGAAACCAAAACCCCAGGTGACAACCCAAGCGACTGCGGCAAGCGTGTTGCTGCCGGCCAGCAACAATCCCGCGACAGACAAGGCGATCAGAAAAGCAGTGCCGGCAAGGGCAAAAACGAAGTTCCGGCCAGCAGCCCAGCCCCCGAACAGGTTTCCGGCGAACCCCGCCGCGCCATAGCCGAGCAGCACCATGCTGAGTGTGCCCGTATCAATCCCGGTTGCGCCGATGAGGAAGGGAGTAATGTAGGTATAGGCCGCGAATTGCCCGACGAAGATAAGCACGGCTGCCGTCAGGCCGATCTGGACTCGTTGCAATCGCAACACGTCTGGAACCTGTTTCAATCCCGAGCCCTTCTGCGCCCGGATGGCCGGCAGCAGAAACTGGAGCGCCGCCACGACAAGCAGTGCGACACCCGACACAAGCAGGAATGCGGTGCGCCAGCCGAACAGGTCACCGATCAGAGCGCCTGCGGGAACCCCGGCGACAGTGCCCAGCGAAACACCGGAGAAGATCAAAGCCGTTGCGCGCGGTCCTTCCGCGCCGGGGCGCAGACGCGGGCCGAGCGAGCCGCCGATTGTCCAGAAACCACCGACCGCAATTCCGAGCAGCACCCGGCCGAACATCAGCGCGGCAAAGCCGTGAGCGGTTGCCACGATGGCGTTGGAGACGACGAGCAACATCAGCAGTGCGACAAGCACACGCTTGCGATCGAAGCGTGCGGCAAATCCAAGGGTCATCGGCGCGGCAAGTGCTGCGAGAAAGCCGGGTACGGTTACCATCAGTCCGGCCGTCCCCTCACTGATGCCAAGGTCAGCCGCGATCAGCGGCAGAAGACCGACGGGCAGGAATTCGGTGGTAACAAGAGCGAAAGCGCCGATGCCGATGCTGGCGACTGCGGCCCACGAGGCGAGCGGCTTGCTGTCCGCCTGCGCTGAGGGAATGGTTCGGGAGACTGGCATGTCCATGGAAGGTGTCCTTTGGTGGAAAGCAGGGCGAACCGGCAAAGGGGATATCTTCCCCGGCTCGCCTGCGATGTTTCAACCGAACTTGACGAGGTTGAGGGCGGGTAGTGGGCCACCGGGGAACTGCACCAGTTTGCCGCCGACCGAGACCGGGCCGAGATCGATGCCGGTGAAGCCGAGTCTGGAGATCAGCGCACCGACTTCCGCCTTCGCGCGCGCGTCGTCACCGGAATAGAACAGGACGCGTGAGCCACCTTCGGCTTTAGGATCGCCGGATAGCAGGTGCGGTTGCAGATGATTGAAGGCTTTGACGACGCGGGCGCCGGGAACGAGATCGGCGAAGATCTCGGTGGAAAGACGGCCGTTCAGTTCGGCAGGCTTGAACAGCGGCGCTTCGATGGGATTGTTGGCATCAATGACGATGCGACCACCAAAGTCCGGCAGGCCGGCCAGCGCCTTGGGCAGCTTCGACCAGTTGACGGCGACGAGCACGATGTCCTTTGACGCTGCTTCTTCGCGCGTGCCTGCCTCGATTGTCGGACCGATAGCAGCGACCACCTCTTTCAGGCTGTCCGGGCCTTGGCTGTTGGAAAGCGTGGCGCGGATATTATTGTTGGCGAGAGCTGTGGCGAAGGCGCGGCCGATATTGCCGGCACCGATGATACCGATAGACATGCTGGTTCTCCTTTGAAGTAGGGGGAAATGGCGCTCCGACATCGGAGCGCCGGAGGCAGATCAGGCGGTGAAGCCACCGTCGGCGAGGATGTCAGCGCCGGTTACGAAGGCGGCTTCGGGGCTGACGAGATAAGCGACGACGCTGGCGATCTCGTAGTCCTTGCCATAGCGGCCGATTGCCATGCCGGGACCGACGATCTTGGAGACCGGACCGCCATCGGGGTTCATGTCGGTATCGGTCGGACCGGGATGGACGGTGTTGACGGTGATGCCCTTCGGCCCGAGGTCACGCACCAAGCTGCGGTTGAAGCCGGCAACAGCGCCCTTGGTCAGCGTATAGAGCGAGGCCGTCGGGAAGGCGGCATAGCGGGTCATGGAAGAGCCGATATGGACGATGCGCCCGCCCGGCTTCATGCGACGTGCTGCTTCCTGCGTGGCAACGAAGACACCGGTGACGTTGACGGCGATCATCCGCTCGTAGTCCTCGAACTTGATCTCGTCGATCGGCCCGCCAAGCGCGATACCGGCATTGTTGACGAGGATGTCAATCGAGCCGAAGGTTTCTTCGGCTTTTGCGACTGCGGCGCGGACGGCGGCCGGATCGCCGGCATCGGCCTGAATGGCAATGGCGCGGCCACCGGCTGCTTCGATTTCGGCGACCACAGCGGCCGCCTTGTCCGGCGAGGCGCTATAGGTGATGGCGACAGCCGCGCCATCGGCGGCGAGACGCTTGGCAATTGCCGCGCCGATGGAGCGCGACCCGCCGGTTACGAGGGCAGTCTTGCCGGTCAGGCGATGGGTAATACTGGTCATTGTCTTCACTCCGTTTGTGGTTTCGATGGAGCAAAGATGGTCGGTTTATTTCGTTTTGATTAGCTGGTAATGTCTTGTTCTTGTTTCAAGCAATCGTTGAAGGACATATGGAGACACTGGCCAATCTCGAAAGCTTCGTCAAAAGCGCCGAGACTTCTAGTTTTTCGGAGGCCGCGCGGCGCATGGCGCTGACGCCGGCTGCCGTTAGCCGCAACGTGGCGATGCTGGAAAGAAACCTCGGCGTGAGATTGTTCCAGCGATCGACCCGCAAACTTGTATTGACCGAAGCCGGCGAACGTTTCTTCCAGTCAATCCGAGGGAATCTCGACGCCCTGCAAACGGCGATCATTGACGCTTCATCCGGTGTGTCCGAGCCGGCCGGCGTGCTGAAAGTTAGCCTTAGCCCTACTTTCGGCGTCACGCATATTCTACCGCTGCTACCGGAGTTGCTACAACGATACCCGCTCATCAGACCGGAATGGCATTTTGAGAACCGCCCGGTTGATCTAGTTGCAGAAGGCTATGACGTGGCAATCGGCGGGGGCTTTGATCTTGCACCCGGCATCGTTGCCCGAACGCTGGCACCCGCCCACATAATTGCCGTAGCGTCCCCAGCCTATATGGCTAAGCGCACACCGCCAGCCGATCCCGCCCAGCTCTCACAATTCGAGGGGATCGTCATGCGTTCGCTCCGGACTGGCCGCATCCGACATTGGGCAATGCGGAACGCCGCGGGTGCCGAAATGATCGCGACGTTACCCGAAACGATCATCGTCAACGACCCGGCCGCAATGCGCGAAGCGGCAAAGCTCGGCCTCGGTGTGGCAATGCTTGCGATGCCCGACGTTTTACCGGAGCTTGAGAGCGGCAATCTCGTTCGCCTTCTGTCGCATTGGTATTCCGATGCTGGGGCGATTTCGCTGTATTATGCCTCGCGTACGCACTTGCCGGCCAAAACGCGGGCATTTGTAGACCTTGTTGCAGATGCGTTCAAACGGGACCGGCTAGCCGAACGATTTGCCGGAAGCCTAGGATAAGCCTC
This sequence comes from Agrobacterium sp. D14, assembly GCF_001526505.1. Lineage (NCBI taxonomy): Bacteria > Pseudomonadati > Pseudomonadota > Alphaproteobacteria > Hyphomicrobiales > Rhizobiaceae > Agrobacterium > Agrobacterium sp. D14. The sequence goes on from NZ_ASXX01000007.1 coordinate 117,195, forward strand.
TTTTGCAAACCGGCCTGTCGCAAACATTTCACGTTTTAAACAGGTTGTGCGTGCGATATTCGCGACGATTGCAGAATCGGCATTTTCACGACTATCGCAGCGCACACGGCATAGAAGGCAGGCCAGTTGTGCACCAATGGTTAGTTCCTTGCCTCCGCAAACACGTCTAACAGAGTGGTGCATTCCCGCAGCAAATCCCTTGCGGCAGTCGCACCTTTCAAAACCCGTTCCTCGAAAATCTTCTCGATTGCGACCTTAGCAGCGCGGACATGCACCGGCATATCATCGTCTAGCGGGTTCTCATCGAAGCTGCGATTGAGTGTTTCGAAGGCTTTCTTGAAAACCTCGACGTTGTGGTTCATCAAAATCCAAACACCATCCGTTGTGACACGCAGCTTACCATCCCGAATCTCGCAGATTTCGGCGACGGTCACCTTTGAGCCGATGGCCGTCGCGACAGGGAGTGGCGTGAAACTAAACTCGGGCATACCGGCACGTCTTATTGTGACCTCTCTCGCGAGGTCGCGCGCCATCTCATTGATTGTCCGATTATCATCGGTGCGTGCATGTTCAGCGAACGCCAGCGGCGTTAGAGCGCAGCCATATTTGTCGAAGCGGAACGACACGTACATGTTGAAGTTGGCCGCTGAAAGAAATGGGCTCGATGTGTCGAACGAGATACCGATGTCCGGATTAAACCGACGCAGACAGCGGAGGATCGTTGTGAACAAGTAGGCCGGCTCAAGGGTGGAAATGCCGAGAAAGTGTATCCACCGGGCATTCTGCAACAGACCGTCATCATACATGTCGAGCAAACGGGCCACCGCCATCGAGAACGCGCTCTGATGCGCACCCGCGAATGCCCAGCCTTCCAGCCCGTAGCCCTTAACTGCATCGTACCAGACCTTGCTTTCGCGCTCAGTGCGCCCTTGGATGACATTCAGGATATTCGTCGCTCCGGGCGTGCGATGCTGGACGAAATAATCGAGATTGAGCAGCGACTGCATCAGGCAAGCGTTGAAATCCATTGACAGGCCGCTTGCGGCACTCTGCGCTTGGAGAGGGTGTCCGGCGGCGATGAGCCGAGCCACGTGTGGGGCAACATTTCCGGGCGAGATGCCCCCGGTCGGGAAGTCAAGCGACATGGAAAAGTCGGCGTGCCGCTCAAGCCAGCGCAGCATGCGTTCGCACGTTTCGTCGCCGGCAAATTCGATGGTCCCCTGCTGAATCTGAAAACCGCCGCTGTCCCCAATGATTGTCGTCTTGCTTTTATCACGAACGCTGACCGAGCTTGTGTGCTTCGCTGCGCTGTCATTCTTGGCGGCTTGTCCTGCGCTGTAGAGCGCATAGGGATAGTGGAACAACCTGCTATGCGGGTCGAGAAAGTTCAGGTCTCGCTCGTGGAATGCATAGGTTCGCTTCAGGTGCTGTGAATGCCCGATCTTGGCGAATTCGGCGGTGATGGATGGCGTATAGACGGCATGCGTAGATTTCGTGGAAAGCATTGAATAACCTTAAGAACCTTGTTCTACTGATCCGCTGCAATTTTTTAAGACCTGCACGGCTTCATTGCGGGGAAATTGAAAAAATCATTGCGAGCATCCAATGGGCAAAGCCGTTAAGAAAGAACCAATCGTTTCCCTTCTCGATCAGCACAAGAACCAGTTTCGGATTGTAATCGACGCTGCCGACGCTTTTGAGAATCATGACAGCGAAGGCCAGAAATTGCTGTACGTGGCCCTAGAGAGGCTTTTTGAGTTTGGCGAAGAAATCCGCCGCGACACGTCGGCGTTCGAGGAGTTTCTCGATGAGTGTGGCAAGACGCTGAACAAGGTCACCACCGACAACCCCTATAATGCCCTGACCGACCTGGCCTTCGCAAAACGCAGCAAAAGCTGGCGTAGTGAGATCAGCAATGTGCTGCGACTTGCTTCAAAAATCAAAGGCAAGGTTCCGTTGAGCCAATGGCTGGCAGAAGGCGGCGGCGTATCCGGGCGTTACAGCGAGGCTGTAGATTATTTCGCACGCCCTGCGGCCAAGAAGGCACAAAGCCTTCGGTCTTCCCGGCTCGACATGATCACCAGTGAATTAGAGCAATCGCGTATAGTCACGGAAGCACTTCCGGGCGTGGCTCTTGCCGATGGCTTCCATCGCTCCCTGCTGTTTTCCCAAGGCGGCCAAACCTTCCTTGTGCATGTCCGCGACGAGGACGACCAGAAGATCATCGACAAATATCTGCTCGAAATCGCGGGCAACAGGAAGCCTGACGATCATCCGCTTGCCGGTCGTCCGCTCTATCACCTGTTTCGGGCGCTCGATCTGATTGTCGGCACCTGCAAGTCATCTAACACCGGCAAATTGCAGTTGATCGCGATCTGGAACGAAGCGACGGACGGGGTTTCGCGTACAAAACTCCGTTTCCTGTCGGATGCCTACAGTTTCACGAATGCCACCGTTACTCTTGCTAACGCCCTCCCGGAACTGGAAGGCCGAGGGCAGCTTACCCTTGAACTTTCCGATGCTGAAACCTTCAGGCAGTTGTTCCAACACGATTGCCAATGGCGCTTATTGGTTGATGATGAGCACATTTCAGTCGTTGATGATGCAAAGTCACAAACGCGGTTCACACTTCGCCCCATCGCGGACTATACCGATGCAGGGCTGCGACAAGGCGCTAAGCTGGGGCAGAGAACGCGTCATTTTCAAGCGACATGCGCGGGGATGAAGGCTTCGGCCAGCAACCTCGATATGGCTAAGGCCTTGTTCAAGAGGGCCAACGGAGCGCAGCTTGCCGCCGATCCGACGCCAAAACGCCTCCAGTGGCTGTCGAACGGAACGACGCTGGAAGCCGGCTTCACCAGTGCGCAAGGTTACTCTGGGCTATCCTATCCGTTTTTGGATTTCGCCGCGCCGGCAAATGCGCTTGATGCACAAATGGAGCTCTCGCTCGCCGACATGGCCGCACTCTGGAAAACCACATCTGCCTACGGCGAAGACTTGGCCGGCTATATCGCCGACAGCGACGTGGCCGACGCAGCTTTTTGCATCGACCACACGTTTGAGGGTGGCGACCATTTCGAATACGTTTCCCCGATGGTCCTCGGCGTTTCCATGGCCCGAACTCAAGTATGCGAAGATTTCATCGCTACCCCGGTTCCCCCGCCGCCTTCTCCCATGCGGCCATCCGGCCCGAAAGGGGGAAGCCGATCGAAATCACCTGTATCTGGCAAGACAGCAGCTTCCAGCACATTAGTCGCATCGTCATCCACCCCCCGGCTCAGAAACTTCAAGCTGATCGATAAGAACAGACGCGCGAAGACGTCATTTCCGGCCGCACCGTCCTCCAGCGGACGCGCATTCGGCGCCTTCATAACGAGTTGCTTGCCTGACGATGCCGAACACCGGGCCGACAGGAAGTTCGACTTTGAATGGCAACTCGAATGGTGGCGACGCATGACCGATATTCCGGTTCACGTTATTGCGTCCAACTGGACCGATAAAGAAGTTGCCGCCAGCAAAGAACTGACGTTGCTTTCCGAGCATGGCGGGGACATCACGCGCGTCGGCCCCCGCATTCTGATCGAAAACCGCATCGACTGCCTCAAGCGGCTATATGCCAGCGACTTCGATTGGGGCATCATCATGGATGATGATGCCGTGCTGATGCAGGCCGAAAGCCATAACAGCAGCTACCGTCTGTTTGCGGAAATGGCCGCGAACGGGAAAGATGCCTACGATGGCGTTGATGTTTTTGCCCCGATCTACGGGCGGAAGGTTCCTTTCAGCAAGGAGCTTAATGCCCCCGGAAGTCCGTACGCGAACCATCACGTCTTCAAGAAGAGCACGGACCTGAAAGGCAGCATGATCGTTGTCCGTAACTTTGAGAAAGAGGGTCGGAAACCGCTGCTCCCTGATCCAAGCTTCCGCACACATGGCGAAGACACATATCTCGTGCTGCAAGCCGTCTCACTCGGCTACTCGTCCATGACCTCCTGGAACATGGTTCTGGAAGAACTGTCAGGCGAAAGCACGTTCGCAAACGGTGACGATGACCGGACAGAAAAGATGCGGAAGGGACATGAACTGCTCGTTGAAAAATTTGGCCAGCTTGGTTTGCGCATGAAGGCAGGTTCTCATTCGCTCGATAAGAAGGAATTCGAAACGGCCTGCTGGGGTGCAAAGCCAAAGCGGATAGAAGTCCGCAAGCCGCTCCTGTAAAAAGTTCGTTGAGCGAACTTTTGCCCCATGAGCAGCGGTCAGAGCAAATCGACCGCCGCTTTCATCATGTCGTCGCGCACATCGATGTAACGTTGTGTGGTCGTCAAGTTCCGGTGGCCCGCCAGCGTCATGATGACCTTCGGGCTGACGCCGGAATGTGCAAGCCGGGTGATGAACCAACGGCGACCGCTATGCGAGGTCGCCCCGTCGAGACCGGCGCTCTTATATAATTGTCCGATTAACTGGCAGAGGGTATTCGCGGAAAACGCCGTCCGCTTCTGTGTCGCAAGCAGTGGTGCATCGGCGTCCTTGTGTTCGGGCCATTCGCCGCGATGCCGTTCGATCTCCCGGCGTAGCTTCTCGTTGAGAAACACCACACGCGCATGACCGCCCTTGGTGATCTCGGCCCGCAGCCGCAGTTGCTCGCGAACCTTCCCGTCGTTGTCGAGGACATCGCGCACCGTCAGAGCGGCAATCTCACCCACGCGCAACCCTGCGAGGTGTGACAGCATCAACGCAAGCCTATTTCGCCCCGCATGCTTCGTCTGTGCCACCACGGCCAGCAACCGCTTAAATTCGGCATCCGTCAAAACGCGCGCTTGCTTCATCAGAACCTCACAAAAAACAGCATTTCTATGCCGTTCGTTATGTTGCCGATGAGCAGGAAGGGCGAGCGTCGTTGGCAGGTTGAAATTTGCTCTATGAAATCAAGGCGTCAGCGCCATCGAGAGCGCAAACGTCAGAAAACGTGTGTTTTATGAGGTTCGCGATTTTAGCGGACGAGATGAGCAACTTGCTACCCAACAGGCATCTTGCGCAAAATCTTTGCAGCCGAAGCGCCCGAGAAACGCCGCGCGTCTGTCTGTCTATCTGCCGTCTCCACAGCGAGTTGGCTCTGTGCCCTTGCGCGCGACGCCCCAGTCTAGTGCGGCACCCGTTCGAACAACCATTCGCTCCACTGATTGCTGATCTCGGCATCGACAAAAACACGACAACGCGTGACACGCTGCGCTGGCATAAACAATGAGAGTTGGACGCCAACAACGTATGCGTATTCACCCTGCTGCCAAGTGAGCCCGCGTAGCTTCCATTCGTCATATGGATGCTCAAGGTCCTTGGGTGATAGCTTCGCTTCGACCACGAGCAAATTGTTCTTCTCGTTTATCTTATGGACAATGATGTCCGGACGAATGTTGTCGGTCGCCTTCTGCTTGGGTCGGTCCGGATAAACTAGCGCTTTTTCATCTTCTCCGAGGCGATCATATTCGCCATTTACGTCCCATTCGTTGCCGAACATTTCGCGAATGTGCCAACCCAGATCGAACGTGATCGCAACTTCACTTGGATTCGTTGCCGCCAGCTTATTATTTGCCAGCAACGCTTTAATTGCGACGGCCAGCCGTCCCAACACATCTTCCATCTCGTGAGCCATGGCCATCCCTCCGACGCAGAAATCAGTGTCCTGCAGACGTTCAGCTTGTTGTTGAAATTTCGCTCTCGTGCCAGTGTCGAAGAAAGAGCCATGATAGAAATGATGTCATCATGAAAATCACGGCTCCGAGCGCAGCCAGCAAAACAAGCGCTGCAAACACACGCGGCGTGTTTAATCGGGTTTGTGCCTCCAATAGTCGAAAAGCCAAACCAGCATTCTTGCCCGCTTGCCCCACGGAAAATTCCGCTACGACAGCCCCGATCAACGCAAGCCCCCCACTGATCTTAACGCCCGCGAAAATGCTAGGCAGCGCGGACGGGATTCTCAGGTAACGAAACGTCTGCCATCGGGACGCGCCGTAGGTGCGGAGCAAATCGGCGTGGTAGCGCTCGGCACTTTTCAACCCTTGCAACGTATTCAGCATGATCGGAAAGAAGGCGACGATAAACGCGCAGATCATCTGCGCCATCTGCACCGTGGCCGCGTAGATGGCGATCAGCGGCGCAATCGCGACAATTGGCGTGACTTGAACAGTTACGGTGACCGGCTGGAACAGTCCCTCAATCCAGCGGGCCTGCGCCAGCAGCAAAGCAGTGCCCCATCCGCCGATCAAAGCAAGAAGCAACGCTAGAAACGTCGTTTTCGCTGTAACCCAAAGACCCGCCCCCAATATTGGCCAGTCATTGACGAGCGCCGTAGCCACCGTTTCCGGCCCTGGAAGAATGTAAGGCGCAACACCTGACAGTTTCACGCACAGTGACCATATAGCCACCATTGCGCACGCCCCCAAAATTGGAATGGAGGCGCGGATAGCTTTCACCAAGGCGGTCAGGCCGCCAGTTTTAGCTCTTGCAACTCTCACGTCATATCCCCGCATGTGGCGACTACACGCGAGCATAGGGAGAATGGGTTTCGTGGACCTTGCGGACGCGCGCGGACCATTCAATTTGAGCGAAACGTCACAACTTGCGTAATTTGTTAGTTTAGATCGATCGCGGAGCTGCACATATTAAAAGCCATTTTGTGCTGTTCTTCGTAGACCCACAAGGACATATTCTGTTTTATTAGCAGGTCGTCGGAATCACCGCGGGACTTGAATCGTGGATAAGTTTTCGAAAGAAAAGCGGTCGGAGGTCATGTCTCGGATCGAGGGCAAAAATACTGCACCGGAGTTGTATGTCCGCTCGTCACTCCATCGGTGCGGTTTTCGCTTTCGTCTACATAACCGAGAACTCCCGGGTAAACCCGACATCGTACTCCCAAAATTTCAAACAGTTGTCTTCGTGCATGGGTGTTTCTGGCATGGGCACGACTGTTCACGCGGTAGAAGGCCAACAAGCAATCAACAATTTTGGAATGAAAAATTACAAAAAAATCTTGACCGAGACGCTAGGAACATCGCCTCCCTTGCTGAGGGAGGATGGGCGGTTTTCATCATTTGGCAATGCGAACTCAAGTCCGCGACTGAAAATCTCATCACCTCTTTGCGGTCCAACACGCCTTCAAAATAACTTTCTTTTTTGTAGACAAATCGCTTTTTGTATTCAATCAAGGGTGATTTTACGTATAGTCAACCGGAGAACGATAGAATAGGCTGTCAACAGCGAAAACCATTTATGAACAATAGCATAGCCAAACGTTACCGAGTCGCAGACCTCTTCGCGGGAGCAGGAGGGCTCTCGCTTGCCGCTCAACAGGCAGAAATGTCGGTGGTTGTTGCCGTAGAATTAGATAAGTGGGCAGCTGAAACATATCGCAAGAACTTTTGTCAGGCAGGAGCCATAGATCCGCCCACGCTATACGAAGACGACATCTCCAAGCTCTGCCCCAGCAAACTTCGTGAAAAGCACTTTTCGGGAGGAAATGTTTGCGATGTGTTGCTTGGAGGTCCACCTTGCCAGGGTTTTTCTGCGCATCGCATAAACGACGCGGGCGTTAACGACCCCCGAAATAAGCTAATACACCGTTATTTCGACTACGTTCGAGAATTTCGACCGCGGGCATTTTTGATGGAGAACGTCCCAGGCATTCTGTGGGATAGACACCGGGAATACCTGGAGCAGTTTTACAATGAGGGCCGCAACGCGGGCTATCACCTATTCGATCCGGTCGTGCTGGATGCCAGGGACTACGGTTTGCCCCAGAGACGCAAGCGCGTATTTGTGCTGGGAGTCGAGGAAAACATAGATCGCTCGAATTTCCAATGGCCCCCGGCACCTTCTCACGGGTCAGAGAAAGAACGCCTTCTGAACCCAACACTTAAGCCTTGGGTTGCTTGTGCAACAGTCTTTCTGCCCGCCGAGCCAGGCGATATTAATGATGTGCACATGCAGCATTCGCAGGCGATGATTAGCGTTTTCGCAAATACTCCTCACAATGGTGGTAGCCGCAAGGATTCCGGACGTATCTTGCCATGTCATATGGAGCACAACGGCCACCGCGACGTTTACGGGCGAATTGATCCCGCGTTTCCAGCGCCAACAATGACGACTGCTTGTATAAACCCGTCGAAGGGGCGCTTCGTGCATCCGACCCAGGATCACGGCATAACTGCTCGACAAGCCGCGAGGATCCAAACTTTTCCAGACCACTTCAATTTCGTCGGCGGCTTGATGGCCGCAGGTAAGCAAATCGGCAATGCCGTGCCGGTTAAAATGGGTGAAACGCTCTTAAGGCATATTTCAAAATTGTTCGCTCCGAGTGACAAAGAGCGTATGGCGGATCAGCAAGAAGCTGAACTGATACTTGTATGATCGAATCCGTCGCATTCCGTACCCAAGCCCGTACAGTCGACCATCTTGGAAGAGAGCAGATTGCTGACTGCCCAACGGCAGTATCTGAGCTATGGAAAAATGCTTATGACGCCTATGCTCGGTCGGTAGAATTACATATCTTCGACGATAGTGAACCAGTCGCCGCCATTTACGACGATGGTCATGGCATGAATTATGACGAATTTTTGGATCGTTGGCTGGTAGTCGGAACTGAGTCGAAGTACGATCCACGTCGCGACTTAGAGGCCGACAAAAACGGGCTTCCGGAGCGAACAAAACAAGGGCAGAAAGGTATCGGTAGACTGTCATCTGCCAATCTCGGCCCGCTGCTGCTGCTTGTCTCAAAAAGAAAGAATCAAGATTTTGTTGCCGCGCTAGTCGATTGGCGAATTTTCGAGAATCCTTTCCTGGTCTTAAATGACATCGAAATTCCAGTAACCTCATTTTCGGAGCGAGAAGACCTTGTCGACTTGCTGCCTGCACTCTTCGACCGCCTTGTTGAAAACGTTTGGGGCGGAAACGATGAACGTCGAAGACTGCGCCTGGAGCAAGCTTGGCGCGCTTATGACAGCCTTATCGTCGCGGAAGACGAAACCGCGGTCCCGCCATCAAAGACAATTGCAGAAACGATCATAAACACTCGGTTCAGCATCGATCATTTCGAGCAATGGCAAGTTTGGGCGGGGACGTCTGAGCATGGTACAGCCATGCTCATGTCGAACATTAATTTCGATTTAAAAGCGCAACTTCCGAGTGCTCCTTCAGACGGAGCAATACAGGAAATACGTAGCCAATTTTTTCGCACACTTTCAGCATTTGTCGACCCATTGGCCGATCCTAATGGCCATGAGGTTAACGCTGTAGACCCCCTCTTCACCTATGCGGTCAAAGTTTGGGACGGTCAGGGCGTTAGAAATGTAGTGAGTCCGAACGAGATCTACAGCCGTGCAGATACGGACGTCATGGAGCACGTTATCGAGGGCACGGTCGATGACGAGGGTTTTTTTAGAGGGCAGGTCAAGGCATTCGGAGAATGGCGCAAAGTCGGTCAGGACTATGTCGTTCCACCGCCCAAGGATTTCACGGTTCCGAAGGGGCCGACTACCCGTATCGGGCCTGTCGACATTTACGTAGCTACGTATGAGAGGAACAGAGTAAACAGCACCCATACGGATGATCAGTGGGCGCATTGCGAGAGTCTGGCAGAGCGCTATGGCGGCTTCATGGTATTTCGCAATGGCTTGCGCGTTCTTCCATATGGACGTGTTGACAACGACTTCTTCGAAATTGAGCAAAGACGTAGCATTAGCGCAGGGCGCGAGTTCTGGAATGCTCGACGTATGTTCGGTCGGATCGCGATTAGCCGCGAAAATAATCCGAATTTAAAGGATAAAGCGGGCAGAGAAGGCTTCATCGACAATCGCGCTGCGAAGGCCGTAAAAACCATAATAATCAACGTCTTGCGACGTAGCGCATACGAATTTTTTGGCTCTGAATCTAATATCCGCGCTCCTGAGCTCGAAGAGATAAAAAGCAAAAATCTAAAAGCTCGTGCGGAACAAGAGCGCAAAAACCTTGGCAAGATAAACCGCAAGAAATTTCGCGGGTTGTTGGAGCGTCATCTTAAATCGATCCCAGAATTCGAAGACGAGATCTCAACGCAGTTAGACAAACTGACCATCACGAACGGCGAAGAGCTTGTTTCCGCTCAAAAGACGTTGGAGAGCTTGAGGGAATCGTTAACGCAGTTTCGCCTGCCAGGGGCGCCAAGCCCCTTAGGAGCTCTAGAGGAAGACTATCGTCTCTTCCGTTCATACATGGAGCGGAGTCAAAGCCGGCTATCGGAAATGGGTAATCGAATTTCTGATGCCATAAACACAATAAAGCCTCCTCGTCCGGAGGAAATTCTTACGCAACAGATGCAGCGGAATGCAGGGCAGTTGCAGGCGGCTCTCCGCCGATGGAGGCTGGAAATAGAGAAGTTGCAGGGTGGCGAAAAAGATCGAATTGATGCCATCTTCGCAGAGAGAAACAAACAATTCCACTCTGTGGCAATGCCGCTAATCGATCGCCTGAAGAGCGGCGAGGTCGATTTAAATTATTCCAGCAGTCTTTTGGAAACTTGGCGGCAACAGATTGCCGAAGAAAATGCGGATATATTTGAAGGATACATATCCGCATTGGAGCTTCTACGGGACAACGTCGACCTGCATCTAGTTGCAACCCAGGGGATGAACGATAACAATGACCTCAGAGAGGAATTAAACAGAGTAAACCAGCTAGCACAACTCGGTATTACAGTTGAGATACTCGGACACGAATTGAAGTCTTACGATCAAATGATTCGGCAAGGCTTAACTTTTCTCGAGGCCCGCGAAATCGAGCCTCAAATCACTCGCGGCATGCGTACAGGCCTGGAAGGACTTGCAAAGCACCTCGATTTTCTAGCTCCCTTAAAAGTATCCGGAAAAAAAACGCAACGCTTCATAAACGGCGCAGAAATCGAAGAATACTTGTTGGAGTTTTTCCGTAAGCCTCTCAATCGCGATGCAATCAAGCTGGAAGCAACCGATGCTTTTCGAAAATTCAAGGTGTTCGAGCAGCCGTCTCGGATACTGCCGGTTTTCATCAATCTCGTTAACAACAGTCTTTATTGGGTGGCGTCCGGGAAAAAGCTGGCTGGTCGCATTCAGCTCGGAGTGGAAAATAAACGCGTGGTAGTCTCGGATAATGGCCCTGGTGTCGATTCAGTCGATACTGCACAACTTTTTCGTTTATTCTTTACAAGGCGTTTAGGCGGCGGAAATGGAATCGGCTTATATCTTTGCAGAATGAATTTAGCCGCTGGCGGGCATCAAATCCAATACGCTGAAGAAAAGCAGTATCAGCTTGAAAGCGGAGCAAACTTTGTGATCGACTTTAAAGGTGCGGAATATGACAACTGACGCTGCGTATACCGCGCTTGTTCAGGAAGCATTTATCGATCCAATCAGGTCAGTGCTCATTATTGATGACGACTATCCCACGTGGGAGGAAATTCTTGACCGTACGAGCTTGGCAGGAATTTGCGAACTTGTGGCAAAATCAGACCCTGAATCTAAATCCTGGCTCAGGGAGCCCGGTCCGGTATTGGAGCTAATCAAAAAGTTCAGGCAGAAAAAGCCAGGGCTGATGATCGACATTTATGATGGTGCAAAAGCATCAGATACGAACGAGGACGTACTAGCATCGCATCTTCATCAATCAGATATGTTAATATTGGATTATCAATTAAATGGCGACAAGGGCGACGGTAAAAAATCGCGATCAATAGCGCACGCCTTGCTTGAAAATCGCCATTTCAATCTTGTTGTCATACATACAAAAGCCGACAATCTCGCCGTACCGTTTAATGAGATGGTCCTGTCGTTGCTATCACCCTGCGCCCACATCAAAGATAAGCAAGCGCAAATCAACGAAGCTGCGGCTAAAATAAAAGATTTTGAAGGCGACAATACCGAAGAAAGTATCTTTCAGGCGTTACAGGATGCGTTCGGTACAGATCAGTATTTTCATACCCGTCACCCTAAGACTGGAACGAAATCAGTCGGTTTGTTGATCAAAGGCGAGGCTCCATTTGTTGAATTTAAAAAAGCTCTAGACCGCCTTGGTTGCAAGAATGGCGATATTCCAAAATTTTTATTTTGGGCAATGAACAATTTTGAAACGCGCCATAAGGATCAACTCGCGGAGCAGCAATATCGTGAACTCTCATGGTCGAGTGATCATAATTGCTTGTGGATTCGAACTGATAGCGGGTTTATGTCATTCGCGAAGAAGGACGAGCCGGACCTTATTGGCGTTCTAAAAAAAGCAATCGTAGCATGGCAACCTTCGCCGTCACGCCTCCTCTCTGCCAAGTTCCGAAGCCAGATCGACGAACATGGCGTCATAGTTGAGGACAAGGCGCTCTCGAATCGTCACGTCTATGCGAAGTTTTACGAAAGAATATTCAAAGGAACGCAGGAAGAGAGAATGAGCCTAATTGACGATCACGTTGATAGGCACATCGAACAACTGACAACTGAGATTAAAGACGAAGTACGGAAATTTGGTATTTCAATCGTGGATTCGGATGATGGAACGTTTCTAAAGCATTACGGTATTGACCTTAATAAACAGGCCGAAAACGAGTTGGCGATAAGGCATTACAACGGATACGTCTCAACAAAGAGGATGGGCGGTTGGCATCTCACTTGCGGGCATGTTTTGCAGCTAGACGGCGATTATTGGGTCTGCGCCTCACCTGCCTGCGATATGTACCCCAACAATAACGTAGTCGGAATAGATTCCGATACTGAGCGTGCGGTGAGATCGTTTGTCGCCATGAAATTGTATAAAAGAACAGGGCATCCGTCCGGACCTCAAATCAATTCCAATAATATACTGTTTATCAATATAGATGGGAAGGTCATGCCTTTCAGTATCTATAGTGGAAACGACGATGATGGAGACAAAACGGTCTCCCCCACATGGAGGCTGTTTCTTTCTATGAATAAAGGAAAGATTACCAAGGAGGGCGATGTTTTGAAGGCCCAGATTGCTCGGTTTAAGACGGACAACGGTGGCATAACCCATCAAACTGAGGAAGCAAAAATCGTTGCTCAGCTTAGGTACGAGTATGCCCTGAATCTGATACAGAAGCTCGGCGCAAATCTCACTAGAGTTGGGCTCGACTATGCGGTGTGAGTGAGTATCCGCATCGCAGAGAAGACATACGAGATGCTGGTTGGATGCTGCCTTACTAAATAAAGGGCATCGAGCTGTGGATTGCTCGGAGACGTGATGCTACTGGAAAAGCCGAACGACATTTTCCAAATTTCTATCGGGGATACGGTATCAAAACGTAACCTTTTCGACCTGATCCAGTATTCGAAAGTTGAGGGGTCGCCTTTCTGGGCAGGCGCCGAGTTTGCAATCGGCAACACACCGCAGCAAGGTATCAATTGGATTGGTGCGGCGCCCCAGATCCAAGGTGTTATTATCAAGACACGGCCTGGATCATACAAGCATGACGGCTGGGTTGCTGATGGCCGAGACACCTATCGTTACTCTTTTAAAGCCCGTAATTCTCTTATTTCATATGCCGAACTGGCGAATAGGGTTCTAATATTACAGCCTCAGTATTCATACCCCATTTTGCTCTTCACCGAGGCCAAAGGGGCGTGGCTTTTTCAAGGGCAATTCTCGGTCACGGAAATCGATGAGATGCACGTGACCCTGCAAAGGCGGGGCACCTATTTTAAGCACGAACCTGAAACTGAGGAGAGCGAATTTGTGGAAGGTGGCCGTAGATATGTCACGCACCTCATTGCCGAGAGAAGTAGGGCGGCCGTCAGTTTACTGAAAAGTAGTACGCTGTCTGTTTGTGATATTTGCAGGAAGACTTTTTAGCTCGATATGGGGTCAATTACATCGAAGCTCATCATAAAACTCCGATCTCTACCTTCACTTCGAGACGATCCGTTACTTTAGCAGATTTTGCGCTCCTCTGCCCGAATTGTCACAAGGCGGTTCACATCTATATGAAAAAAACAGAGAGCGACTACGACGATATTAGAACTTCAATTCGCGCTAAGCTGCTCACCTGATTGCGAGCTTGGGGGCTCGTCCTGAAGGTCGTTTACGCTAACGTCGGTATGGCCTTCTGTCGACAGTAGTGACCCCTTTGAGCTGGCACAAATGCAATTCTGCGGACTTTGCGCCGTTTTCCCCCTCCTCTATCGAGGCCAACCAAAACCAAGGCATCCGACAGCTGCATTGATGTCCAATGTCGTCATCATTATCTTCGGGCGTGGATAAGATATCTCCACACGTGTTGCACTGTACGTGGAATCTGCCGCACCGATCGCATTTGCCAACATGATGTACGAAGCGCTTGACAACGCGGGATGGGTTTGCGTTTTTCGTAACAGCCTGGAGAACTAGTGATAACTCGGGGTATCCGTCCCAGAAAACTCGCCCCCGCTCGCAAGCCAAATTCATGCAAGCTGGCCAAGTTGAGGGATCGAAGTCTTCGATATGATCCAAGGGAACCAAGCAGATCGACACCGCCATTTGCGCTCGCTTTTCTGCAGCCGCAGTATACCCGACGGGACATACCAAATAGCCATGTGTCGCACCCACGTCATCCATCATGCCGCGGAATGCCTCGACATCAGTCACATCAATTTTGCGCTTTCGTCTTTTGGCATCCACGATGATCCTGCGGCTATCATCCGTATCGTGCCGGGAATCAATCAACACGTCGATCTGTCGGCTGCGGCCGCTGATTTTACCAACAATACGGGCATTCGGCGTAACGCATAATGAGGTGTCGATCTGATCAGCCATAAGACGAGCGATCATACGTTCGTAGTGTTGCCAGCTCTGGGTCTCGCGCTTCATCCTAAATTCCAGTAAGTCGAATGCCGTTGTCGAAGAGACGATAAGACAAGAATTTACACTTGGAAACGCAGTTGTTGGCGGCGCAAATAAATTTCGGCGCTGCTAAAGTTGATCTTGGCGAGCGGTGTTCAGAATTCAGCACAACACTGGTACAGCCTGCCTTACATCTCATTGGTTACAATGACTTACAACCATAGTCTCCCAATTCCGATGACGCTCCTCGCTCGTGTCAGAAAAATCAGGCTGAGCTAATCGCAGATCCGAAGCTCCGGCAAAAATATAGCGCAGCTCTAACACAGAGTGAAATACACACTATAAAAATCATATAGTTAGAACAAATATCTTCCAATTCCGATTCCAAAGGTCACAGGTTCGAATTCTGTCGGGTGCGCCATTAAAATCAACTATCTATTGATTTTCGAGTAACCAAGCATGAAGCCTTGAGCGGCTTGCTCTTCGATACGCTTGAAAGCCAACGCTTCTGAGGCCATGGTATAAGCAATTTCAGACATCGTCATATGGCTTCAGGCAACATCGCCGATCGCACATTTACTGTACGCACTCGCGCTCGACACAGCCGATGGGTCGCATCTGCTCGAAGCCGAGCCGCGTGATCCAGGCGACATTGAATCAAGCTTTTAATTACGTAACCGCATCGCTGCCGGTCAGGACAGGGTTCGCCTCCACCTCGTCTTCGGCAAGGCTGGCATTCGCCTGCAGATGCAGGCCCATTACCGCCACGAGGAGAAAAAACCAGACGAAGCCCGAGCTGAGCAAGAATAGCGTTTCCAGAAAGCCGTAGAGCAGGACATACAGCCAGACGCCGACATAAAGCCGCGTCAGCGGGCTGTTGCGCGTGGTGTCATCCATTTTGCCGAGATAGTGAAGCGGCAGCAGGCAAATCCACATCAGCACTAGCCCGAGCCCCGGGATGCCGCCTGCAAGCAGCAGGTCGAAATAGCCGCTGTGGGAAGCCGGCGCGGTCGTCGCCCAGGTATTGTTTTCGGTGAAGCTCGACATCAGGGCGTCGCTGCGCCAAAAGGCCTGATAGCCGTATCCGAGGATCGGACTTTTGCGGATGTACTCGATGGCGACGACCCAGATATCGGTTCTGCCCGTAAAGCTGGCATCGACACCCATCCTCGTCAGCATCTGCGAAAACACCGGGTCGACCGTGGTGCCGACGGTCACGACGGTGAAGACCAACAGAAGCAGGGCCAAGACAACATAACGCCACTGGGGCCAGTGCACGATAAACCAGCCCGACGCGACGACGATCGGCATCAGGCCGAGCACCGTCTTGCCGCCTGACTTGATCAGGAAGAACAGCGATAACAGCAGCACCAGCAGGCCGCCGATAAAGGACCAGCGCCGGCAGAGATAAATCGCCACAATGATCAGCACCGCCATGACCGAGGCAGCCTCGTTCTTGTGCTGGAAGACCCCGCGCCAGTTACCCGCCAGAAGCGGCTCCAGCGCGTCGCTTGCCTGATGGATAGATCGCGATGGCAGGACGATGACGCCGAAGTAACACAGAAACAGGATAATCATCACGCACCCGGCAAGCAGCGTGGTGAAATGCCGCTCCGTGCGTGGCAATTGCAGAAAGCCGCCGGCAAGCACACAGATGATGGCGCACATGGCAAGCCGCCGCAGCGAAAACGCCGGCGCCTCGCCTACCAGCGAGGTAAAGACAAACCAGCCGAAAATCGCCGCCATCAGCAGGCGCGGCGTGAAGGCGAGGGAAAGCGAACGTTCCCTCGCCATAAATACCATGAAACTGAAAAGCAGAATGATCGCGGTGAGCTGGTTCAACAGGTTGGACCCAGCCGCCATGGCGGAGCCCTGATAGGTCGAGGAAAGCGAAACATAGGGCGAGAAGCCGACCGTGAAATAAAGGAACGTCACATAGAACAGTGTATTCCGCCAATATCCACGCGCCTGTTCTTCGTGCGCTGCAGCCATAAGGGGGGCTTCTCTGTCTTTTTTCATGCGTGCCACATCGTACCCGATGCTTCATTCCGGTAACATGAATATCCCGCCAAAATCCTATTTTTTAGTTATTCCGAATGCACGGATGAATAGCAATGCCTTCATGAAAGAAAGAAGTGTAAGCGGAGAAGCAGGCGCTTTTTTTGCAATCAAACAGTGTGCAGATCAGGAGTCGAGTTAGCCCTTTTAGGCCTCTAAATAAAAAGTGGCGCCTTTGCGACGAACTCCCAACTCATCACTTGACTGGAAGATATCAGTTCGGGCTTATTGGATTTCAACTAGAGGATGTTTTTATTCGGGGGTATCGTGAAGGGCTCATTATTAGCCTGGCTGCTTGCCATGGTTTTGTACGCTGTGGGCTCTCCAGCTCAGGCTGTAAGTATAGACTGCGGAGAGAACCAGTCATTTTCGGCCGGGCTCGGAGGCTGGGGACCATGGTGGAGCGGGTCAGCTCCGGTCGTGGACACGTCCGTCGGCCACACGGATTCACAATCCTTGCGCTTACAGGGCGGTCCTGGCACGGCAAGCAGATACATATTGCCCACCGAATGCCCGCTCGGCATCGCTTATGTGAATTATTGGGTGCGTACCCAAACGGGTAGTGCTCGTATTTACACAAAGCTCGTTGATCAGGTGACCGACGCCGTCCTGTACGATTCGGTCAACGCCGGACCGACCATTGTGGGGACGACTTGGACAAGGATTTCGATTCCCGCCATGATCACCAATGAGACACTCATTGGCATTACCGCCGAGCCGGTTTCGCCGGCAACCAACACAACAGTTTATATTGATGATGTCGTCGTTGCGAATGATGCCTGCGCAAACCAGTCTTTCACGCAAGACACGGGCGGGTTTGTGGTTTGGTGGAGCGGCAATGCGGTGGCCAGAACCTCCCCCGGACGAACAGATAACTGGTCACTCAAACTGAGCGGTTCTCCATATGGCACCGCCAAGCGAGATATAAGCCCCGGCGAATGCCCTCAGCCATTAACCCGAGTTGCTTATTATGTCCGAGCGGAGACGGGAAGCGCTCTTGTTCACACAAAACTCGTCGATCAGGTAACTGACGAAACACTATGGGATACCAACACCGGCCCGATTGCCGTTTCTTCAACGGCCTGGACGCGCGTCGTTATTGACGTTCCCATGCCGAATACAACATTGATCGGTATTACAGCCGAAAGACAGGATGGCGGTGCGGTCTCGGTGCTGGTCGACGATGTCATGCTGAATCCAGGCATCGCCGCCTCCCCCCCAACGCAGCCAGACAACGTACCTGTTCCCGTTCGCGATGGTTGGGCTCTGACTTTTTCTGATGAATTCTCGAATGGTACACTTGATCCCGCAAAGTGGGTGGCAATCACCACGGGCCCAACATACGGATCTAGCACGGAGGGTTTTGGCGAGACCTGGGGAACGGAGTGCTATAACGCTTCGCAAGTAGCGATCCAAAACGGATCGCTACAGTTGACCGCAAAGCAGCAGTCCGTGAGCTGCCTGGGGATCACCAAATCGTGGCTCAGCGGACTTGTCATCTCGAAGGATCGCTTTTCGCAGGCTTTTGGCCGTCTGGAGGCACGGATCAGAATGCCAGTCGCAAGGGGATCTTGGCCAGCGTTCTGGATGATGCCGCAATTGCAAAAGAACTGGGGAACCTGTGGCATGTACTGGCCCTGCGGAGGCGAAATCGACATTCTTGAATATGTGGGGCAACTCAACTCCACGACCAATGCCACTGAAGACAAAACAGTGCACAGTACTTTGCACTGGGGTACATCGACTGGTGGGCATACACAGGACTCCGGTTCGGCAAATGTTGTTCCCAGCGTCGACCGTTGGACGGTATACGCGGCTGAATGGGATACGACAGGCATCTCTTTCTTCGTCGATGACACCTTTGTCAAAAAGGTCACGTTTCCCCTGCCCAACAGTTCAGGACTTTACACCGGGGCAGAGCCATTCAATGTTCCGTTCTACTTTATATTGAACCAGTCGGTGGGAGGCGCTTGGCCGGGGACACCAGATCCCGCAGATTATCCTAACACTGTCAAAATCGACTATGTCGCGGCATATAAACGTCCATGACCGGTACGTTTATTCAATTGCATGTGCGATGGCTGTAACCAGGAAGAACAACTCTAATCACGTGTTCTTCAGATTTTAGGTATTTTTTGAACGTATACATCATAAATTCTTGTGAGCATCGTAACTACGATAATCCGGTGACTTTTTCGACATGATGCGCCGCGTTGCCTCTGTCTGCATTTGAGGCGAAGGACGTGAACGGTTGAGTACTTCAGGAGTGGCAATGCAAAAGGTTTATTCCATCCAGTCTCTGAGAGCGCTCGCGGCGTTTTCGGTCTTGCTGTTTCATATAATCGGCGAACCGTTTACGATTGGAGCGGCCGGTGTGGATGTCTTTTTTGTCATCTCCGGCCTCATCATGGGATCGTTCGCGGCGACGGCAGGGCCGGGAGCGTTTTTATATCATAGGCTGGTCCGTATTGTGCCCCTATACTGGGCCGTGACCCTGGTAATGTGTGTCGGTGCGATGGCGGGCGTTTTCTCAACCTTCACCTTCACGCTCGAACATCTATGGAAATCGCTGTTTTTTATTCCATATGCAGGCGACAACGGCGAGGTGGTTCCCCTGTTGGTCGTGGGCTGGACCCTAAATCTGGAAATGTTCTTCTATATTGTCTTTGCGCTTGGACTTGCTTTGCGCGCGCCGCTGGCTGTGACGGTCGGCATCCTGTCCGTCATGGCTTTGGCAGGACAGGTTTTCAACTGGCAATCCCCCTTCATGCAGACCTGGACATCACCGCTTTTGCTGGAATTTCTTGGCGGCCTCCTGCTATCGCGCTTCATGTTCCAGGGAATGCAAGCGGGTATCGCTGCGCTTGTCGTGTCATTGACGGGTTTCGTTGCCGCAGCCCTGATAAGCGAGCAATCCGGAATGCTGCGCCTGATGACGTGGGGCGTGCCTGCCTTTTTCCTTGTGGCCGGATGCGTATGGCTTGAGAACGCCGGATCGTGGCCAAAACGCCTGTTTAAACCCATCGAGATTGTCGGGGATTCATCCTACGCCCTTTATCTTCTGCATGGCCTGGTGATTTCAATCGTCCATAAGATACTGGCCCCCGGACTTCTCGCTGGGGTCGTCATCATCATCGTTGCGCTGACGGTGTCGGTCTTTGCGCATTTCCTGTTCGAACGGCCGCTGATCAAGCTTTTCAGACGCAGGTATGGCGGCGGACCGCGCCGGCAAGACCAAGCCGTACCGGTGCGCTGACGCGAGGATTGGCGGCATCGCGCACGAACAGCGTCATGCCGATACCATCATCGCCCGCAATATCCTGAACGACGCGGCGAGCGATCTGGCTGCTCGCCCCCAGAATGAGAGTTTTGGTCATTGCCCTGCCGCCCCGTTCAAATGCGTCTTGAAGAACGGCACCAGCTTTTGCAGCGCAAGGTCGACGGGCTCGGGCTTGTCGTAAAGATCGTAGTGAGACCAGTTCTCCAGCGAGACGAGCTGTCGGTCCCTTGAGGCTGTGGCGCGGCCGTAGATTTCCATCCCGTCACGATAGGCGCCGAAGGCGCCGACTTTCTGGCCGATCACCACCATCATCGGTTGGGTCATCAGCATCTCGGTAAAGGCGAAGGCGTCCCAACCGAGCGTGTTCTGGGCATGGCTGAACAGCATGCGCGTCCAGCCGCCGGGCTGCTGGCCGCGCGGCGTCTTGTAATAGTCGGTCGCCTCGAACACGTCGCGTTCGGTAAGGCCAGCGGCCCGCGCCGCATCGGGGCTGGCGGGGAGAAGTTCGTTGACCTGCAATTCGCCGCCGCGCGCTTCCTTGGTTCGCTGCGCCGCCATCGCTTCAAGCGCTCCGAGCGGATCGTAATTGCTGAAGCCCTCGCGGAACAGTCGGCCGATATTGACCGGGGTGATCGCGACGACGGCCTTGATGCGCTTTTCGGGCAGCGTGGCGTTCAGCACATAACCACCGCCGCCGCAGATGCCGATCACGCCGATCCGGTCGGCGTCGACATAGGGCAGTGTAACCGCATAGTCGATAACGTGGCTGATGTCCTCGACCCGCTGGGTCGGATCCTCGATCCAGCGCGGCTCGCCGCCGGATTCGCCCTGGAAGCTCGCGTCATAGGCAATGACGACAAAGCCCTGCTCCGCCAGCGCCTTGCCGTAGACATTGCCCGAAGTCTGCTCCTTGCAGCTTCCGAATGGATGAACGGCGACGATCGTCGGCCAGCTCCTGGCTGCATCGAAATTCGGCGGGAACTGGATGTTGGCGGTGATGTGCCAGGCCATATCGCGGTTCTGGATTTTCACGGATTCCATGATCGTTTCCTCTCGGTGAGGGCGGCATCGGGGGTAAGCGGCGTCCCGATGCACGCCAGTTTCGTCACTCGGCAGCCTGCGCAGCCGTGGCGTTGGCGGAGAGCTTCGCGGTGAAGAACGGCGCCAGGACCGAAACCGCCTCGTCGACGAAGTTCTGCCCGTCATAGAGATCCATGTGATTGGCCCCTTCGACGATGTGAAACGCCTTGTCCGTGCTCGCAGCACGGTCGAAGAGGTCGTCGCTCATCCACTTGCTGCCCGCCACGCTGCCGGCGACGATCTGGATCGGTTGGGTCAGATAGACGTCGGCCATGTGATAGGCATCGTAGGTGATGATCTGATTGAGGCTGCGCAGCGTTGCGAAACCCGGCGCGGTCGCGCACTCGGCACGCGGCGTGTGGTAATATTCCCAGGCCTGCCGCAGCTCTTCGTTCGGCGCGTCCTTTTCGGTCAGCGGCGCCAGCGGCATGGTGGCGTACCCCTTGCCTGCGGCGTCCGTCGTGCGGGCGTTCGATCCCGCCTCGACATAGGGCAGCGCATCGATAGACCTGACGGTGTTTTCCCAGCCATTGCGGAACATCGAACCGATATTGACCGCGCTCACCGTGCCGACCGCCTTGATGCGGCGATCCTGAATGGCGGCATTGGCGGTGTAGCCCGCACCGGCGCAGATGCCCATCGCGCCGATCCGATCCTTCGCGACGTAAGGCAGCGTGGTCAGATAATCGATGACGGCGCTGACATCCTCGGTGCTGACATAAGGATTTTCGAGCTGGCGCGGTTCGCCGCCGCTCTCGCCCTGATAGGAGCGGTCGAAAGCGATGGTAACGAAACCCTGTTCGGCAAGCTTCCTGGCGTAGGTGCCAGCGGTCTGCTCCTTCACGCCGCCGCCGGGATGTGAAACGACGATAGCCGGCCAGGTTTTCGTTTCATCGAAACCTTCGGGGAAATTGATCACGGCCGACATCACGATGGTCGGGTTGTTGGAATTGTTGAAGCTGATCTTGCCCATTTCCAGTCTCCTTCTGTTGAGCCAGCGGCGGTTTGAAATTCTTTCCGGGTATCCGCTTGCCGATGGAGGTAATCTACGCCAGAAAGATTGTGTCGATTAGACAAGGAATTCATATTGGGCCTATCACTGGAGTGATGAATGAGGCGGGATGAGATTGCCGATCTGGCGGCGTTCGTCGTCGTCGCCGAGGAACGCAGCTTCACCAAGGCGGCGGCGCGTCTCGGCATGGCGCAGTCCGCCCTCAGCCAGATCGTGCGGCGGATCGAGGAACGGCTGGGTGTGCGGCTTTTGTCGCGCACGACACGGAGCGTCGCGCCAACCGAAGCGGGCGAGCGGCTGATCGCGACGCTCGGTCCCATGCTGCACGATCTCGATGTGGCCGTCGCGTCGCTCGGCGATCTGCGGGATCGACCTTCGGGCACGATCCGCATCACCACCGTGGAACACGCGGCCAAGACAATCATCGTTCCGGCAATGAAGCGGCTTCTGCCGGACAATCCGGACATCAAGGTGGAGATCACCATCGACTACGGTCTGGCCGATGTCGTTGCCGACCGCTTCGACGCGGGTGTCAGGCTCGGCGGCGACATTGCGAAGGACATGATCGCTGTGCGCATCGGACCGGACACGCCGATGGCGATTGCCGGTTCACCCGATTACTTTCAGAAACATCCGGCGCCAACGTCGCCGTCGCAACTCGTCGATCATCGTGCGATCAATCTGCGTCTGCCGACATCCGGCACGCTGAACGGCTGGCGTCTCACACCCGGCGGCCGGGAGACACGTGTTCGCATCGACGGGCCTCTGGTCCTCAACACCATCGACCTTATTCTGGACGCGACACTCGACGGGCACGGCCTCGCCTATCTGCCGCTCGATCAGGTTCAGCCGCATCTGGATGCAGGCCGACTGATGCGGGTGCTCGGCAAGTTCACGCCCGACCTGCCGGGCTATCACCTCTATTATCCCCATCGGCGGCATCCATCCGCCGCCTTCAGCCTGTTCGTCGAGACCCTGCGGTTTCGCGGGTAAGATTGAGAGCCACAGACGAAACGATCCGGCTGGGGCTGCGTCAAAAGGCCCCTGCCCGAGTGCATGAATTGGCGTTGTTGAAGCAGCCGTTTTGAGGTAGCCCTATCCTCGATAGATTGTATCAAGTAACAGACTGGAAATACTCAAATGATGGATTGGGATTGGGTAGATTTGTTCCCCTTGGTCTTCTTTCCGTTCAAGATTATCGTGTTGGGCACGGGCATGTTCTTCGCCATCAAGTGGCATCACGATCAGGCGAAGAAGGAAAAGGGCCCCAGCGGCCCGTAAGTGCCCGCCGGTCGGGCAGCGGAAATTTCAGATCTCATCGGATGGATGTTTTCGCGCGTGAACCGGTGCCGGGGAACCCCATGACGATGGTTGCCGATGCGGATGATCCAGCCGTCGCGAAGATGTTGCGTTTCGCACGGGGGACATCGATTTTGCCAGAACGGCTTTCGATTAAGCCACATCGTCGTTGAACGCCGGCGGGGATGTCTCCCCGCCGAAACGCGTGCTGGAAACGGATCGCCGCTCAGAACTCCTGCCAGTCGCCCTTTGCCGTATCCACAGCAGCATTGCCCGAAAACGCCGAGGCGATCTTGCGGCCCAGTGCGCGGACCGGAGAGGCGACATATTTGTCGCTGCCACCGGCGCTGCGGACCGGTGCAGGCTGGCTCTTTGGCTGATAGGCGCCGTCGGCGAGCCGGAACTGGGAGAGCAGCTGGTTGAGCGACGCCACTTCCTTGGCGAGGCTGTGGCTTGCGGCATTGGTTTCTTCCACCATGGCCGCATTTTTCTGCGTGTCCTGATCCATCTGGTTGACCGCCGTATTGATCTGCTGCAGGCCGGAAGACTGTTCCTGCGCAGCCTCCACGATGGAGACGACGTGCCGGTTGATTTCCTGCACTTCCGAAACGATGGTCGCCAGCGCCTTGCCGGTGTCGCCCACCAGCTGAACGCCCTGCTGCACCTGATCGTTCGAGGTGTTGATCAGCGCCTTGATCTCCTTGGCGGCATGGGCGGAGCGCTGGGCAAGCTCACGCACCTCCTGTGCGACGACGGCAAAACCCTTGCCGGCCTCGCCCGCACGCGCGGCTTCCACGCCGGCATTCAGCGCCAGAAGGTTGGTCTGGAAGGCTATTTCGTCGATGACGCCGATGATATTGCTGATCTCATTGGCGGATTTCGCAATCTGCTCCATGGCGACCACGGCGCGGCGCACCACCTCGCCGGATTGTTCGGCGCCCGCCTTGGCACGGCTGACGATCAGGCCCGCCTCCTGCGCACGCTTGGTGGAATCCCTGACCGTCGTGGTGATTTCTTCCAGAGCGGCGGCGGTTTCTTCGACAGCCGCAGCCTGCTGCTCGGTGCGCTTGGCCAGATCGTCGGCGGCAGATTTGATCTCGTCCGCACCCGCGCCGATGCCGCTGGCGTTCTGAGCCACCTTGGTCAGGGCCGCCTGCAGCTTTTCGGCAGACATGTTGAAATCGTTACGAACGGCGTCGAGCGTGGCAGTGAACGGCTGGCCGATGCGATAGGAAACATCGCCTTCCGAAAGCTTCGAAAGACCGGCTGCGAGATTGTCGACGGCGAACTTGACGTCGGCCGCTTCCCTTGCCTTCTGCTGCTCGCGCTCCATCCGGTCTTTCTCCGAGAGGCTGCGATTGGCTTCGGTTTCCTGTTCGAGACGAATGCGCTCGATGGCGTTTTCGCGGAAGACCTGCACGGCCTTCGCCATCTGGCCCACTTCGTCGCGGCGCGCCATGCCGTCGATTTCCGTTGCCGTCTCGCCGCCGGCAAGCGACACCATCCGCTCGCGCAGGCGGGCGATCGGGGTTGTGATGCCGCGGGATGCCACGAACAGCGCCAGAATGATGCCAGCCGCAAAAGCGATGCCGACAACCACCAGCGAGGTGAAGATTGTAGAATTGGTCTGGTCCGTCAGCTCGTCGCTTCCTTCGACGACGCCCTTGGAAAGCTTTTCCAGGAGGGCGGCGATTTCGTTTCCGGTCGAGCGGATCACGATGTCGGCCTTCAGGAGTTCGGCGGCGGATTCCGCGTTACGGTTGGCCGAACCGAATTCCACGGCCTTGTCGGTCAAGGCGATAATGCCCTGAGCCTGGCTCAACAGCTTGTCCAGCGCCGGAGCTTCCTCCGGGAAAATGGTTTTGACCCCTTTCAGGCGCGATATCAACGTCGTCCTGTCCGTCTCATATTCATGTTTGACGACCTTGAAGTCAGGATTGCCGGCGTCATAAGCCATGACCTGATAGGCGCCATAGGCCATGGCCTGCAGGTTACGGTTCGCACGGGAAAGCTCCACCAGAGCGGCGTTGTCATTGGCGATAAAAAACGAGTAGGCCGTGTCCGCTTGCTTGTAATGGGTGGCCATGTAAGCCGTGGCGCCAAGGCCGACGATGCAGAGCGGAAGAATGAGCGACAGGATTTTGGTGCGGATACTGGCGTTTTGAAGAAAAGACACGGAAAGCCTCACGTCATTGAAAAAACCGCTCCTTCCCCGTGCCGGAGGTGTTCGGCAAGACTGACATTGCACGTCGAACGCCCCGATCATCGAGACTTCGCTAGCCGCATCATAGGCTCTGGCCGCATCTGCATCATGCATGCGCCGCAGAAAGCCGCCTGTCCCTTCAAATACAAGGAGGCCGCTCACCACGGTTGGCGCGGCGGCCCGCCAGCAGGCGGAAACGCCAGGCCGAATTCCCTGAAAAAAGCGGAAGCGAGCGAATTTTCAGCCGTCGCTCCCGGTCATTTTCCAGTAAAATGATTATAGTCAAAAACTTTACAATTCCTTCACGCCACGGTTGGCAAAGCACGGGTGTTTTTTGCCCCTGCAGACCGGTCGTCAACCACCCGGCGCAAAGGGCCGCGCCCTTCGCGTGGCCGCCCATCGCTGCAAAATGGCGGCCATGACGGCAAGTCCGGCCATGGCGGCGAATATCATGGCGATGTCGCGATAGGCGGCGGCAAAACCGAAGCGGGCAATCCATGGCTGGCTTGCCAGCGGCGAGATGAAATGCCCGAGAAACATCGAAGCGGTGACGATGCCGGCGATACGCCCGCGCAGTCTGAGCGGCGCCAGCATGATGGTGGTGGACATGATGCCCGGCATCACCACGCCGAGGCCAAACCCCACCACCGCAAGCGATGACAGCATGGCGACCAGCCCCTCGGCCATGGCGAGCAACGCAAAACCCGTCGCCATCGACACCAGCCCGGCGGCAATGATGGCGGTCACGCTGGCCCTTGCCCGCAATCGCCCGAAATTGAGCGCCGCCAGCGCCCCGGCCAGATTGAAAATGCCGATGGCGTATCCCGCAATGCTGCCGGAAAACACTCCAAGCTCCCGCAGGAAAAACGGCAATTGCGAGGGAATGGTGTAAAACAGGGCATTGACGAGAAATACCGCCAGCGCCAGCACACCCACCAGCAGCCAGTTGACCGCAAAGTCCTGTTCGCCGCCGGTTTTTATACGGCTGTCGCTTCTGACCGGTTCCGTCAGAAAGAACAGGGCCGCCGGCAGAATGAACAAGGCGACGGCATAGACCGCGAAGGGCGCACGCCAGTGCAGATCCGCCAGCAAACCGCCGGCCACCACAAAAACCACGCCGCCGATCTGGGTAAAAGCCTGTTGCAGGCCGAGATAACGCTCCCGCGCCGGGCCTTCGAAATAATCGCCCACCAGCGCCGTGCCGATCGTCATGATGGCGCCGATCGCCAGCCCCAGAAAGGCGCGCCCGACGAGCAGGCCGACAAGGCTATCGGCAAAAAGGCCAGACATGCCGGAAAGGCTGTAGAGCAGGATCGCGCCGAGCAGCAGCCGCTTGCGGCCGAAGCGATCCGCCAGCACCCCGGCAATGGGCGCGCAGAAAGCCACGAAGACCGAGGGCAATGTCAGCACCATGCGGCTCATGATATCCACATGCGGCGTCGACAGGAAAGTCTGCTCGATGGCTGGCAGCGAAGGTGCGACCGTGGTTCCGGCCATGATGGTGAGCGTGGCGACGAACAGCAGCGTCACTTTCAAGGCGAGGGATTTTTCGGCCATCTCACGCCCCCTTGTAAGGCGTTGCGGACCGCGCCTGCTTCAGCGCACGCGCCCACCAGCCGAGCTTGTTCATCATCGTCTCCAGCGCGCCCGCCGCCGGCGCGCCGGCGTCGAACTGGCCGGCAGCATCGACACGATCCCAGGGATTGGCGAAGCTGACGACATCGCGGATCGTCACCGCATGCAGTTCCGCAAAGACGGGACGAAGCTGCTCGGCGGCGCGCAGGCCGCCGGAAATCCCGCCATAGGACACGAAGGCCACCGGTTTGGCGCCCCATTCGTCATAGGCGGAATCGATCAGCACCTTCAGCGCGCCGGGGTAACTGCGATTATATTCCGGTGTGACGACGATGAAGGCATCGGCGCCATCGAGGCTTTGCCGAAGCTCCCGCACCGCGGCCCGCTCGGGCGCGTGATCCTGCGGCAGATCGAGTTCGCGCGGGTCGATGACCGCAAGCTCCAGTCCCGGCAGGGCCTCGAGCCGCTCCAGCAGCCATTTGCCGATGACATCGCAGAAGCGCGGATTGCGGGCGCTGCCGAAGATGATGCGGATGGAAAGTGTATTGTCGCTCATGGAACGTCCTTCAACAGTGTGTTCCATGTCCTGATAATTCCTCAACTATAGTTGAGGTCAATAGCCGCGCATAAAAAAAGCGGCAGGTTCAAAACCTGCCGCATCCGTCTCTTGCAGTGGCGTGGGGCGCTTCAGGTCGCCGCGCGTCGCAGCGCTGTCGCAACCGTGTGGATATGCGCCGCACCAATGCCGCAGCAGCCGCCGATCATGGTCGCGCCCGCATCCGCCCAGGAGCAGGCAAAACGGGAATAGACATCGCCGGTCAGATCCGCGCGCGTGCCATGCAGCCCTTCATTGGCGGCGGAATCGCCCTGCTCGCCTTCGAAGGCATTGGCATAGACGCCGATTTCCAGCGACACAGCCTTTTCCGCGAAGACGGAGGCGGCCGTCTCGACGGCGGCCTTCATGACTTCCGGCTTGCTGCAATTGAACAGAAGGGCGGCGGCACCCGATTGCGCCGCCCATTCGGCGGCCGCCCTGACCGTTTCACCGGAGCGAAGCGCGGGCTCGCCGCCGGCCGCAGCCGCATCGTCGTTAAGCGTGAAGGAAATCCAGAACGGTTTACCGGTCGCGGCAACGGCCTCGCGCACCGCTTCGCCCTCGGCGATCAGGCTGAGGGTCTCGCCGAGCCAGACATCGACATGGGGCGCGAGATTGTCGACCAGCACCTTCAGATAAGCCTGCACCCGCGTGGCATCGAAATTCTGCGGCTCATAGGAACCGAAGATCGGCGGCAGCGAACCCGCCACCAGCACCTTGCGACCGGAAGCATCCGCCGCCTCGCGCGCCAGCTTGCCCGAAAGGGCGATCAGCGATGCGCCATCCTTCTGGAAACGCTCTTCGCCGATGTGGAAGGGGACGAGCGCATAAGAATTGGTGGTGACGACATCGGCGCCGGCTTCGATGAACTCCGCATGGACCTGCCGCACGATATCGGGCGCGTCGATAAGCGCCAGCGCCGACCATTCCGGCTGTTTCAGCTCGGCCCCGAGCCGCTGCAATTCGCGGCTCATGCCGCCGTCGAGGATACGGATTGTGCTCATGGTCATACTCCCTGAATGTTTATCGCCTGACCGGCACCTGCTGTTCGACAAGGCCGAAACAGCGGGCGATGATGGCGGTGAGAATGAGATAGAAGACGGTGACGACGATCAGCGGTTCATAGACCAGAAGCGTATCCTGCCGCACCTTGTAGGCGACGGCGTAGAGGTCCATTACCGTCACGGTGAAAGCAAGCGGCGTGGCTTTAAGCTGCATCACCACCTCGCCGGCAATGGTCGGCAGCGCGATGCGGATGGCGCGCGGCAGCCAGATGCGGCGAATGAGGGTGAAACGGCCCATGCCGAAAGCCCTGCCCGCCTCCAGCTCGCCTTTCGGCACCGCCAGCAGCGCGCCGCGCAGAACTTCCGCCTCATAGGCCGCATAATTCAGCGTGAAGCTGACGGCTGCAAAGAAGAACCCTTCGCGCAGCACCGGCCACATGAAACTCTGGCGCAGGCCGGGGATCATCGGCAGAAGCGAGCCGACGCCGTAATAAAGCAGCCAGAGCTGGATGAGCAGCGGCGTGCCCCGGAAGAAGGTGCAATAGGCCCGCGCCAGGATTTTCGTCATCCGCCCGCCGCTCACCTGCGCAAACGCAAGCCCGATGGCCAGAAGAAACCCGATGCTGACGGAGATGGCGAGCAGCGCCACCGTCTGCCATGCACCCGAAAGAAGCAGTGGCCAATATTTTGCGACCCATGAAAAATCCATGCCGTCCCCTCCTCAGGCCAGGGCCGGCTGGCCGCGCCGCACGCGGCGTTCGAGCAGCGAAAAAACGAAGTTGGAAACGAGCGTGATGGCGAGATAAAGCATGGCGGCGGCAAGGAAGAACAGGAAATATTGCTTGGTGCTGGCCCCGGCGAGACGCGTCGCGAGTGCCAGTTCCTGATAACCGACGACCGCCACCAGAGCGCTGTCCTTGGTCACCGCAAGCCAGAGATTGCCGAGACCCGGCAAGGCGTTCGGCAAAAGCGCCGGCAAGACCACCCGGCGGAACCGTAAGGCCGGCGACATGCCGAAGGCGCGCGCCGCCTCGATCTGGCCGCTCGGAATGGCAAGGATCGCCCCGCGCAGCACCTCCGTCATATAGGCCCCCTGCACGAAACCCAGAACCGCAACGGCGGCGACGAAACCGTTCACCTCCAGCGGCGGCATGCCGGCCAGCAGCAGCAGCCGGTTGAGGCCGTCAGTCCCGGCATAATAAAGCCCGACGATGAGGATCAGCTCGGGAACCGCACGGATCGCAGTGGTATAGAGGTTGAGCAGCAGGCCAAGCGGCCTGTTGCCCGAAAGCTTGCCGAGCGCCCCGGCCATGCCGATGGCAAGGCCGATCAGATAGGCGCCGGCGGAAATGGCAAGCGTCGACGCCGCACCCTTCAACAGGGTGCCGCCCCATCCCGGAGGATAGGGAGACAGAAGTTGCAACGTGGTTTCAAGGCTTGTCATATGCGTGACCGATCAGACCGAATTACTGCCCGTAAATATTGAAGCTGAAGTACTTCCTGGTGATCTCGTCATATTTGCCGCTGGCGCGCACGGCGGCGATTGCCGCATTCAGCTTGGCCTTGAGTTCGGTGTCTTCCTTGCGCAGGCCGCCCGAAACGCCGAGACCGAGGATTTCCTTGTCGTCGGCGACATCGCCCATGTCGGCGCAGCAATCCTTGCCCGCATCGCTCTTCACGAAAGCGTCGAGAACGATGGAATCGCCGAAGACGTAGTCGATGCGGCCGGCCGCAAGATCCTGAAACGCCTCGTCCAGCGTCTGGTAGGTCTTCTCATCGGCGACACCGGCGAAATATTTCTTGTAATATTCGGACTGGATGGTGGCCACCTGAATGCCGATGGTCTTGCCCTTGACGTCCTCGGCCGTCGCACCCGCCTTTTCGCCCTTGGCGCCGATCAGCTTACTCGGCGTGTTGTAATATTTGTCGGTGAAATCGATGATCTTCTGACGCTCTTCCGTGTTCGACATGGACGACCAGATAACGTCGAATTTCTTCGTCTGCAGCGCCGGGATGAGGCCGTCCCAGGACAGTTCCACGATCGAGCATTTTTCCTTCATTTCCGCGCAGACGGCGTCCATGAGATCGATTTCCCAGCCCTGCCACTTGCCGCTGGCATCCTTGGCGAAGAAGGGCGGATAGGCCTCGTTCATGATGCCGAAGCGCACCTCGGCGCTGGCGGTGAAGGCGGAAAACGCAAATGCCGTTCCGGCAAGCAGCGTGGCGAAGAATTTCATTCAAGTCTCTCCTGTTAAAACGGACTGTCAGGCAAAAGGGTCAATTGGCGAGCGCGCCGGTAAATTCACGGCAGCGGGCGCTCATGGGGTTTCCGAACACCTGCGCCGGCGGCCCCGCCTCCTCCACCCGGCCCTGATGCAGAAACACGACCTGCGAGGATACATCGCGCGCAAAGCGCATTTCGTGGGTAACGAGCAGCATGGTACGGCCTTCCTCGGCCAGATCGCGAATGACCTTCAGAACCTCGCCCACCAGTTCCGGATCGAGCGCCGAAGTGGGCTCGTCGAACAACATCACCGCCGGTTCCATGCAGAGCGCACGCGCAATGGCGGCGCGCTGCTGCTGCCCGCCGGACAGGAATGCCGGATAGGCGTTTTTCTTGTCATAAAGCCCGACCTTATTCAGCAGGGCTTCGGCCTTCTCAACCGCCTCCTGCCGCCTGACGCCGAGAACATGAACGGGCGCCTCGATGACGTTTTCGAGAACGGTGCGATGGGCCCAGAGATTGAAATTCTGGAACACCATGCCAAGGCCGGTGCGCAGTTTTTCCACCTGCCGCCAGCTTTTCGGCACCGCCTTGCCGTCGCGGCCGGTTTTCGTGGCGATTTCCTCGCCATTGACGATGACGCGGCCGCGATCCGGCGTTTCGAGGAAATTCATGCAGCGCAGAAAGGTGCTTTTGCCGGAACCGGAAGACCCGATGATCGAGATGACATCGCCCTTGTGGGCCTGCAAGGAAACGCCCTTCAAAACTTCATGCGTGCCGAAGCTCTTGTGGATGTCATCCGCCTCGAGCGCGCAGGCGCCTGTATCTGCCATCGATTGACCTAGCCGATCCGTTTTTTCAGTGCCGCCGCGCCAATAGCC
The DNA here is from genome assembly GCF_001526505.1 of Agrobacterium sp. D14. NCBI lineage: Bacteria > Pseudomonadati > Pseudomonadota > Alphaproteobacteria > Hyphomicrobiales > Rhizobiaceae > Agrobacterium > Agrobacterium sp. D14. The sequence continues at coordinate 149,229 of NZ_ASXX01000007.1, forward strand.
GGGGTTTCGCGGTGCGACGTGCACAATAACAAAGACTTGAGCCGCGCATGTTTAGCGAAAATAGCCGCAGACGCGCGCAACAATCGGCTCTTTTACATATTTATGACGAAAAATCATTTCAAAATATCATCTGGAGCGAACGCCCTTGCAAGACGTCGGGACGATGCCCGCTCCGCCGCCGGCTCTCTCCGGTTCCCCCTCCGCCACGTCCTCCATGAGGCTGGCCCGCACTAATCCCATTTTTTTGTTATCCGTGATGCACGGGAAGATAGCACCATGATCGCTCACTTTTTTCCCGGAAAATCAAAAGCGAGAGAAAAAGGCAAGACAGTCATTTCCAAAAATTAAACTTCGAAACCCAAAAAAGCATCCACAAAAAATGATCCATATTTCATCCCTCGGTTGCTTACTTAAGTATATTTTGTTAACCTAAAATAATGCAGCGACTTTCAATTAATACATTGATATAAAACAGTTTTATTCTTTTAAGAACATTTCATAGCCGAGCGGATTACCGGTTTTATATCTATATTAAGATATTAAAATATACGCTGCCTATGGTTGATTTCGTCAATGCACAAAAGGTGGGGGCCGACGGTGGACGTTCCGATACACACCCATATGGACGATGGCGATAGCGGTCACTTGACACAACGCCCGGTTCAAATCGGTGTGTCCGGCATTCGCCCCATGCGCAGGGAAGACGTTCCGTCTGTCGAAGCCGTGCTCAACAGCGCTTTCAGGAAAACCGGGCAGGAGCGGAACTTCGATTTCCGCTCCTATATCGAAAAACTGTTTTTCGGCAGTCCCGCCTTCAGTCCGGAAAACGGCAGCGTTGTCTACGATGCCGGGGAGAACGGGGTCACCAGCGTCATTCTCGCCGTGCCCATGCGCTTCGTTGCGAATGGAAAAACCATTACCGCACGGCTGCTCTGCGCCTTCGCATCGGACGGGAAACGCGGCGCACTCGGCGCGGCGCGTCTGTCCCGCGGCATGCGGGCATCCAAACACGACATGTTGTTCTCGGATACGGCTTCACCCGTCAGCGCCGATCACTGGGTGGCGACCGGCGGCAACATGCTGCCGATTGAAAGCCTGCAATGGCACAAGGCGCTCAAGCCCTTCTGCACCATCGCGCTGCGCATGCCGCGCCGTTCCAAACTGGCAAAGACCACGCTGGCGCTCGCCGCGCTCGGATTTATGGATGGAATCCTGCGACGGTGGAAGAAGGGTCTGAGACCGCAGAAGGCCGCCGGCGCTACGGTGAGAACCGTGGATTACGAAACCTTCCGCCGCAGGGCGCTCGCGATGATCGAGCGTTTTTCCATTCGCCCGGAATGGTCTCACGAGGAATTCCACTGGCTGATAGAGATGAGCAGGACCAATGAAAGCCTCGGCGAACTGAAGGGCGTGGTGATCGAGAATGCCGAAGGCCACGCCATGGGCGCTGCGCTGTTTTTCGGCCAGCGGGGGAGAACGGCCTATGTGCTCAATCTCGTCTGCGATGCCGGTTGCGAAAACGATGTGCTCAACACCCTGTTCCGCCATTTCGATGACGAGAACTATGCCCATGTCACCGGCATGGCGCAGCCCTTTCTCATCAACGCGCTTTACCGCCAGAACCACATGAGCTTCCGCCATGACGGTTATTTCTGCATGGCGACGCGCGATGACGCCCTGCGGGAAAGGGCGCTGGCCGGCGACATCTATATTGGCGGACTGTGCTCGGAGAGCTGGAGCAAGCTCATCACCGACTATTGAGCCCCCGCCCCGCCTCACGACGGAAGACGGATCGAAACCTTCAAGCCTTGCTGAACCGCCCGACATTGGCCGAGATGAGATGGCGCAGCGCTTTCGCATAACGTTTGGAGCGTGTCTTGGCCGCCAGCGCGCTGGTCCAGTCCACCATCGACCCGTTAATATCGAAATCGCCGAGCTGGCCCTCGGGAATATCGCCCTTTTCGATGCGCTCGACGATGGAGGCGAGCGCCGCATAAAATTCCGGCGAGCGATAGGGCGGATGCAGTGAATACATGCCCTTGCCCGTGCCGAGAAAATCGAGGCGATAAACACCCGTGCGCATCATGTTCATGCTCAGCACCTCCTCGGCGGGCATCGAGACAGGCTGCTGGTTATAGGCATAGGAGCGGATGCGCCGTTTGACATCGGGCTTGAGCAGTTCCAGCGAGCCGATGCGTTTCGCAAAGCGTTCCATGTCGATCATGAAAAGCCGGGTGGACGCGGTGGCGAAACGCCAGGTGGGAATGCGCGACGGCAGCTTGCGCGGCGCAGGTATGTTCTTCACGCCGGGCATGCCGACATGGCGGGAAATATCCAGATCGCCGCGCACCGTCGGCGGCCCGGAAAAGGGCGTGATGCACAGCGCATCCGGATTGGCCTTCTGAAGCGCGATGGCCTCGCCGAACCAGCTCTGGCTGCCGCCGCCGAACATCATGTCGCTGTCCATATGCAGCACATAACGGGCATTGGCGCGTTTCAGCCCGTAGAAATAGACATGGAAAGGCCCGCCATCGAAAGCCTTGGCGGGATAGGGAATCGGCGAGCGGGGAAAGAAGGTTTCCGTCACGGCGTTGCGCGCCGCATCGCTGTAATCGACGATATCCACATGCAGATGCGGATAATTGGTCTGCATTTCCTCCAGCATGTCGAAGAGACGCTGGCGCGCCGCATCGAAACCGTTGCCCTTGTAGCGGCCGGCCCCCACCTGGCCCGTATCGACGGTGAGGAGAATGCGGTCCACCTGTCCGCCCCAGACCCTGAGCTGATGCGGCAGGGTCAGGGCCGCATGCGGGGCATCGAAGGGATGCAGGTTGATTTGCAGCGCCTTTTGCACGGGAGGAAGCGGCATTTCAGCATTCATAGTCATGCACCACGGTTCCGGAATTCATTGATGATGGCCATCATGGGTTTTTGGTTGAAACTCCAGTCCAGCGGCAGCGGCCGGTTGGCGGTGCCGTCCCGGCGCGGATAGGCCCAGCGGATCCAGCTATATTGATCCGAGATGCCCCATGTGGTGATGGAGGAAAGCGCGCCGCCCGCGGAAGCCGCCTCCAGAAACTCGCGGACCTGGCCGTTGATCAGCATATCGCGCTCGGCCTCCGGTGCGGGCAGCGTCTGGTCCATCACATCCAGCTCCGTCACCAGAACGGCAAGACCGTAACTGCGCATTTCCGCCGCGAAGGCGGCAAGCTCGTCCTTGGCGATCGGCCAGCCGCCGCGCAAATGCCCCTGCAGCCCGACGGCGTTGATCGGCGCGCCCTTCTCCAGCAGTTCGAGAATGAGATTGCGGAAGGCCGCGCGCTTGGCCGGCGATTTCTCGGCGGCAAATTCCACGTCATATTCGTTGAGCACGAGCTGCGCCTTCGGATCGACCGCATGGGCGATCTCGAAAGCCTTCTTGATGGCGTCCGGCCCGGCGCCGTAATACCATGCATCGCGCCGCGCGCGCACATTGCCCGGCACATCGGGGATCGGCTCATTGACCACATCCCAGCTATGGATCACGTCCTTATAACGCTCCATCACCGTGACGATATGGGTCTCCATCAGCTTCTCGACCTTCACGCCGCCGCCGATGCTCGCAAGCCAGGGCGCGTTGGAGGCATACCAGATCAGCGGATGGCCGTGCATGGAAAGCTTGTGCTGACGGGCGAAATTGGCGATTGCATCGGCGGCGGCGAAATCGAACGCCTCCGCCGAAGGCCGCAGGACCTCCCATTTCATTTCGGTAACGGGGGTGATGCGCGAGCAATATTTCACCACCGCCTCGCCGATGCGGCTATCGGCGGTGAGATCCGGCAGGTAAACAGCCGCGCCATAAGGGGCGGTTTTGCTCGCCGCTTTCTTCTGCGCGGCAAAGGCCGGGCCGGCCACGGCATGCAGCAGGCCAGCGCTTGCCGCACCGCCCATAAAATTCCGCCGCCCGATCCGCATGCACCCGCCTCCACAACCTTTATTCCCAAAACATAACATTCCGATCATAGGAAAAGGATATTAAAGATTTGCAAGGTTAACCGACGTTATACCACGTCATAATTGGCCAGACCCGCTTAATGCGGTAGTAACTTCGCTGTGCGAATTCTTGGCCCACGCCGCATGGAGTTTGAAGTCTTGGTTTCCGTTTCGATTGTCATTCCCGTTCGCAATGGCGAGCGTTACATCGTGGAAGCGATCGAAAGCGTGTTGCTGCAGGGCGAGACCATCGGCGAAGTGCTGGTGGTCGATGACGGCTCCACCGACACCACCGCACAAAAGGTAGAAGGTTTTTCCGACCCTCGCGTCAAATTGCTTGCCCGGCCGCAGGGAAGGCAGGGCGTTTCCGCCGTGCGCAATTTCGGCCTGTCGCAGGCGCGCGGCGAGTGGACGATGTTTCTCGATGCCGACGATCGCCTGAAACCGGGCGCCATCGCGGCCCTTTGCGCCGGCATTTCCGGGCCGGATGTCGTCGCCGTCTATGGCGATTACGAGCGCATCGATGAAAACGGCGTCAAGATCGGCCGGCGCAATCTCATTCGCCGCCGGGAAAAACCCGATGGTTTCATTCTCCAGCCGCTGCTCGGCGGCAACTTCATCGTCAATGGCGGCATCATGCTGGTCAGAACCCGCATCTTTCAGGAATTCGGCGGTTTCGACGAGACTTTGCGTTATGCCGAAGACTGGTATGGCTGGTGCCGGCTCGCCGCCGCCGGCCGTTTCGTTTACCTGCCCGGCTGCCATGTGCTGGATTACCGTGTGCACAGGACGAGCGTGATGATGAACCGGCTTTTGACCTTCCGGGATTGCGAACCGGCGATCGAGGCCGTGTTTTCCGACCCGGCCATCGTCGCTGCCGTTTCGCCGCCGGAGCTGCGGCGGCTTCGCCGCCGATCCGAAAACCACATGAATGCCTATACCGTGGCGCAGGCCTTCCGCGCCCGCCGCTACCGCGAGGCCTTTTCGGCGCTGGCCGATACCTTCCTCAATCGCCCGCGCCAGAGCCTCAGGGCCGTCGTTTTTTCCGCCGCAGCGCTTGCCGGAATTTAGGAGTTTCCATGTCCGAGATCATGCCGGAAGCGGTGGTGTGCATTCCGAGTTTCCGCCGCCCGGAAGGCCTGAAAAAGACGCTTCGGTCACTCGCGGCCCAGAAGGTCGATTTTCCCTTCGCCATCGTCGTGGTCGATAATGACGGCGCGGGTCAGGCGGGTCTTGCGGTCGCGCGCGCCTTTTTCGCCGAAAGCGGCATGGCCGGCGAGGCATTGGTCGAACCGACGCAGGGCAATTGTTACGCCATCAACACCGCCTTCCGCACCGCCCGGCAAAGCTATGCTTCGGCTGAGTGGTTCCTGATGATCGATGACGACGAGGCCGCCTCCCCTGTCTGGCTTGCCGAAATGGTTTCGGCCGCGAAATCCTTCGGCGTCGATATCGTCGGCGGCCCGGTCAACCGGGAATTCGACGCACCGGCTTCGAAGGCGGTTCTCTCGCATCCGCTGTTCGGCTCCATCGAAGCGCCGACCGGCCTCGTCGAGCAAATCCACGGATCGGGCAACTGCCTGATCTCACGGCGGGTTTTCGAGACGCTGGCGAAACCGGAATTCGACGTGCGCTTCAACTTCCTCGGCGGCGGCGACATGGATTTCTTCACCCGCTGCCGCAAGGCCGGTTTCAAATTCGCCTGGAATGCGCAGGCGCTCATCATCGAATATGTGCCGGAAAACCGCATGGCGCCGCGCTGGATCATGGAGCGCTCGCTCCGAACCGGCATCATCAATTACAGCATCGACCGCGCCCGACGCCCCGGCCTGAAAGGCGGGCTGCTGCTTGCCGCCAAAAATGCCGTCAGCCTGTGCCTGTCTCTTGTCCGCGCCGTTTCCGCCTTCGTGAAAACCGGAACCCTGCTGCCAGCCACGCATCCGCCGCTGATGTCCATCGGCCGCGTGATGGCGAGCCTCGGCATTACGCTCACGCCCTACAAGGCGCCGGCGAAGAAGAGCTGAAGCGGGATAGTTTCGGCTCAGCTAAGGGTTTTTTGCCTGCCGAGCGAGATCGTATTCGTGAACCGTTTCTGGAAACCGAACGACGACAAGGCCGTCGCGAGGACGAGGAGCGGCACGAGCACCGGCCAGAAGAAACAAAGGACAATGCCGGTGACGCGATAAAAATCCCAGTCCTTGTCGCGGCGGGCGCCTTCGATATAGGTCATGGCGAGAGAGGTAACGGTGCCAATTCCATATATGAAAAGAGAAATGGACGTAATCACCATTGGTGGCCTCAATAAATCTATGATTCGAATAAATTTGTAATATTGATGCAGTGTAGCGCAGATGTTCGCAGTTGCAACGGATTTCAGCGACGCAGCGCATCCATTCAATAAGTTAGGAAAATCTTATATTGTCGGGCGGGAGGCGCAGGCGCGCTTTATTCTTCGCGCAGCAGCAGCTTGTCGCGATGATCTAGCGACCTTGTCCCGAAGCTCCGAAGCGATACTTCAGCAGCGAATATATGGCGATAGGATTGGTCAGCAGGTAACGTTTTCCGAGCCGCTTCGGCTCGAGCATGGCCCGGTAAAGCCATTCCAGCCCCATATCCTGCATCCATTGCGGCGCCCGGCTGTTCTTGCCGGCGAGGAAATCGAAAAGGCCGCCGCAGGTCTTGATCACGGCGATGCCGGAAAGCCTGTCCAGATTGCGCGAGACGAAACGCTGCTCCAGCGGTATGCCGAAGCCAACCCAGAGAATATCCGTCCCGGATGCCGCGATATCGGCGAGGATCGCCTCCTCCTCGGCCCGGCTGAAATAACCGTTGCGCCGCCCCGCAAATATGAGGCGCGGATAAAGCCTCTGCATTTCCTCGACCGCCGCGCGGTTCACCTCTTCGGAGCCGCCGAGGAAATAGAACCGGCTGCCCGTCTCTTCGGCGCGCTTCGCAACGGCATGAACGAGATCCGTGGTCGCAACCCGTTCTCTCAATGCCTTCCGGCAGAATTTGCGGGAAAAGATCACCAGCGACATGCCGTCCGCATGAATCTGGTCCGCCTGCCGCAGCATGGCGTCGAATTCCCTATCGTGATGGCAAAGCGCGATGACCTGACCGTTTGCCGATGTCGAATAAAACGGTCTTGCACCGGCCGCACGCGCCGTCGTCGCGCGCAGGATGAAATCCCGCGCGGTTTCGTCGATAGTCGCGTCGGTAATGGGCAACGCCGCAAGCGGAATAACCGGCCAGACCTGGCCAGTCCCCTCCGCATCCGGCATCTCTCTCCCTGTCATAATCTGTCCGGTGTCCAAGATAGGCATCGTTTCATTGTTATATTCACGCTTATGCTTAGGGTATAAGGCTTCAAACACTACGAAGAACTATCATTAATATTTTTATAAATCCCCGTATGCGGCAGCCATTTTACACGCCTGAAGGTTGTGCGCCACATTTTCCGCCTATTCCGGTTTCTCAGCCGATGGGTTAAGGGACGCGGAAATCAAACCACGGAAGGGCTCCGGCCATGGAAACAATCTCGATCGACAATCGCGGCGATTTCGGCCTCTGGGCGATAGAACGGGCGAAAGAAATCGTCGCCAACGAGGCGTCCGATCTTGCCATTTCGGTTCGCGACGGCGACGAGGCCGGCATTCGCGATGCCGGCAATGCGCTGGGCGCGGCCATCGCCGCCGCGCTGCTCGAGGTTTATGACGGTCTGATTTCGGAAGAATAAGGCGACGCACAGCCGCCTTGTCTTACCGCGCTGTGACATCCGCGTGATCGTCCCGGCGAAGATAACCCCAGAGGCCGAGCGCCACGGCAATTGCCAGACCGAGGAACAGGCCGCCCATACCGCCGGCAATGAGGAACGTCAGCTTGCCGGGCGGCCAGCTTCTGGAATTGGGCGCAACCGGCTGCGAAATCACCCGCACATTGGTGGAATCGATCGACTGCTGTTCGGCAAGCTGGCGCGAGCGGGTGAGATAAGTCTCATAGATCGCCGCCGCCGAGCGGGCGTCACGATCGAGATCACGCAGCCGCACCTGCGCCTCATTGTCGGTAAAGACATTGGCGCGTTCCGCCACCGCTTTCAGCCGCAGGGCATCGAGTGAGGAGCGCGCCTCCGCGACATTGATCTTTGCCGCTTGAAGGATACGCCGCGCCTCATCCGCCATTCCCTGTTCCAGCATCGCCCGCTCCGCACCCGCGGTCGCAAGACGCGGATGGCGCGCGCCATAGGTCAGCGTCATCGCACCGATCTGCTGTTGCAGCGTGCTGTATTGCGCGCGGATCGTATTCATCGTTTGGCTATCGAATATGGCGTCGCTCTGGGTGCGGTTCTGCGCAATCGCCGCCTCCATCTGCTTGAGGCGCGATTCTTCCTGAATGAGGCGCTGCTGGGTCGCAAGCACCTGAGCGTTCAGCTCACCGGAAGCCAGATTGCTGACGAGCTGGCCGTTATTTTCCTGCAGGCCGTTCTCGCGGCGGAAATCGGCCACGCGCTTTTCGGCGGCGGTCACATTCTCGCGCATTTCCTCGAGCCGCTTCCTGAGATCGTCAACGACGCGTTGACTGCTGTCGGAGTTTGTCTGGAACAGTTCGCTTTCGAAAGCCTTCACGATGGCCTTGGAGACAGTCACCGATTTTTCCGCGTCATTGGTCCAGACCGAAAGCGTCACGACAAAGGAGCGCGGGTCGCGTTCCGCCGCCACCCGGTCGCCGAGCGAACGAAGCGCGCCGACGCGGTTGTCGTCATCCTCCGGTTTCGATGAGAACATCGCCTTCAGCCGGGCGAGCGGCGGCGGGCTGATGAATTCAGGGTCCTGATCGAGCTTCAGCTCGTCCACCACCCGCGCCAGCACGTTGCGCGAGGTGATGGTGCGCAACTTGCTTTCCACCTCGAGGATTTGCGTGTCGCGCTGCTGGTTGGGAGAAAACACCCCGTCATTGACGACATTCAGGTTGGAAGGATTGACGACGATATCCGTATAGGCCTTGTAACGCGGCGGCGTCATGGAGGCATAGGTCAGCGCGCCGGCGACGCAGAGAACGATTGCCAGCACGATCCAGACGATGCCTTTGCGAAGCCAGAGGATGATGTCATCCACACCGATCCTGTCGATATGTTTCAGGCCCGGCAGCGCAGCCGCCAGACTGCCGCTCGGCGAAGCCGCCTTCACCGGCGTCTCGGCCGCGGCCGGCTCGGCGACGGTCTTCGCCGGTTTCGGCTCCAGATGCTCCTTCAGCACCGTGCGCTCGAAAACCTCGTCCTCATCCACCAGATCGTCCAGCAGGGAACCATGGGTTCTCGCGGCAGGCGCCGTTTTTTCATCGAGCGGACGTGCCTGCTTATGTTCCGCCTTTTGAAGCCTGTACATCAGCCAATCCAACTCGAACGAACCACAAAAAGGCCGGCAACAGAGGGTTCCCATCGTCGCCAGAGCCGCTATCGACGGACAAGTTTAAATATGACGGGTGAATTTTAGGTTACCCGCATCAGTCCCGCCATCATCGCCTATTCGCGGCCACGTTGAAAGGGATGATTGACTCGAATGGATCGATACGGTTCTTTCAACCGTTATATTTTTGCATTATCCATTTGACCCTCAAAGATTTTATCGAAACGGAGTTTGGAATGAGCCTGAAATTTGGAACGAGCGGCCTTCGCGGCCTCTCCGTCGATCTGAAAGGAAAAGCCTCGGCCGTCTATGCCACGGCATTTGCGAGGCACCTTCTCACATCGGGCCAGGCAAAGGCGGGCGATCCCATTCTCGTCGGCCGCGATTTCCGCGATTCGAGCCCGGATGTTTCCGCCACCTGCATCGCCGCGCTCAAAAAAGCCGGCCTGACCCCGTTCGATTGCGGCACGGTGCCGACACCGGCGCTGGCGCTTTACGGCCTGTCGCTCAAGGCCGGCGCGCTGATGATCACCGGTTCGCATATCCCGGCCGACCGCAACGGCATCAAGTTCTACCGCCCGGACGGTGAAATCGACAAGCAGGACGAGACGGCGATTGCCGCTCTTGCCGCCGAAATCGAAGCGGAAGGCATCAGTGACGAGGCGGCGACCGCCGAGGACCATTCCGCCACCGCAGCCGAACTTTTCTACGAGCGCAATATCGCGCTGCTGCCGGAAAAGGCGCTCTCCGGCCTCAAGATCGGCGTTTACCAGCACAGCACGGTGGCGCGCGATCTCTTTGTCGACGTGCTTGCCCATTATGGTGCGGATGTCGTTCCGCTCGGCCGCTCCGAAACCTTCATCCCTGTCGATACCGAAGCGGTCTCGCCGGAAACGCTGGCCCTTCTCAAAAAATGGTCGCCGGAGCACGGTCTCGACGCCATCGTTTCTGCCGATGGCGACGGCGACCGTCCCCTGCTGACCGATGAAAACGGCGTGCCGCTGCGCGGAGACCTCATCGGCCTGATCACCGCCAATTTCCTCGGCGCCGGCGTGGTCGTCACCCCCGTCACCTCCAATTCCGGCATCGAGGCGAGCGGCTCGTTCGACGTCATCCGCACCAAAGTCGGCTCCCCCTTCGTGATCGCGGGCATGGCTGAGGCGCTCGCCGCCGGCAAGAGCGGTGTCATGGGCTTCGAGGCCAATGGCGGCCTGCTGACGGCCTCCGCCTTCACACTTAACGGCAGGGCGCTTTCGCCGCTGCCGACGCGTGACAGCTTCCTGCCGGTTCTCGCCGTGCTGCTTCTCTCGGCAGAACAGAAAAAGCCGCTGTCGCAGATCGCCGCCGCCTATAACCTGCCGGTCGCCGCCGCCGACCGCCTGGAAAATTTCGCGCAGGAAAAGAGCGCCGCCCTGATGACGCATCTGCGCGCTTCGCGCAGCAATCTCGAGGCATTCCTCGCGCCGGTCGGCACCGTGAAGGCGCTGAGCGACATCGACGGCCTGCGCGTCGCGCTCACCGATGGCAGCACCATCCATTTCCGCCCTTCCGGCAATGCTCCCGAAATGCGCTGCTACGTCGAAGCGGCCAATCAGGACGAGGCCGAAACGCTTCTGAACAAGGGACTCGATCTCATCCGCAATTTTGGGTGACGCCTTGCGCGATGCCGGGCTTGCCCGGCATCTGTCCTCTTTGACCTGTCGCAAATGTCGCACCCCGCCCGTGCCCTGTTGCTCTTCCGGCTCCATGGAGCGATAAGGACCGGAGGGCCACACGAGGCGGATTATGAGCGGCGAGACCATTACCCTTTACGAAGCGATCGGTGGCGATGCGACCGTCAGGGCGCTGACCCGGCGTTTCTATGAATTGATGGACACCCTGCCCGAAGCGGCGCATTGCCGCGCCATCCATCCGGCCGATCTTTCCGGCAGCGAGGCGAAGTTTTACGATTATCTGACGGGATATCTTGGCGGACCGCCCGTCTATGTCGAGAAACACGGCCACCCGATGCTCCGCCGCCGCCACTTCGTCGCCCCCATCGGCCCCGCCGAGCGGGATGAATGGCTGCTCTGCTTCCGCCGCGCCATGGACGAGACCATCGAGAATCCGAAGTTGCGCGAGATCATCTGGACGCCGGTCGAGCGGCTGGCCTTTCACATGCAGAACCAGGAGGCGGACAGCCAATGACCACGCAGAGCGCGACCATCGCAAGCCTGCCCCGCGACAGATTGCGGGCCTTCATTCTGTTGCTGGGCGGCCTGCTGGGCGCGGCCGGCGTCATGCTCGCAGCCGCGGCCACCCATACCGGCGAAACCTATATGCTCGGCAATGCCTCGGCCATGGCGCTGGCGCATGCGCCGGTGCTGGTAGCGCTCCATATTGGCGCGGATCGCATCAGAACCGCCATTCCCGCGGGCCTGATCCTCGGCCTCGGCACCGCGATCTTTGTCGGCGATCTCGTCACCCGCCATTTTTCCGGCCACAGCCTGTTTCCCTACGCCGCACCCACGGGTGGCCTCGGCATGATTGCCGGATGGCTGGTGCTGTGCGCCGGAGCATTTCTGAAGCCGAAGGGTTAGAGCACGTCCGGTTTAAATCGAACCGTCGGACGTGCCCTACATCTTTGTTTTAAGCATTTTCCGGGCGTGAAACCGCTTCGCACTTTGACCGGAAATGCTTCAGCTTTAGCCCTTACGCCGCGTCCAGCGAAACGACAGGATATTGCGGCCCTCTTCGGCCGCCGCGCCGATTTCGAAGGACGGCGTTTCACCGGGCTGGCGGGTGCGCAGATAGGGAAAGGTCACGACATTGCCGCCGCTTCCGGCAAGGCGGTTGCGCCTTTCGCGTTCACCGATGAGTTCATAGATGTCCGGCAACGCCGGATCGGCGGCCTGTTCGGCCATCTTGTGCAGTTCCACACGGCAGGCTTCCGCCGCCGCTGGCACTCCATCCTTAAAATTATTGCGCTCGTCGCTCATCGTTCGAGGTCCGTTCATTCATGGTCTGCAGCGCCCGCTCCAGACTGGATTTGCTGCCGTTGCGCAGCGGAATGAACGTCTTGCCGAATTTTTTGCAACCGGACTTCACCCGCAGACACGCATCGTGGCTGATACAGTCGATGGGGCAGAAAACGCAGTCGACGGAGGGAAGCACGGTATCGATGCGCGAGACGGCCTCACGCAGGCCGCCATCGTGATGAATGAGCTCCGCGCCGAAATTGCTGGCGATCTGGCGAAGATGCGCAACCTGACAGTCACGGCCGCCGACATAAAGAAAGCTTTTCGGACCGGAAAGCTGCTGTTCGGCCACATCCCGCTCAGTCTGGGGAGCGCCCTTGCCCTGCTTGCCGCCGCGTTCGGCCTTCTTCTTTTCCTTGCGTGCCATTCCCTCACCTGCCGGTTGATTTTTCAATGCCCCGGACGTTCGGGATGCCGGCACCATAATAAAGATGAGTTTTGGAGTAAAGTATAAAGGTGATAATTTTCCTCATGTTTCGACATGAAGAATCGATTGCTTAGAGCATTTCCAGGAAAAGTGGACCCGGTTTTCCGTCCGGAAATGCGCCAAAACAAAGAGTTAGAGTGTTTTCGCGATTCGAAGAACGCGAAAACACTCTAGGCGCGAGAATGGTTCCGTTCAGCCGTTTATCCGCAATCCGCCCATGAAAAGCTGCTCCAGATGCCGGGCCGCATCCTCGAAACGGCCCTCGCCGCCATTCTTCTCGCCCAGCACCGCCCGCACCTGCACATCGAAATCCGCATAATGCTGGGTGGTCGACCAGATGGAAAAAATAAGATGATAGGGATCGCATTTGGCCATCCGTCCGGCCTTCACCCAGGCGCGGATGACCTCGGCCTTTTCATCCACCAGTTGTTTCAGCGGCCCCTTCAGCTCATCTTCGATATGCGGCGCGCCCTGCAGGATCTCATTGGCGAACAGGCGGCTTTCACGCGGGAAATCGCGCGACATTTCCAGCTTGCGACGAATATAGGAGCGAATCTCGCTTTCAGGATTTCCCTCGGCATCGAAAGCGCGCAGCGGGTCGAGCCATGTGTCCAGCACCCGCTCGATCAGCGCGCGATGCATCGCCTCCTTGGTGCGGAAATAATAAAGCACGTTCGGTTTCGACATGCCGGCCGCCTCGGCAATCTGGTCTATGGTGGAGCCGCGAAACCCGTTTGTGGAAAAAACACTGAGCGCGGCTTCAAGAATCGCTTCCTGCTTTTCTTCCTGAATGCGGGTCCGCTTCTGTGTTTTCGCTGCGCGCGGTATGGCCATTCTCAGCTCTCTGTTTCTTTTCCATGCAATTGCCGTTACAGTATGCTTAAAAAATAATCTACGCGTACAGTTTAGGCAAAATTACTGCGATTCGTCACGAAAATCCCTTGCTGACGCCACCGCGAATTTGCAATGTTTACCAGCCGGTCAATTTATCCCCCATCGCCATCACAAGGCAATGGCTGTTATCTTAACCGGCAAAAAAGGGAACGGCACAAGCTTTGCTTCGATAAAAACAAAACAGGTGAGGACGACACTTCATGGCGGCGGGTAAGAACTTGACGGTCAATGGCGACCGTCTGTGGGACAGTCTGATGGATATGGCGAAGATTGGCCCCGGCATTGCCGGCGGCAATAATCGCCGCACGCTGACGGATGAGGATGCGGAAGGCCGCCGCCTCTTCCAGCGCTGGTGTGAAGCGGCCGGGCTGACGATGGGCGTCGACCGCATGGGCACCATGTTCGCCACCCGCCCCGGCGAGGACCCGGACGCGCTTCCCGTTTATATCGGCAGCCACCTCGACACCCAGCCGACCGGCGGCAAATTTGATGGCGTGCTCGGCGTATTGGCCGGGCTGGAAGTGGTGCGCAGCCTGAACGACCTCAATATCAAGACCAAACATCCGATCACGGTCACCAACTGGTCAAACGAGGAAGGCGCGCGCTTTGCCCCGGCCATGCTGGCCTCCGGCGTCTTCGCCGGCATTCACGATCTCGATTATGCCTATGGCCGCACCGATACCGACGGCAAGACCTATGGCGAAGAGCTGAAGCGCATCGGCTGGCTGGGCGAGGAAGAGGTGGGCGCGCGCAAAATGCACGCCTATTTCGAATATCACATCGAACAGGGGCCGATCCTGGAAGCGGAAAGCAAACGGATCGGCGTCGTCACCCATTGCCAGGGCTTGTGGTGGCGGAAGTGACGCTGACCGGCAAGGAAGCCCATACCGGCTCCACCCCGATGACCATGCGCGTCAATGCCGGCCTTGCCGCCGCCTGCATTCTCGAAAAGGTGCAGGAAGTGGCCATGGCCCACCAGCCGGGTGCGGTGGCCGGCGTCGGCCAGATGATCTTCACACCCAATTCCCGCAATGTGCTGCCCGGCAAGGTGGTCTTCACCATCGACCTCAGAACCCCCTCACAGGCGAAACTCGACAGCATGCGCGCCATCTTCGAACGCGAGGTGCCGCAGATCGCCGAAGAACTCGGCGTCGGCTGCTCGATCGAAGCCATCGGCCATTTCGATCCCGTCACCTTCGATCCGGTTCTGGTCGGGCGCGTGCGCTCTGCCGCCGAAAAACTCGGCTACAGCCACATGGACATCATCTCCGGCGCCGGCCACGATGCCTGCTGGACGGCACGGGTCGCCCCCTCCACCATGATCTTCTGCCCCTGCGTGGACGGGCTTTCCCACAATGAGGCCGAGGAGATTTCGCCGGAATGGGCCGCCGCCGGCTGCGATGTGCTGCTGCATGCGGTGCTCGAGACTGCGGAGATCGTGGAATGACCGCCACCATCATCAAGAACGGCACCATCGTCACCGCCGACCTCACCTATAAGGCCGATGTGAAGATAGAAGGCGGCAGGATCACCGAGATCGGGCCCGATCTGAGCGGCGGCACGGTACTCGATGCCACCGGATGTTATGTCATGCCCGGCGGCATCGATCCGCATGTGCATCTGGAAATGCCCTTCATGGGCACCTATTCCGCCGATGACTTCGAGAGCGGCACGCGCGCGGCGCTTGCCGGCGGCACGACCATGGTGGTGGATTTCTGCCTGCCGGAGCCCGGCCAGTCGCTTCTTGATGCCCTGCAGCGATGGGACAACAAGGCGACGCGGGCCAATTGCGATTATTCCTTCCACATGGCCGTCACCTGGTGGGGCGAGCAGGTCTTCAACGAGATGAAGACGGTGGTTCGGGAAAAGGGCATCAACTCCTTCAAGCACTTCATGGCCTATAAGGGCGCTTTGATGGTGAATGACGACGAGATGTTCGCCTCCTTCTCGCGCTGCGCCGAACTGGGCGCCATCCCCTTCGTGCATGCGGAAAACGGCGATATCGTCGCGCAGATGCAGGAAAAGCTGATGGCGGAAGGCAATGTCGGGCCGGAGGCGCATGCCTATTCCCGCCCGCCCTCGGTGGAGGGCGAGGCCACCAACCGCGCCATCATCATCGCCGATATGGCGGGTGCGCCGCTTTATGTCGTCCACACCTCCTGCGAACAGGCGCATGAAGCGATCCGCCGCGCCCGGCAAAACGGCATGCGGGTCTATGGCGAACCGCTGATCCAGCACCTGATCCTCGATGAAAGCGAATATGCCAATGCCGACTGGGATCACGCCGCCCGCCGGGTGATGTCGCCGCCCTTCCGCAACCGGCAGCATCAGGACAGCCTCTGGGCGGGTCTCGCCTCCGGCTCGCTGCAATGCGTGGCGACCGACCATTGCGCCTTCACCACCGAGCAGAAACGTTTCGGCCTTGGAGATTTCCGCAGGATTCCGAACGGCACCGGCGGGCTGGAAGATCGCATGCCGCTGCTCTGGACCCATGGCGTGGCGACCGGCCGGCTGACGATGAACGAATTCGTCGCCGTCACCTCCACCAACATCGCCAAGATCCTCAACATCTATCCCAGAAAGGGCGCGATCCTCGTCGGCAGCGATGCCGATATCGTCGTCTGGGATCCGGCGCTGGAAAAAACCATCAGCGCGGCGAGCCAGCAATCGGCCATCGATTACAACGTGTTCGAAGGCCAGAAGGTCAAAGGCCTGCCGCGCTACACCCTGTCGCGCGGTCTCGTCAGCATCGAGGAGGCCACCATCGAAACGCAGCCGGGCCACGGCCAGTTCATCGCCCGCGATCCCTATCCCGCCGTCAGCCGGGCGCTTTCCACCTGGAAGGAACTCGTCGCGCCGCGCAAGGTGGAGCGCAGCGGCATTCCGGCATCGGGTGTATGACCGTGAGCGCCGGGCCGAAACGCGAAATCGTCATCGCCGCAGCCGTTCTCCTCAATGAGCGGCGACAAATGCTTGTCGTGCGCAAGCGCGGCACCACGCAATTCATGCAGCCGGGCGGCAAGATCGATCCGGGCGAAACGCCGGAACAGGCGCTTCACCGCGAACTTGCCGAGGAAATCGGCCTGACGCTGCCCGAAAATGCCGCCCGTTATGAAGGCGTCTTTCGCGAGGAGGCCGCCAATGAGACGGGGGCCGACGTCGTCGCCCATACATTCATCGCGAGGCTTCATGCCGATGTCGCCCCGCAGGCGGAAATAGAGGAAGTGCGCTGGCTCGATCTCGACCGCCACCCCGGCATAACGATCGCAAGGCTTACGGAAACCCAAATGCTGCCGCTGGCGCGCGCGGCCCTGACGGAAAGCGAAACCAAGCCCAGATGAACCAGGCCTCCCCCTATTCCGTCGTTTCCGCCAGAAATCTCGGCCTCACCTTTGAAACGGGCGATGGCCCGGTGCACGCGCTCTCCAATGTCGACCTGGAGGTCGGCAAGGGCGATTTCGTCTCCTTCATCGGCCCTTCCGGCTGCGGCAAGACCACCTTCCTGCGGGTCATCGCCGATCTGGAAAAACACACATCCGGCGACATCACCGTCAACGGCACGACGCCGGAAAACGCCCGCCGGGACCGCTCTTACGGTTACGTTTTTCAGGCCGCCGCCCTTTATCCATGGCGCAGCATCGAAAAGAACATCGCCCTGCCGCTCGAAATCATGGGCTATACCAAGGCCGAGCAGCGCGAGCGCATCGAGCGCACGCTCGATCTCGTCAATCTCAACGGTTTCGGCAAGAAATATCCCTGGCAGCTTTCCGGCGGCATGCAGCAGCGCGCCTCCATCGCCCGCGCGCTCGCCTTCGATGCCGACCTGCTGTTGATGGACGAGCCCTTCGGCGCGCTGGACGAGATCGTTCGCGATCACCTCAACGAACAGCTTCTGAAACTCTGGGATACGACCGGCAAGACCATCTGCTTCGTCACCCATTCCATTCCCGAAGCGGTCTATCTCTCGACCAAGATCGTCGTCATGTCGCCCCGGCCGGGCCGGGTGACGGATGTGATCACATCGACGCTACCACGGGAAAGGCCGCTGGAGATTCGCGAGACACCGGAATTCCTGGCGATTGCGCATCGGGTGCGTGAGGGGCTGAAGGCGGGGCATAGCTATGAGGGGTGATTTTCGATGCACGCTCATTGCGAGAGGCTTTACCCCCCTCTGCCCTGCCGGGCATCTCCTCCTCAAGGGGGGAGATCGGCAAGACGCGATTTCGCCACTCCATTCTCAAGCTTTCAGATGGACGAGAACTCACCACGAGTCGATCTCCCCCCTTGAGGGGGAGATGTCCGGCAGGACAGAGGGGGGTAAGCCGCACCCTCGGATTGAGCGGCGGAGCGAAAACCCATGACCCTCCTCCGCCACCGCATCCTCCCCATCCTCACCGTCCTCCTCGCCATCCTCATCCTCTGGCACCTCGCGGTCGTTTACCTCAACATGCCCTTCGCCCGCGACCAGGCCACCCGCGCCGGTCAAACGCCGGGCTTCTTCGAACTCCTGCCGCAAACCTTCGCCCAGGAGCGCCCGGTTCTCCCCGCCCCGCACCAGATTGCCGCCGAACTGTGGGACACCACGGTCAACAAGGCCATCACCTCCAAGCGCAGCCTCATCTATCACGCCGGCGTCACGCTCTCGGCCACCCTGCTCGGTTTCGCCATCGGCGCGGTACTCGGCATCCTGCTTGCCGTCGCCATCGTGCATAACCGCGCCATGGACCGCTCCGTCATGCCGTGGATCATCGCCAGCCAGACCATCCCGATCCTCGCCGTCGCGCCGATGATCATCGTCGTCCTGAACTCCATCGGTATTTCCGGGCTGCTGCCGAAGGCGCTGATCTCCACCTATCTTTCCTTCTTCCCCATCGTCGTCGGCATGGTGAAGGGTCTCAGAAGCCCGGAAACCATCCAGCTCGACCTGATGCACACCTATAATGCCTCGCCCGGCCAGATATTCTGGAAGCTGCGCTGGCCCGCAGCGCTGCCCTATCTCTTCACCTCGCTGAAGATCGCCGTCGCCATCGCATTGGTCGGCGCCATCGTCGGTGAATTGCCGACGGGCGCCGTTGCCGGGCTCGGCGCGCGCCTGCTTTCCGGCTCCTATTACGGCCAGACGGTGCAGATATGGGCGGCGCTGTTCATGGCCGCCGGTGTGGCTGCCCTTCTCGTATCCATCATCGGCATCGCCCATGCCGCCGTCCTCAAGAGAATGGGAGCCCGGCCATGACCCATCCCGGCTGGTTTTTCGGCGCGATCCTGTTCTGGCTTGCCGCCTGGGCCTTCAACGAATGGCTGGTGCGCCGCCGTTTCTCCACACCAGCGGCAAAACGCATCGGCCGCATCGCCGTGCCGCTCCTCTTCGGGCTGGCCATCCTCGCGCTCTGGGAAGGCGTGGTGAGAGGTTTTTCCGTGCCGCCCATCCTGCTGCCGGCCCCAAGCGCCATCGTCGCACGGCTCGCCGGCTCCCTGCCGATCCTCTGGGCCGATTTCCGCCAGACCTTCATCAAATCGGTACTGACGGGCTATGTGCTGGGCTGCGGCCTCGGTTTCCTCGTCGCCATTCTCATCGACCGGTCGCCTTTCCTCCAGCGCGGGCTGCTGCCCATCGGCAATTTCGTCTCGGCTCTGCCGGTCGTCGGCATCGCGCCGATCATGGTCATGTGGTTCGGCTTCGACTGGCAGTCGAAAGTCGCCGTCGTCGTCATCATGACCTTCTTCCCCATGCTGGTGAACACGGTTCAGGGGCTTGCCGCTTCCAGCCACATGGAACGCGACCTGATGCGTACCTATGCCGCCGGCTGGTGGCAGACATTGCTGAAACTGCGCCTGCCCGCCGCCTGGCCCTTCATCTTCAACGCGCTGAAGATCAATTCCACGCTGGCGCTGATCGGCGCCATCGTCGCGGAATTCTTCGGCACGCCCATCGTCGGCATGGGTTTCCGCATCTCGGCGGAAATGGGCCGCAGCAATGTCGATATGGTCTGGGCCGAAATCGCGGTCGCCGCGCTCGCCGGCTCCGGCTTTTATGGTCTCGTGGCGCTCGCGGAGCGGGCCGTCACCTTCTGGCATCCGTCCGTCCGTGGGGGACGAACGTAATAACGAAAAAGGGAACAGCGATGAAAATGAAACTTGCATCCATGCTTCTTGCCGGCGCGTCACTCCTGACCGCATTCGGAGCGCAGGCCGCCGACAAGATCACCCTTCAACTCAAATGGGTCACCCAGGCGCAGTTCGCCGGATATTACGTCGCCAAGGACAAGGGTTTTTACGAAGCCGAAGGCCTCGATGTCGACATCAAGCCCGGCGGACCGGACATTGCGCCCGCGCAGGTTCTGGCCGGCGGCGGTGCAGACGTCATCGTCGACTGGATGCCATCCGCACTCGCCACCCGCGAAAAGGGCGTGCCGCTGGTCAATATCGCCCAACCGTTCAAATCGTCAGGCATGATGCTGACCTGCCTGAAAGAAACCGGCATCACCAAGCCGGAAGATTTCAAGGGCAAGACGCTGGGCGTCTGGTTCTTCGGCAATGAATATCCGTTCCTGTCCTGGATGGCGCACCTGAAAATCCCGACCACCGGCGGTGCGGACGGCGTGACTGTTCTCAAACAGGGCTTCAATGTCGATCCGCTGCTACAGAAACAGGCCGCCTGCATTTCCACCATGACCTATAATGAATATTGGCAGGTCATCGATGCCGGCATCAAGCCGGAGGAACTCGTCACCTTCAAATACGAGGCGGAGGGCGTGGCGACGCTGGAAGACGGGCTTTACGTTCTGGAAGACAAGCTGAAAGACGCCAAGTTCAAGGAAGACATGGTGAAATTCGTCCGCGCTTCCATGAAGGGCTGGAAATGGGCGGAAGAAAACCCTGACGACGCCGCCGATATCGTTCTCGAAAACGACGCCTCCGGCGCCCAGACCGAAAAACACCAGAAGCGCATGATGGGCGAAGTGGCAAAACTGACCGCCGGCTCGAAGGGCGCACTCGACAAGGCGGACTATGACCGTACCGTCAAGACGCTGCTGGGCGGCGGCTCCGATCCGGTCATCACCAAGGAACCGACAGGCGCCTTCACCACCGAAATCACCGATGCGGCGCTGAAATAGTTCGAAGTGACGCCTAGATAATGGAGCGCGCGGGAGGTCCGCGCGTTCTGATTTATGATTGGTACCAAGGCGCCAATTCTCTCGACGTCATCCTTGGGCTTGTCCCAAGGATCTAACCACGTCAACAAAATCACAACATTGTAGATCCTCGGCACAAGGCCGAGGATGACGTCGGTGAGAATCGCTCAACTCGATTTCCCATCTGGCGTCGATCTTCTTTTGAAGGCTTTGCCAGAATGCGCCGATAGTTCGAAGGTATAAGCACCTCGCCTATTTCACTGGTAACCCATTTGACGAATTACAATATCCCGACCTATACAAAAATGTATATCAACCATCGCGGCTATGCGGATTGATTTGTACG
Source organism: Agrobacterium sp. D14 (assembly GCF_001526505.1). Lineage (NCBI taxonomy): Bacteria > Pseudomonadati > Pseudomonadota > Alphaproteobacteria > Hyphomicrobiales > Rhizobiaceae > Agrobacterium > Agrobacterium sp. D14. The sequence continues at coordinate 170,420 of NZ_ASXX01000007.1, forward strand.
ACAACAAGAATTACAGTCCCGCCCACAAGACTGCCAAATTTGATCTTGTAAAATAAGCACAGGGCAAAGGTGCTTAAGATTCGCGTTGAGGGGCGTTTGAATCGGGAGGATCGAAAAGGAAGTATTGTGATCCCTTGTTTCACATTCGCTATCGCATGACCTTTTAAAAAAGAGCCTTGGGGCTGCAGGACATGCGATCGGATATTGCGCGAGCCAAGACACATGCAGCATAAAGTCACGTTTAACCGCTTTGTATTCCTTCTTCTTTCCGCAACGGCGCTTCCCCTCTCCGCAGCCGCCGAGGGAGAGGCGCAGGCACCGGTCAAACAGCAGAACCTGCCTTCCATCATCGTCGCCCATGCGGCAAAACGCGATCTCGTGGACCGCATCATCGCCACCGGCACGATCCGCCCCGTGGACGAGATTTACGTCCAGCCGCTGGTCGACGGCCTGTCGATCGACACGCTGAACGCGGATATCGGCGACCGGGTGGAAGCGAATGCGGTTCTGGCCGTGCTGTCCTCCGACAGCCTCGTGCTGCAAAAGAGCCAGCTTGAGGCCAACAAGGCCAAGGCCGAAGCCTCAGTCACCCAGTCGAAGGCGCAGGTGCTGGAAGCGCAGGCCAATCTCAATGACGCCCTTCGCCAGCGCGACCGCGCCGCCAAGCTCGGCCAGAGCGGCTCCGGCTCCGTCTCCGAGACGGAAAAGACCGAAGCGGCCGCTCAGGTGGCGCAGGCCCGCCTTGATGCGGCCAAACAGGCCGTTTCCGCCGGCGAAGCCGACATCAAGGTCGTCGACGCGCAGATCGACGACATCGATCTGAAGCTGACGCGCACCGGCGTGAAAACCCCGGTCGCCGGCATCGTATCCGCCAAGAACGCCAAGGTTGGCGCAATCGCCAGCGGTGCGGGCAATCCGCTGTTCACCGTCATCAAGGACGGCGCGATAGAACTCGTCGCCGATCTCTCCGAGACCGATATCCAGAAGGTCAAGGCAGGCCAGAAAGCCTATTTGACGGTTGCCGGCGGAGCTGAGAAAATAGAGGGCAAGGTACGCCTCGTTTCACCCACCGTCGACCCGACGACGCGCCTCGGCTCCGTGCATGTGGTTCTGCCGACCGACAGCCCGGCGCGTTCCGGCATGTATGCCAGCGCGGCGATCATCGTCGAGGAGACGAATGCGCTCGCTTTGCCGCTGTCGGCCGTCACCTCCGGGCGTGAAGGCTCCACCACCCGCAAGGTGGAAGGCGACGTCGTCAAGCAGGTGAAGATCGAGACCGGCATCGAAGACGGCGGTTTTATCGAGATTGTCAGCGGTCTTGCCGCTGGAGACAAGGTTGTCGAGAAAGCTGGAGCATTCGTGCGTGATGGTGACCGGATAAGACCGGTGGAAGCCCAGACGGCTGCGTCCAACTGACTGAGGGAATGAGATGAACTTTTCCGCATGGTCAATCCGTAACCCGATTGCGCCGCTGCTCGGCTTCGCGCTTTTGATGATCCTCGGCATGCAGGCGTTCAACACCCTGCCCATCACCCGTTTTCCGAATATCGACGTTCCCGTCGTGGCCGTCACGGTCACCCAGAGCGGCGCTTCGCCGTCCGAGCTGGAAATGCAGGTGACGAAGGAGATCGAGGACGCCGTCGCCGCCATCAGCGGCGTCGACGAAATCCAGTCCACCGTGGTCGACGGACAGTCAACGACAACGGTTGTCTTCCGCATCGAAAAGCCGACGGAAGAGGCGGTTCAGGACACCAAGGACGCCATCGACAAGATCCGCAGCGATCTGCCCGCCGATATCGAAGTGCCCGTCGTCAGCAAGATCGACGTCGAGGGGCAGGCGATCCAGACCTTTGCCGTCTCTTCGCCCAACATGACGCTGGAAGAACTGTCCTGGTTCGTGGATGACACGATCAAGCGTTCGCTCCAGGGCCAGTCCGGTATCGGCAAGGTCGACCGCTACGGCGGTGCGGACCGCGAAGTACGCGTGTCGCTGAGCCCGGAAAAGCTCGACGCCTATGGCATCACCGCAACCGAGGTGAACAGCCAGCTGCGCGGCACCAATATCGATCTCGGCTCCGGCCGCGGCCAGGTCGGCGGCAACGAGCAGACCATCCGCACGCTCGGCGACACGCGCGATGTGAGCCAGCTCGCCAACACCACGATTGCGCTTTCCAACGGCCGCTTCGTCAAGCTTTCCGAGCTCGGCACGGTCACCGACACCTATCAGGAACAGAAATCCTTCTCGCGCTTCAACGGCAACCCCGCCGTCACCTTCGCGGTGTTCCGTTCCAAGGGCGCGAGCGAAGTCTCGGTCGCCGAAACCGTGGCGGCAAGCCTCGATGAAGTGCGCAAGCATCATCCGGATGTGTCGATCGAAATGGTCGATGACGCCGTCTATTTCACCTATGGCAACTACAAGGCAGCGCTCGATACGCTGATCGAAGGCGCGATCCTCGCCGTCATCGTCGTCCTGCTCTTCCTGCGCAACTGGCGCGCAACCCTGATTGCCGCCGTAGCCTTGCCGCTTTCCGCGATCCCGACCTTCTGGATCATGGATATCATGGGCTTCTCGCTCAACCTCGTCAGCTTCCTCGCCCTGACGCTCGCCACGGGTATTCTCGTCGACGACGCCATCGTGGAAATCGAGAACATCGCCCGCCATATCAAGATGGGCAAGACGCCCTATCGCGCGGCGCTGGAAGCGGCGGATGAAATCGGCCTCGCCGTCATCGCCACCAGCTTCACCATCATCGCCGTCTTCGTGCCGGTGTCGTTCATGCCCGGTATTCCCGGCCAGTACTTCATCCAGTTCGGCCTTACCGTCGCCTTCTCGGTGTTCTTCTCGCTCGCCGTGGCCCGTCTCATCACACCCTTGATGGCGGCCTACCTGATGCGCGCCGAAGATGCGATGGACGATCACCACGACAATGACAGCCGGTTGATGAAGGCCTATACGCGCATGGTAACCGCCACCACCCGCAAGTGGTGGGCGCGCTATCTGACGCTGCTCGGCGCCATCGGCTTCCTCGTCGCTTCCGTCATTCTGCTTGCCGGCGTTCCGGGCAGCTTCCTACCGCCGGACGACGCCTCGCGCGTGACGCTTTCGGTGGAACTGCCGCCCAATGCGACGCTCGACGAAACCGACCGCACGACGACCCAGATTTATCATGCCCTGCGTGACATCAACGGCGTCGAAAGCGTCTTCATCCTCGGCGGCGCTTCGCCCAAGGGCGATCTGGAGCTCCGCCGCGCCACCGTCAACGTCATCCTCCAGCACATCGATCATTCGCTGCTCAAGCTGGTGGTTAACAAGGGGCTGGGCTCCATTCCGCTCATCGGCCAATACTTGCCGAAGGTGGAGGAAAAGGGTCGCACACGTCCGCAATGGGATGTGGAACGGGATATTTTCGCACAGGTGCGCGGCATCCCGGATGTCCGCATCATCAAGCTGAACGACCGTGCGGAACGCGAGCTCTCCTTCAACTTCCTCTCGACGAATGAGAAGGATCTGAACGATGCCGTCGGTCTGCTCGAAAGCCGCCTGCGCGCCTCGCCCATCCTTGCCAATGTCAGCTCGGAAGGTGCCCTGCCCCGCCCCGAACTGCAGATTCGCCCGCGCAAGGATGAGATCGCCCGTCTCGGCATCACGCCGCAGCAGATTTCGCAGACCGTGCGTGTCGCCACCATCGGCGATATCGACGCGCAGCTGACGAAGATTTCGCTGGATGACCGGCAAATTCCAATCCGTGTGCAGGCATCGCTCGATACCCGCCGCGATCTCGCCACCATCCGCGCGCTGAAGATCAAGACCGCCTCCGGATCGCTGGTGCCGCTCTACAGCGTTGCCGATATCGACTATTCGGAAGGTCCAAGCTCGATCAAGCGCAACGATCGCAACCGCGTAGTCTCCATCGGCTCCGACGTTCCCTTCGGCACGGCGCTCGATACATCGACGGCCGAGTTCAAGCGCATCGTGTCGGAAACCGACCTGCCGGCAAGCGTGCGCCTTGCCGAAAGCGGCGACGCCAAGGTGCAGGGCGAAATGCAGCAGGGCTTCGTCAACGCCATGCTGCTTGGCCTGATGCTGGTGCTGGTGGTGCTCATCCTGCTGTTCAAGGATGTCATTCAGCCCTTCACCATCCTGTTCTCGCTGCCGCTTGCCATCGGCGGCGTGGCGGTCGCGCTCATCATCACGCAGAACGCGCTGTCCATGCCCGTTCTCATCGGCATCCTGATGCTGATGGGGATCGTGACGAAGAACGCCATTCTGCTGGTGGATTTCGCCATCGAAATGCGCCGTCACGGCATGGAACGGGTGCATGCCATGGTGGAGGCCGGCCGCAAGCGCGCCCGCCCGATCATCATGACCTCCATCGCCATGTCGGCGGGCATGTTGCCCTCCGCACTCGGCGTCGGCGAAGGCGGTTCGTTCCGCGCGCCGATGGCGATTGCGGTGATCGGCGGCATCATCGTCTCGACGGTGCTGTCGCTCATCGTGGTGCCGGCCTTCTTCCTCATCATGGACGACCTGTCGCGCCTGCTCGCCCACCTCTTCGGCCGCTTCGTCGGCAAGAAGGAAGAGGAGGAAGAGGCCCTCTCCAACGAGAAACTCTCGGAGATCGCCCGCGAAAACAGCCTGGCGCTCTCCTCGCTGGAGGCACGCGTCGCCAGCATGGAAAAGGGCACCGGCGACAAGGCCGCGGACAAGGGCAGCAACATCTTGCGGCTGCCGCCGCTCGCTGCGGAGTGAAGCTTGCAGAATAGCGATTGAGACGCCGGGCCCTGTGCCCGGCGTTTTCTTTTGGGGGGATGTTTAAAGGGCAAAACGTCGCCGCCTGTTTCTTCTCCCCGCCGGGGAGAAGGTGGCCCGAAGGGTCGGATGAGGGGGCTACGTTGCCGAATATCTTTACCCTTGCCCCCTCATCCCGCTGCCGCGACCTTCTCCCCCTCAGGGAGAAGAAATATGTGGCGCTCGCCCGCTCCATATTTCCCCCTGCGCTTCTCAGCACGAATGGACGAACCATTTCCTCCCCGTAACGACTGCAATCCTGTTTGATCGAAATCAATTCGCTTTCCAGGTGAACTGCTAATCTCCCTCGCATCGGGAATTGCCGGTCGAAGGATAATGCGATGAGCTCTTTTCAGATAGGCGTGCGGGAACACGAACATCCCCGGTTTCGTATCGCTTCGGACAGCCCGGCAAAAGGTATGAGCGGGAGCCGGATGGACGTGAACAAGACCGTGAAGCTGAGCAACAGGGACAGGAACATTCTGCTGCGTGCACCCTTGATCGGGATAGCGGATGATGCGGCGGCATTGAAGTTGATGGAGGCGGCGACCATCGCCAATGTGAACGCCCGCCATGTGCTCTTCAAGGAAGGCGAAGCGGCGCAACATTTCTACTGTGTGCTGTCGGGTTATATCAGGCTTTACCGGCTGGACCGGCATGGGCGCGAGGCGGATGTGCGCGTCAGCGGCCCCGGCGATACCTTCAACGAATGCCTGATTTTCGGCAGCGATACCTATCGCTACAGCGCGCAGGCGGCGGAAAGCTGCACCGTGGCGCGGTTCGAACTCACGAGAATCCGCAGCCTGATCGATCAGGAGCCGGCAATCGCCAAGGCCGTCATGCGTTGCCTGTCCAACAGCCTGCTGGCCACGATGGATTGCATCGCCAACGACCGGCTGCAGACGGCGCCGCAACGTGTCGCCCATTACCTCATCAATCAGGGCCCGCGCGACGCGACATCCTTTTCGCTGCGGCTGCCCTTCCAGAAAAGCCTGCTCGCCGGCAAGCTCGGCCTCGCGCCGGAAGCGCTGTCGCGCGCCTTTTCGGCACTCAAAAAGGCTGGCGTTACCGTGCGCGGACGCATCGTGCAGGTCAATGACGTCGCCGCATTGAAGCAAATCTGAAAATACCGGGAGAGGACGAAGGGCGGGATGCCATCAGGCATTCCGCCCTTCTACATGTTCGAAATCGGAAAATCAGTCCGGCTGCGGCACGAAGCGGAAGCTGTCACCCTGCCGCTCGACACGGAAAAATCCGCCGAGATGACCGCCGGAAACCAGCCAGCCATGATCGGCGGCCTCGGCCAGCGCCTTGAGGCGTGTTTCATAAGCAAGCGCGGAATCGATATCGTAGACGAAACCGACGCCGGGATCCTTCACCTGCAACGCGCTCACATGCAGCACATCGCCCCATAATAACAGCCGCTTGTCGCCACTGCCGATCAGATAACCGGTGTGCCCCGGCGTATGGCCGGGCATGGCGACTGCCTCGATACCCTCGGCGACCGCGCCCATGGGGATCGGCCGCAGCATCGGGCCGCAAATGTCGAGCAGCCGTGCGGCAAGGTCGAAACCGCCCTGCCGGGCGGGCGGCAGGCTCTTGCGCGCCTCCGCGCTGCTGAAAAAGCCGAGATCGGCCTCGGGAACCCATATGTCGGCATTGGGAAAATAAGGCCGCTCGCCATCGATGAGGCCAAGCGCATGGTCGCCATGAATATGGGTGAGGATGACACGCCTCACATCGGCCGGCTGGATCCCGGCGGCGATCATCGCCGCGCGGGCATGGCCATAGGCTGCACCCCAGGCCGTGCCGCAACCGGCATCGATCAGCCAGACGCCGTCAGGCCCGGACAGCGCGAAGCAGTTGACGTCCATATCCACCGTTTCGCCCTGATGGCTGGCAAGGGCCGCAGTCAGCGCTTCGGCACCCTGACGGTGGATGAGATGGCCGACCGGCGCCTTGTAGACACCGTCGACAAAACGGGAAACCTCGTAAGCGCCGAAACGGCGGGAGATAGCCATATTTCAGAGACCGCCCTGCTCTTTCAGGAAACCGACGATGCGATCCACGCCGTCGCCGCGTTTCATATCGGTGAAAACGAAGGGCATGGCGTTGCGCATGCGGGTCGCATCGTTGTCCATAACGGTGAGGTCAGCGCCGACATAGGGTGCAAGGTCCTTCTTGTTGATGACCAGCAGGTCCGAGCGGGTGATGCCCGGCCCGCCCTTGCGCGGAATTTCCTCACCCTGGCAAACGGAGATCACATAGATGGTGATATCGGCCAGATCGGGAGAGAAGGTCGCCGCCAGATTGTCGCCGCCGGATTCGATGAAGACCACGTCGAGATCGGGAAACCGCGCATTAAGCCCGGCAATCGCCTGCAGATTGATCGTCGCATCCTCACGAATGGCGGTATGCGGGCAACCACCCGTCTCGACCCCGACGATACGCTCGGACGGCAGTGCCTGCATGCGCACCAGCGCCTCGGCATCTTCCTTGGTGTAGATATCGTTGGTAACGACCGCGACGGAATAATCCGCGCTCATCGCCTTGCAGAGCTTTTCCGTCAACGCCGTCTTGCCAGAACCGACCGGCCCGCCAATGCCGACGCGCAGCGGCCCATTACCCGATTTCATCACGCTGTTCCCTTCGATATGCTTTGGTCTTGTTTCACCATAATCCCTCAACGGGACGCTTCAAGATATGCAAGGACCGTGCCGCCCTTTCATGACCGGAAAAGCCGGGTGCCCTGCGTTTCATGGCGCATGGCTGCCGTATCGGCGATGATCGTCGCGCTGCCGAGATCGTCGAGCGTGGATTGCATCGCCCGCGCCGCCATCGCCGTGATGATCGCCTCGCTTGCGGCCAGAATGGTAACGCCATCCTTCTGTCCCGCGACCCCGAGGCGGATGCCCGCTGAAACGATCTGCGAGGCGCCGGCATGCAAAAAGGCGGCAATCGTTTCCCTGAGCGGCACCGCATGGCCGGAAGCGACCACCCCGACGGCGATGGGATAGGGAACGTCTTTCGGCAAGAGGTCCAGAACCGCATGCGGCCAGGCGCTGGCGGCGGCAACGAAAGCATCGCCCAGAAGCACCGTCTCGCGGTATCGCTCCGCCGAACCGGCCAGCGCCCGCGCCAGATCGGCCGTTTCGCTCAACACGACGGCGTCCCCGGCGCTGCGCCAGGCATGCGCCAGAAACACCGCATCGTTCCACAGGCTGCCATGGCCCAGCAGCGTTTCGAGCCAGTCGCGCAGGGCCGCCGCATCGCCGACGCGCCGATCCTCCACCGCCTTTTCAAGCCCGCCGGAATAGGAAAAACCACCGACGGGAAAGGCCGGCGACATCCAGGCCATCAGCCGCAGTAACGCGGCGACGCCGCGATCTTCACTCACGGCTCAGCCGTGATCGTGATGGTGATGGCCGTGGTCATGACCATGGGAATGGCCGCCATGAGCGTGGTAAGCGCCGCGCGCCGGCTGGAATGGCTCTTCCACCTCACGCACGGTGGCGCCCAGACCTTCCAGCATGGCGCGAATGACATGGTCGCGCAGGATGAGAATACGCTCTTCCTCGATCTGCGCGGAAAGATGCCGGTTGCCCAGATGCCAGGCAAGTTCGATCAGGTGAAGACGATCCTTCGCCTTGATTTCGAACAGCTTTTCATCCGCCGCACGGACCTCGATCAGATCACCGTTCTCCACCACCAGAAGATCGCCATGGGCAAACAGCACGGCTTCCTTCAGGTCCAGCATCACCATCTCATCATTTTGCAAATGCAGCAGCTTGCGGCGCAGATGCCGCTGGTCATGCGCCAGGGTGACATAACCGGAAGCTTCGTCGGCAGGAGTTCCGGCCGGATGATAGGAGGTGACGCGCAGCATGGGATGATCCGTTTCAGAAACAGTCTTGGGGGTCTGATTTTTGCCGGATAGGCGGGGTGATTTCAAGGTGAATGAATGCAAGGTATGAAAAAGGCCGGCATTGCCGGCGTAAAGACTTGAGGCGTCCGGCAACTTCTCCTCCGTCATGCCGGACTGGATCCGGCATCCAGCCACGGCGCGTCTGCGCCGTGAGAGTAGTCCGGGATGACGGTGTGCGGATGAGGCGGCATCGCGAAAGACAATCACGTCCCAGAAAACGAAAAAGCCCGGCATTGCGGCCGGGCCTTCGTAAAATCGCAAAACCAAAATCAGGCCGCAGCGCGTGCCTTCAGGTTTTCCAGAATGTTCTGCGGCGCGGAAACGCCATAGGGGTCGGATTCGCAATTGTCCGAATAGCCCTCTTCCTCGAACCACTGCTCGACGACGCCATCGTTGACGACGGCGGCGTAACGCCAGGAGCGCATGCCGAAACCGAGATTGTCCTTGGCGACCAGCATGCCCATCTTGCGGGTGAACTCACCCGAACCATCCGGAATGACCTTAACGTTTTCGAGGTTCTGGCCCTTTGCCCAGGCATTCATGACGAAGGCGTCATTGACCGACAGGCAATAGATGTCATCGACGCCGAGCGCGCGGAACTCGCCCGCCAGCTTTTCGAAATCGGGCAGCTGGTAGGTCGAGCATGTCGGCGTAAAGGCGCCGGGCAGCGAAAACAGAACGACCTTCTTTCCCTTGAAATAATCGTCGGAGGTCATGTCCTGCCAACGGAACGGGTTGGGGCCACCGACGGCCTCATCGCGAACGCGCGTGCGGAAGGTTACGGCGGGCACTTTTTTGCCGAGCATGTCTTGTCTCCTGTTCTGGCGTTTTACGAGGATCGCTTGGGATCGATCCGCGCGGAATTCTTTTGCCGTTTCCATAGCGCAAGACGCGCTGCGGTGCAGCATAAAAATAGGCTTTGCCGGAGGAAAACCGCGGCTTGCGAGGATCAATTATGCAGCGCCACCGACCAGCGCAGAAATGGCGGCAACGGTGTCCACCAGCCGGTGCGAATGCCGGCTTCCCGAAGCATCGCGGCCGACCATGTGTTGCAGCCGACAAGGGCATTGAACCGGCCATTCGCCTCGAAAAACGCATCCGTCAGACCATAAGAAACGCCGGGTATCAGCCGCACCTTGCCCCCACCCCCGTCATCGTCCCGCAGGAAGCTTGCGCGAATGGCGGCCACGAGGCGCCGATAGCCCGCTTCGGAAATGCGAAGGCGCTTTACCTCGGCAAGATCGGCGGGAAAATCCCCCGTCACATCCACATGCATCACCGACCGGTCGAGCGTCAGCGAACGCAGGACCGGCATGGGCTTCAGATCGGCCCAGGTGGGTGTCTCGGTGTAAAACGACCGGCCGCCCCAGCCGAACACCAGATAGGCCGCCGCCGGATGGTTGACGGCAATGCCGCTCTCCTGCAATTCGGCAAATGCCCGCCGCAGATCGTCGTCAACCGGCAGGGCGATATCGGTATGGATCGGGTTGGATAACAGCAGGATTTCACGACCCGCCGCGCCGCCGCTCACATCCCCGGCAAAAAACGGGCGCGGCACGACAGTGCCGAGCAGAAGCAACAGGAGGATCAGCAGCATGCCGCCGCCGATCCGCCTTGTGAGAAGTCTCAACACGAAATGCCGTCAAAACAGGAAATAACGCTGCGCCATCGGCAGCACCGTCGCCGGTTCGCAGGTCAGAAGCTCGCCATCGGCGCGCACTTCGTAGGTTTCGGGATCGACCTCGATATGGGGGGTCAGCGAATTGTGGATCATCGACGCCTTGGAAATACCACCGCGCACATTCTTTACCGGCAGCAGCTTCTTGGCGACGCCGAGGCGCTGGGCAAGGCCGGCATCCAGCGACGCCTGCGACACGAAAGTCACCGAGGAATTGGTGCGCAGCTTGCCATAGGCGGCGAACATCGGCCGATAATGCATCGGCTGCGGCGTGGGAATGGAGGCGTTCGGATCGCCCATCGGGGCGGCGGCAATAGAGCCGCCGAGCAGCACCATCTCCGGCTTCACGCCGAAAAAGGCCGGGTTCCACAACACCAGATCGGCGCGCTTGCCGACTTCGATGGAGCCGATCTCGTGGCTGACACCCTGGGCGATGGCCGGGTTGATGGTATATTTGGCGATATAGCGGCGGACACGGAAATTGTCGTTTTCGCCGGTCTCTTCCTTCAGGCGGCCGCGCTGGCGCTTCATCTTGTCGGCCGTCTGCCAGGTGCGGATCGCCACTTCGCCGACGCGGCCCATGGCCTGGCTGTCGGAAGAGATGATCGAAAACGCGCCAATATCATGGAGAATATCCTCCGCCGCGATGGTTTCCTTGCGGATGCGGCTTTCGGCAAAGGCGATATCTTCGGGAATGGACGGCGACAGGTGGTGGCACACCATCAGCATGTCGAGATGTTCGGCGAGCGTGTTGACGGTATAGGGCCGTGTCGGGTTGGTGGAAGACGGAATGACGTTGGGATTGCCGCAAACCTTGATGATATCAGGCGCATGGCCGCCGCCCGCCCCTTCTGTGTGGAAGGCATGGATGGTGCGGCCCTTGATGGCGGCGACCGTATCTTCCACGAAACCGCTTTCGTTCAGCGTGTCGGTGTGGATCATCACCTGCACATCGTATTGATCGGCAACCGTCAGGCAATTGTCGATGGCGGCCGGCGTCGTGCCCCAATCCTCATGCAGCTTCAGCGACGACGCGCCGGCAAGGATCATCTCTTCCAGAGGGGCCGGCAGCGAGGCATTGCCCTTGCCCGCGAGCCCAAGATTCATCGGGAAGGCATCGAAGCTTTCGATCATCCGCTCGATGTGCCAGGCGCCGGTGCAGGTGGTGGCAAGCGTGCCATGCGCCGGGCCGGAGCCGCCGCCCAGCATGCAGGTAATACCGCTCATCAGCGCTTCTTCGATCTGCTGCGGGCAGATGTAATGGATATGCGCATCCATGCCGCCGGCCGTCAGTATCCTGCCTTCGCCGGCAATCGCCTCCGTCGATGGGCCGACGATGATCGTCACACCCGGCTGCGTATCGGGATTGCCAGCCTTGCCGATGGCGTGGATGCGGCCGTTCTTCAGGCCCACATCCGCCTTGTAGATGCCGCTATGGTCGACGATCACCACATTGGTGATGACGGTATCGACCGCGCCTTCGGCCCGTGTCGCCTGGCTCTGGCCCATGCCGTCGCGAATGACCTTGCCGCCGCCGAATTTCACTTCCTCGCCATAGATCGTGTGGTCCTTCTCGATCTCGATGAAGAGTTCGGTATCGGCAAGACGCACCTTGTCGCCAACGGTCGGGCCGAACATGCCGGCATAGGCGGCGCGGGAAATCTTGTAGGGCATGGGCTCAGGCTCCTTCGGACGCGGAGAAAATCGATGTGGGAGAAATTCGTGTCAGCCGGCCCTCGCCCGCGAGGGCTTCGACCAGCTGTTGTTCGGCGGTAAATGGATGGCCACTCCAGCCCTGATGACCGAAACCGGCAATCGCCACCTCGTCGCCATCGTCACTCACGCTCTCAAGAACATGGGCGATGGCGAAAAGGCCGGTGCTGGGGCAGACATAGGGCATGGGCGCATAGGCTTCGAGCGCGGCATCGAGCCTTTCATGCACACCGCGCGGAATGACGATGTGACCCTTGCCGGCTTCTCGTGCGATGGCGGCAAAACCGGCGGTATAATCGGCGCAGAAATCGGTCAGTTCCGGCCAGCGTGCGCGGATATCCGGTTCCATTTCGGAAAATTTTGCGGGATCGCGCACCGACCAGATGGCGGAGGCCTGCCGCACGCCGTCGCTTTCGCGCCAGTCTGTCCCTTCCGCCATCTCGCGGCCAGGCCGCCCGGTATTGCACACCGCCACCACATCGGTGCGCGTACCGCCTGGCCCCAGCGACCGGCAATCATTGAAGCGGATGACGATATCGGAACAATCGATGAAATCAGCAGCACCCGGCGGCAGTTCCCCGTTTCCAACGATCGTGATGCGCCGCCCCATGCGTTCAGAAACCTTCCGACAACTGACGCAGCTCTTCCGCCCGCTTGCCGCTCATTTCGGCAAGGCAGGAGGAAATCAGCATCGGTTCCATCGAGCCGCCGCGGGCCTGAAAGCCTGAAAGTGCGCAATTGGCGTCACGAAACGCCACCCAGGCGCGCTGGGCAGTCACCAGCGCGTCGGTCGCACCCTTGCCGTCCGCATCCGCCGCCTTGTCGCGCTCGGTGAGCAGCTTGCGCAGCTTCTGATATTCGGCGTTCAACTGCTTGTCGGCCTTTTCGTAATCCTTGCCGGCGCAGATGGTCATGTCCGCCTGCGTCTGCGGGGCCTTGCAATCCGGCTCGCCCTGCGCGGCGGCCGACATGGACAGGCCGGCGGTCGCACTGAACAGCACGACGGCCGCCATAAGGACGTTTTTTCGGCTCATCTCCATCGCTCAGGCCGCCGCGCCATCGAAAGCCTGCGGCTTCAGCGCCCGGGGATCGACACCATCGAGACAATTAGCGTTTACCGCCACCATCGGCGTGCCATCCGGCCCGTCGGCATAAGCAAAGCTCTCAATGCCGCAGGTGGCGCAGAAAAGATGATGGATCTTGTGTTTGTTAAAGAGATATTCCGCCAGCTTGTCCTCCCCGGAAAGCAGCGTGAATTTCTCACGCGGCGCGAAGGCCAGCGTGGAACCGAGACGCTTGCAGCGCGAACAATTGCAGATGACGGTATGGTCGAGATCGGCATCGACCTCGAAGCTCACATCGCCGCACTGGCAGCTTCCATGATAATGCGCCGTCGCCATTTCATAACCTCCCCATGACCTGTTGACGGAAACCGTAGACCTCGCGCTTGCCGGAAAGCGGCACCAGCGTCACTTCCCGCTTCTGGCCGGGTTCGAAACGAACCGCCGTGCCGGCCGGAATATCGAGGCGCATGCCGCGCGCCTTGTCGCGGTCGAACAGGAGACCCGCATTGGTCTCGAAGAAATGATAGTGGCTGCCCACCTGCACCGGCCGGTCGCCCGAATTGGCAACTTCGATGGTCACGGTCGGCTGGCCGGCATTGAGTTCGATGCTGCCCTCTGCGGTAATGATTTCGCCGGGTTTCATGGTATTTCCCCTTTTGTCTCAGGCAGCGTTGGCCGCCGTGCAGCCTTCGGCCTTCAGGACGCGCCGTGTCGACGCAGGATTATTGACGAGTTTCGCCACCGGGCGAACGGGCCTGCGAACCAGCTCACCGCCGCAATTCGGGCAGGCGCCGTGAAGCACATCCGTCACGCAATCGACGCAGAAGGTGCATTCGAACGAGCAGATCATCGCATCCCGGCTGTCGGGAGCAAGATCGCGGTCGCAGCATTCGCAATTCGGCCGAAGCTCCAGCGCCATATTCGCCCCCTACCGTATCGGTTCGTGAACGGTCACCAGCTTGGTGCCATCGGGAAACGTCGCTTCCACCTGCACATCATGGATCATCTCGGCCACACCTTCCATCACCTGATGGCGGGAGATGACATGCGCGCCGGCTTCCATCAGCTCGGCCACGGCGCGGCCGTCGCGGGCGCCTTCGACCACGAAATCGGTAATCAGCGCAATCGCTTCCGGGTAATTCAGCTTCACGCCGCGTTCCAGCCGGCGGCGCGCCACCATGGCGGCCATGGAAATCAGCAGCTTGTCTTTTTCTCTTGGGCTAAGGTTCATCGTGGTCCCGCAGCTTGGAACCTGTTCCGCAAGCATGGCTGCGGCAAGCAGATCCGACATGTTGACAGACCCCGAAGGCCGCCGGTTGCCGACGATCCGAAGGGTTTACAGATTCCAGACTTTCGGCACTGGCGCGCCGTTTCGCAAGAGCGAAATGATCGGAAAAAGCAATTTTCTCAAGGAGAAACCATCGGCGGCAGAGACCCGAACGACAAGCTTGCCCTGCCATTCGCTGGCGCCGCCGCTTTCCCCGGCAATAGCCCGGATTTTAGGCAGAAGCGCCTCGGCCAGCGGCCCGATATAAAGCAGCGTCGCAAAGGCGACCTGACCGGCCAGAACCGCCGGTTTCGCGGTCAGCGCCGCTACCTCGCCTTCCAGCAGAAGCTCTTCGGCATGCACCAGCCTGCCGCCGTGGCGAATGCGCCAGCGGTCGCGGAAAAGGCCATGCGCCATCGCCTCGCCCATGGCCTTGCGACCGAGCAATACAGCTTCGACAGCGATGAATTCGGAAGATTGGTCGAGATCGGCTTCAAGCCGGCGGGTCAGCGACGCCCGGTCGAAAAGAATGGTTTCCTGCGGCAGCCAGTGCAATCTGGCGCCCGGCCCGGCGGAAACCCGGGCGGTAACGGTGGCTGTGCCGGAGGATGCCTTGTAGACCTTCTCGCAGGCCTGCGTGGTTACCACCAGCGATGTGCCGGCGCCGGCAACCGCCTGCCATTCCAGTTCGTCCCCGCCGGTCAGGCCGCCGGAGGAATTGATGAGAATGGCTTCGGCTTCGTTCGAAAAGGTTTCCGGCAGGCGGATTTTGGCGCAGCCTTCCTGGAACAGTTCCTCCAGCCGGCTGCGCCCTTCAACCGCTTTGGTTACAATGCGTCCTCTGCCACGGGCGCGCTGCTGCCGGACAGGTTGAGCGTCTTGGCGACCGGAAGGGCCGATGGCTTGCTGTTGCTGCTGCACGCGGTCTCCGAAGCGGTTGCGGAAGCGGACGAGGCCTTTGCGCCGCAATCCTTCTTGACGACGGCATCCACGACCAGCTGCCCTTCCGTATTGCGGAAGAAATCCCACATTCTTTCCGCCGCATCAACCGTGCGCGTCACTTCGCCTGTGGGCATCTTGCGCTCCACGGCCGGTTCCGCCTTCGGCGTCTGTTCGCCGCCCGGCTTGCGGGTAACGACGGCGCTTGCGGCCAGCACTTCCGCCTTCATGGTGGCGCGCGGCCAGGCATGGTCCCAGTCGTTGATGACATAGGACTGAATGCGTGCGCCGGCCTTGCAGACATCGTAGGAATTGACCGTGAAACTTTCGCCCACCTTGCTTTTGGCGGCGCCCTTGCAGCCGTCCATCTCGGCCCAGCGCTTCAGCGCCGTCTCGCCGCCATATTGCCAGTAGGATTTGCCGCCGCCCTGATAGGGGTTGGCGGGATCCTTCAGCCCGGCAAAGGCGATGATCGACATCGGCCGCGCCGGCGTGCAGCTTGCCGCATCCGGTGCCCATTTGCCCTCGGTCTCCAACGGATAACCCGCGCGCAGCGAGGCGACGAAACCGGCAGCGGTGAAATCCGCGCTGCCATTGCAGATGAATTGCGACAGCATGCGCCCGCCGCCGGAATAACCGGAACCGTAAAAACGCTCCTCATCGACGCAGAACTTGCCCTTCACCATGGTGATGGCATCGCGAATGAAGCCGACCTCGTCCAGCCCGCCCGGACGCTTGGTGACGCCGGGAACATTCCAGGCATGGGTGCCGGGCAATTCGCCATTCAGGCTGCCGGCCAGCGCCACGACCACCAGACCGTCACGTTCCGCCAGCTTGTCCCAGCCGCTGCGGTTCAGCTGGCCATGCGGATTGCTGTTGGAGCCATGGAAATCGAACACGACAGGCAGCGGCTTTTTTCCGTCATAGGCGGAGGGAACAAAATAGACGCCGTCGCGTTTTTCACCGTTGGAGAGAATGGAAAAATCATGCCTGCCCGGTTCCATGCCGGGTCCGGGTAACTGACCGCAGGTCGATGCCGACGCTGCGACACCGGCGCTCGCGCACATCGCAAGACCCAGAAACAGGGTGCGGGCGGAGCGGAACAGCCGGGCGGCCCGGCCAATGGCAAAGTCTTGATTCATTGACACGCCTTTATTGGGCACGGTTTCCCCGACGATACGTCGGACGTGCGTGGAATGTAAGGGATCAACTGTCGCGGCGTGCGAATAGACTTTTCCTGTGTCTCGCATGCAGCATTTTCGCTGCCAATATCACAGGCAATTATTCAATGAAATGCTAAAATTACGCATGAAAGCCATGTCGAGACGCATAGGCTTTCAAAATATTAATCGGCCGTTTGCACGCCGTGATCGGCGCACAAAGGTTTTAGTCTCGATCTATACTGTCAGGTGACGCCGCGCTTCCGGCGTATCCAGCGTTTCGGCCAGCCCCTGATGCACGATTTCGCCGCGGTCCATGATGTAAACGTAATCGGCAAGCTCGCGGCAGAAATCCAGATATTGCTCGACCAGCAGGATCGCCATGCCGGTGGAATCGCGCAGATATTTGATCGCCCGGCCGATATCCTTGATGATCGACGGCTGAATACCCTCGGTCGGCTCGTCGAGAACGAGAATTTTCGGCCGCGTCACCAGAGCCCGGCCAATGGCGAGCTGCTGCTGCTGGCCGCCGGAGAGATCGCCGCCGCGTCTTCCCAGCATGGATTGCAGTACCGGAAACAGGCTGAAAATATCATCCGGAATGAACCGTTCCTTACGCGGCAGCGGCGCATAGCCGCTTTCGAGATTCTCCTGAACGCTGAGCAGCGGAAAAATCTCGCGCCCCTGCGGCACGTAACCGACACCGCGCTTGGCCCGGTGGTAAGGCGCCAACCCATCCAGCGCCGCCCCTTCAAAGCTGATCGTCCCGGCACTGATGGCGTGCTGGCCGGTAACGGCCCGCAGCAGCGAACTTTTGCCCACCCCGTTGCGGCCGAGGACGCAGGTGATCTTGCCCATCTCCGCCGTCAGCGAAACGCCGCGCAGGGCCTGCGCCGCGCCGTAGTGGAGATTGATGTTGTCGACGTTCAGCATGGTGCCACCTTGTCTGAAAAAGCTTGATGGGCGCGTGGGGCATGGATCCTCGGGTCAAGCCCGAGGATGACGTGGAGGTGGAACGGACGGGAGGCGACATTGCCAAATGCCGATTTCGGTGCGCAATTTTGCCGTTCTGAAGGGGTCACAATCGAGCGAAAATTTCTTGTGACATTGCCGGAGTAATCTCCAGACGTAACCTCCGCCCACCCGTCATCCTCGGGCTTGACCCGAGGATCCACTTCCAGGAACACACCGTGGCCGGCTTCGTCTACATCGTCGCAAGTGGCAGACACGGAACGCTTTATATCGGCGTGACGTCGAACCTCGAGCAGAGAGTTTACGAGCACCGCGAAGGACTGACGAAGGGATTTACGAGCCGATATGGGTGTACGAAGCTCGTCTGGTATGAAGAGCATATGAGCATCGGCACCGCGATCCAGCGGGAAAAATCGTTGAAACGCTGGTATCGCGATTGGAAGATAAAGCTGATTGAAGATTTTAATCCGAGTTGGCGTGATCTTTACGAGGAGTTCGGCTGAGGGTTTGCGGGTGGATCCTCGGGTCAAGCCCGAGGATGACGGCAGCGAATGGGGCACAGGCAATACCATACGCACTGACGTCATCCTCGGGCCTGACCCGAGGATCCATAGCAGCAAACGCCCAAATGTCGTTGTGAAACACCGCACCATCACCGCCCCAGATAATTCTCGATCACCTTCGGATCGTTCGACACAAAATCGATCGATCCCTCCGCCAGCACCGAGCCTTCGGCAAGGCACGTCACCTTCACCCCCAGCTCGCGGATAAAACCCATGTCGTGTTCCACCACCACAACCGAACGGGTCTTGGCGATTTCCTTCAAAAGCACGGCGGTTTCGGCGGTTTCCGCATCCGTCATGCCGGCCACCGGCTCATCCACCAACAGCAGCTTCGGCTCCTGCGCCAAGAGCATGCCGATTTCCAGCCATTGTTTCTGGCCGTGCGAGAGGTTCGCGGCGAGATCGCCGCGGCGGTGGCCGAGGCGCACGGTGGCGAGGATTTCCTCGATGCGGGCCTTGTCCTCTTCCGTCAGCCGGTAAAACAGCGTCGCGAAAACGCCGCGCTTGCGGTTGAGCGCCAGTTCCAGATTGTCCCAGACGGTATGGCTTTCGAACACCGTCGGTTTCTGGAACTTCCGCCCTATGCCGAGCTGGGCAATATCCGCCTCGTCCTTCTTGGTGAGGTCGATGCTGTCTTCAAACAGCACCGTGCCCGTATCCGGCCTTGTCTTGCCGGTGATGATGTCCATCATCGTCGTCTTGCCAGCACCGTTCGGGCCGATAATGGCGCGAAGCTCACCCGGTTCCACCACGAAGGAGAGGGAATTGAGCGCCCTGAAACCATCGAAGGACACCGAGACGCCGTCGAGATAAAGCAGGCTTTTCGTTCTGTTTTCGGAAATCGTGTTCATATCCGCCTCACTCCGCCGCCTGTTGCGCCACTGTCGAGCCGCTGTCATTGCCCGGCTGGACGTCGCCTGCCGCGAGCGTGACCCGCTTTTCGCGCCGCCGGGCCAGATAGTGTTGCAGCGTGCCGACGATGCCCTTGGGGAAGAACAGCGTCACCGCGATGAAGAGCCCGCCCAGTGCAAACAGCCAGAATTCGGGAAAAGCGCCGGTGAAATAGCTCTTGCCGCCATTGACCAGGACAGCGCCGATAATCGGCCCGATCAGCGTGCCGCGCCCGCCCACCGCCGTCCACACCACCACTTCGATGGAGTTGGCGGGCGAAAATTCACCGGGATTGATGATGCCCACCTGCGGCACGAACAGCGCACCGGCAATACCCGCCATCATGGCCGAAACGACAAAGGTGAAGAGCTTGATGTTTTCCACCCGGAAGCCGAGGAAGCGCACCCGGCTTTCGGCATCGCGCACGCCCACCAGCACCTTGCCGAATTTGGAATTGACGATGCCGGATGCGATCAGCAGCGAAAGCGCCAGCATCGCGGCCGTCATGGCAAACAGCACGGCGCGCGTGCCATCCGCCTGCACGGGAAAGCCGAGAATATCCTTGAAATCGGTCAGCCCATTATTGCCGCCGAAACCCATGTCGTTGCGGAAGAAGGCAAGCAGCAGGGCGTAGGTCATGGCCTGGGTGATGATGGAGAGATAAACGCCGTTGACGCGCGAGCGGAAGGCGAACCAGCCGAACACGAAGGCCAGCAGGCCCGGCACGACAAGCACCATCAGCGCCGCAAACCAGAACATGTCGAAACCCTGCCAGAACCACGGCAGTTCCTTCCAGTTGAGGAACACCATGAAATCAGGCAGCACCGGATGGCCATAAACCCCGCGCGTGCCGATCTGACGCATCAGATACATGCCCATGGCATAACCGCCGAGCGCGAAGAAGGCGGCATGGCCGAGCGAGAGAATGCCGCAATAACCCCAGACGAGATCGAGCGCCAGCGCCAGCAACGCATAGGCCAGATATTTGCCCAGCATCGACATGATATAGGTCGGGATGCGGAATGCGCTGTCTGCCGGCAACAGCAGGTTGGAGGCCGGCACCAGCACGGCGATGGCAAGGATGATGCCGATGGCGATGGAGATGCGGCGGTCGAGCGCGCGCAGGAGGAAGCCGGTAATCATGCTTCGATCGCCCTTCCCTTGAGTGCGAAGAGACCGCGCGGCCGCTTCTGGATGAACAGGATGATGAGGACGAGCACGAGGATCTTGCCGAGCACGGCGCCGACCGTCGGCTCAAGGAACTTGTTGAGCACACCGAGAGACAACGCGCCGACCAGCGTTCCCCAGAGATTGCCGACGCCGCCGAACACCACCACCATGAAACTGTCGATGATGTAGCTCTGGCCGAGATTGGGCGAGACATTGTCGATCTGCGACAGCGCCACGCCGGCGAGACCGGCGACGCCCGAACCGAGCGCGAAGGTGAAGGCATCCACCCACGGCGTGCGAATGCCCATGGAAGAGGCCATGCGACGGTTCTGCGTCACGGCGCGCATCTGCAGGCCAAAGGCGGAGCGCTTCAGGAGAACCAGCAGCGCGAAGAACACCGAAAGCGAGAAGCAGACGATCCACACCCGGTTCCAGGTGAAATTGAGATAACCGACGCTGAAGGAGCCGGACATCCAGCTCGGGCTGCCGACCTCACGATTGGTAGGCCCGAAGATGGAGCGCACGCCCTGTTGCAGGATAAGCGAAATGCCCCAGGTGGCGAGCAGCGTTTCGAGCGGCCGCCCGTAAAGGAAACGAATGACGCCACGCTCCATCACGAGGCCGACGAAGGCCGTCACCAGAAAGGCGGCGGGCAGAGCGATGGCGAGCGACCAGTCGAACAGGCCGGGGAAATGCGTGCGGATCACCTCCTGCACCATGAAGGTGGAATAGGCGCCGATCATCACCATCTCGCCATGCGCCATGTTGATGATGCCCATCACACCGAAGGTGATGGCAAGGCCGATGGCGGCGAGCAGCAGAACGGAACCGAGCGACAGGCCGTACCAGACATTCTGCGCATAGTCCCAGAAGGCAAGGGAGCTTTCGATGCTCGATATGGCGCTGTCGATATCCGGTTTCAGGCTCTGATCCACCGACGAGGAAGCCGCCATGAGAATGCCGATGGCATCGCGCCCGCCAAGGCTCTTGATGGTGGCGATTGCCTCTTTCTTCTGTTCGAGCGACCGTTCGGAGGAGAGCAGCGAGACAGCCCGCGCCTCCTCCATCCGGGTCCGCACCTCAGTATCGGTCTCCTTGGCGATGGCCGCTTCCAGCAATTCGAGATTTTCCGCGCTCGGCGCTTTCAGAACCGCATCGGCCGCGGAAAGCCGCACGGATTTTTCCGGGCTGAGCAGGGTCAGGCCGCCAAGTGCGGCGCGGATGACGCGGCGCAGATTATTGTTGACCTTGATCTTGCTGACAGCCGCCTTCGGCGCTTCACCCGCACTTTCGCCCGTCAACGGGTCGATCAGCGTGAAATTGGAGCCTGCCGGCTTCGTCATGAACACCAGATTGTCGGCCTTGCGCACGTAAAGATCGCCCGCCGCAAAAGCCTCGAGCGCCGGCACGACACGCGCATCGCCTGTGGCGGCAATCTGCCCGATCAGCACTTCGGCCTGCTTGAAATCCGCCGTGCCGAGCTGGTCGATCAGCGCCTTCGGCTCGCTTTGCGCGAAGGATTGGGCTGCGATCCCCAGGGTGAGCCAGAGGAAGATGGCTCCGAGAAAAGATCGGATCGTCATGTCGGGTTCCTTGGGCGGTTTGCGACGGGGCGTTTGTGGGTAATGCCACTTGAGTATGTGGTTTACCCCCCTCTGCCCTGCCGGGCATCTCCCCCACAAGGAGGGAGATCGGCAAGGTGCGCTCGCATCGCTCTATCTCGACCGAAGAGAAATGCGGGGCCTAGCCACGAGTCGATCTCCCCACCTGTGGGGGAGATGCCCGGCAGGGCAGAGGGGGGGCACGCTTGTTCAGTTTTCAACTATTGAAGCACCGCCCCCAACGAAGAGGGAGCGGCACCATCCCCCGGGGCTAATCAGCTACCCTTGCCGCCGCACTTCCCACTGGCCACATTGAAGTTCCCGCAAGACATCGGCTTCCTCCAATCCGAGATCAAATCCTTCGAGTCCGGCAGATAATCCGACCACTCGTCACCCACGACCTGCGGCGTCTGCTGTACGATTTCGAACTGGCCATCGGCCTGGATTTCGCCGATCAGCACCGGCTTGGTGATGTGGTGGTTCGGCATGACGGTGGAGTAACCGCCCGAAAGGTTCGGCACGGAAACGCCGATAATCGAGTCGAGAACCTTGTCCGTATCCGTCGTGCCGGCGGATTCGACGGCCTTTACCCAGGCGTTGAAGCCGATATAGGCGGCTTCCATCGGGTCGTTGGTCACGCGCTTGTCGTTCTTGGTGAAGGCATGCCAGGTCTTGATGAACTCGGCATTGACCGGCGCATCGACGGACTGGAAGTAGTTCCAGGCGGCAAGGTGGCCGACCAGCGGTGCGGTATCGAGACCGGCCAGTTCTTCTTCGCCGACCGAGAAGGCGACGACCGGAATGTCTTCAGCCTTGATGCCCTGGTTCGCCAGTTCCTTGTAGAAAGGCACGTTGGCGTCGCCGTTGATGGTGGAGACCACGGCGGTCTTCTTGCCGGCCGAGCCGAATTTCTTGATGTCGGACACGATCGTCTGCCAGTCGGAATGACCGAACGGCGTGTAGTTGATCATGATGTCCTCTTCCTTGACGCCCTTCGACATCAGGTAGGCCTTCAGGATCTTGTTGGTGGTCTGCGGATAGACATAGTCCGTGCCGGCCAGAACCCAGCGCTCGACGCCTTCGGTATTGGCAAGGTAGTCTACGGCCGGAATGGCCTGCTGGTTCGGTGCAGCACCCGTGTAGAAGATGTTGCGCGAGGATTCTTCACCCTCATACTGAACCGGATAGAACAGGATCGAATTCAGTTCCTCGAAGACCGGCAGAACCGACTTGCGCGAGGAAGACGTCCAGCAGCCGAAAACGGCGGCGACCTTGTCCTGCGAAATCAGCTGGCGGGCCTTTTCGGCAAATAGCGGCCAGTCGGAAGCCGGATCGACCACCACGGCTTCGAGTTTCTTGCCAAGCACGCCGCCCTTCTTGTTCTGCTCATCGATGAGCATCAGCATGGCGTCCTTCAGCGTCGTTTCTGAAATGGCCATGGTGCCGGACAGCGAATGCAGCACGCCGACCTTGATGGTGTCGTCAGCGGCAAAAGCGCCATGGAAGGCGGTGGTGGACAGGATTGCGCCAAGCAGCGCGGCACTAAGCGTCTTGCGGAATATCATCGGAAGAACCCCTCTCCTTGTTTGGCCTCTCGTGGAGGCTCAGCGGCATCTGCGGCCGCTGCTGGAAGGGACTATCGATCTCGTGAGAGCGAAACCGTATACGTCAATTGACGTAGGCGGGGTGGCGAAAGATGCAGGGGGGGTGTTTGGGAATAAGCTGAACCTGAAGGGGCATGTCTGTGAAGCAGGAGGGCTCAGCTTGTTTCTTCTCCCCGCCGGGGAGAAGTCCGTGGCAGCGGGATGAGTGGGCGAGCGCCGCGATATACGGAGGGGTTGCCCCCTCATCCGACCCTTCGGGCCACCTTCTCCCCGGCGGGGAGAAGAAATGCGCGGCACGGTCTCACATCAGGAATGCGGCCATCAGGAATGCGGCTTGTCGTTCCGCTCTTCGTCGCGGATCGCATCGTCGTGATACCACGAACCGAAATCGATATGCGGCTCCTGCGCCTGACGCTCGAGGTCGCTGAGGCTGCTGTTGCGGAACTTGGAAAGACCCGCACGCCCGCCGACCGGGAATTGATAGATCGTTGCCGTCTCGCGATGAATGCCAGTTGCCATTTCGATCATCTCACTTTGTTTGCATCGAAGCACTTTATGTCTGGAGCTAACCCGCAAAGGCCAGATTCGCTCCGTTTGATTAAAAAAAAATCACCTTGCGAAAAATATAGGCATTAATCGTCTCATCTACAAGAAAAACCATTCCGAAAGCGCCGGTTTTTGGGGCAAATGCCAATCCCTCGCGCGCAACCGAAATCATTGCACCGCAGCAGGGCATTCCGCCGGGAGACGCCGGCTATCTATCAGGATTCAATGATGAAACATGAGGGGTGAATTTGCCTGCCGCAGTGCAGCAGAACCAGCCACGCGCGATATCCAGGCTCCTGCGCGACAGGGCCCCTGAAAGATTTTTCGAAAAAATCGTCTGATATCGCCAATCTGGCACGCGGCATGCATCTAAGGGGTCAGCCCTTGAACGCGAATACGCTTCGGTGGCCAAAGCCACGGGAGGCCTCAAGGCTTCGCATTGTTACCTATGAGAGGTTCGTAATGACTAAGTTCAAACTCGAGTACATCTGGCTGGACGGATACAAGCCGGTCCCCAACCTGCGCGGCAAGACCCAGATCAAGGAATTCGACGAATTCCCCACACTCGAGCAGCTGCCGCTTTGGGGCTTTGATGGCTCGTCCACGCAGCAGGCCGAAGGCCACTCGTCGGATTGCGTGCTGAAGCCCGTCGCGATCTATCCCGACCCGGCCCGCTCCAACGGTGCACTCGTCATGTGCGAAGTCATGATGCCCGATGGCGTCACCCCGCATGCTTCGAACAGCCGCGCAACCATCCTCGACGACGAGGACGCATGGTTCGGCTTCGAACAGGAATATTTCTTCTACCAGGACGGCCGCCCGCTCGGCTTCCCGGAACAGGGTTACCCGGCTCCGCAGGGTCCTTATTACACCGGCGTCGGCTTCAAGAACGTCGGTTCGGTTGCCCGCGAAATCGTTGAAGAGCACCTCGATCTCTGCCTCGAAGCCGGCATCAACCACGAAGGCATCAACGCCGAAGTGGCCAAGGGCCAGTGGGAATTCCAGGTATTCGGCAAGGGCTCCAAGCGCGCCGCCGACCAGATCTGGATCGCCCGTTACCTGCTGCTGCGTCTTTGCGAACAGTACGGCATCGACGTCGAATTCCATTGCAAGCCGCTCGGCGACACCGACTGGAACGGTTCGGGCATGCACTGCAACTTCTCCACCAAGTTCATGCGCGAAGTTGGCGGCAAGGACTATTTCGAAGCCCTCATGGCCGCTTTCGCCAAGAACTGGAAAGAGCACATCGACGTTTACGGTCCGGACAACCATCTGCGCCTGACCGGCAAGCACGAAACCGCTCCGTGGAACAAGTTCTCCTACGGCGTTGCCGACCGTGGCGCGTCGATCCGCGTTCCGCATTCCTTCGTCAACAACGGTTACAAGGGTTACCTTGAAGACCGTCGTCCGAACTCGCAGGGCTGCCCTTACCAGATCGCTTCCGTCGTTCTGAAGACGATCGCAGAAGTGCCGCTCGCAAAGTCGGCTGCTGCCTGATAAGCCAAGACATGGCGTCGCCCGCAACCGGGCGACGCCATTTTTCTGTCCACCGAACGGCCGGGCCGGTCAGGCGACCTTTCGCCGAGCGCCGCACACGGCATAGTCTTCCCATACGCAAGCTCAAACAAGCGGCGTGGCTTTGACCAACAGCCTCGGATTTTCCGAAAACCGCACCGTCGTTTTCGGTCCGACGCTCTGAAGCAAGAAGGTGAGCGATGGGCATTCTCCAGAAATTCTCTCTCGAAAACCGCACGGCCATCATCACCGGCAGCGGCCGCGGCCTCGGTTTTGAAATTGCCAGCGCCTTTGCCGAAGCGGGCGCGCATGTGTGGCTGACCGGCCGCAATGCCGAAACGCTGGAACAGGCGGTCGACACGTTGCGCAAGGCTGGCGGAAAAGCCGATTACGCCGCCTTCGATATTGCCGATACGGCAGCCGGCAGCGCCCTTGTTCGCCGTATCATGGACGAGTTCGGCCACCTCGATATCCTCGTCAACAATGTCGGCGCGCGCGACCGCCGCCCGCTTGCCGAATTCAGTGACGAGGACGTGCTGGAATTGATCCGCACCGATCTCACCTCCTCCGTCTCGCTGTCGCGGGATGCAGCGCAGGCCATGAACGCCAATGGTTACGGCCGCATCATCACCATCACCTCCATTCTCGGCCATATCGTCCGGCCGGGGGATGCCATCTATCCCGTCGCCAAACAGGGGCTGACCGGGCTGATGCGGGCGATTGCCGTGGAATATGGCGACGCGGCATCACCAGCAACGCCATCGCACCCGGCATGTTCGCCACCGAAACCAATGCCGCCCTTGCCGAAAATCCTGAGATGGTGGCCTTCGCCAAGCTGCGCGTGCCGTTGGAGCGCTGGGGCCGGCCGGATGAGATTGCCGGTGCGGCGCTGTTTCTGGCCAGCGATGCGGCCTCCTTCGTCAACGGCCATGTGCTGACGGTGGATGGCGGCATGTCGGTGCGGCTGTGAGAGGCCCGTTGCGAAAAGGCGCTCGATAGGCATGGCCGCACGGCAACGCATCATCCCCGTCAGGCGCGAATATAACCGCTGGGTCGCCAACCAGACGCTGGAAGATTATGCGCTGCGCTTCACCGCCAAAAGCGCCCGGCAATTTTCCTCCAACCGCATTTCCCACACCGCCATCGGCGCGATTTCCTTTCTGGCGCTGGAAGCCATCGGCGGGGCCATCACGCTCTCCTACGGCACCACCAACGCCTTTTACGCCATCCTCGTCGCCGCCATCGCCATGCTGGCCGTCGGCCTGCCGATCAGCCGTTATGCTATCCGCCACGGTGTCGATATCGATCTTCTGACGCGCGGCGCGAGCTTCGGTTATATCGGCTCCACCATCACCTCGCTGATCTATGCCGCCTTCACCTTCATGCTCTTCGCCATCGAGGCGTCGATCATGTCCGGCGCGCTGGAACTGGCGCTCGGCATTCCGCTGTGGATCGGCTACATCATCTCGGCCGTCATGGTCATTCCGCTCGTCACCCACGGCGTGCGCCTCATCAGCCGTTTCCAGATCATCACCCAGCCCTTCTGGATCATCCTCAACGTCCTGCCTTTCGTGTTCATCGCTTTGTTGGACTGGGAAAAATACGATCTCTGGCGCGCCTTTGCCGGCATTCATCACGCCTCCGGCCCGCCGGGAACGGTCGCGGATTTCAACCTCGTGGAATTCGGCGCGGCCTCCGCCGTCATTCTGGCGCTGATGTCGCAGATCGGCGAACAGGTGGACTTCCTGCGCTTCCTGCCGGCCGAAGGGCAAAGCCGCCTGCGCCATCGCATTGCGGTGTTCCTGGCGGGCTCGGGCTGGGTCGTCGTCGGCGTGCCGAAGCTGCTGGCCGGCTCCTTCCTCGTGGTACTTACCTTCAGCTCCGGCGTTTCGGTGGACCGCGCCGCCGATCCGGCGCAGATGTATCTCACAGCCTTCGGTTACATGATCCCCAACGAAACCGCCGCCATGCTGCTGATGGTCGCCTTCGTGGTTGTCTCGCAGCTGAAGATCAACGTCATGAACGCCTATGCGGGTTCGCTCGCATGGTCGAACTTCTTCTCGCGCCTCACCCACAGCCACCCCGGCCGCGTCGTCTGGCTGGTCTTCAACGTGGCGATCGCGCTGCTTCTGATGGAGCTCGGCATCTACCGGCTGCTGGAAGAAACACTCGGCATCTTCTCCATCATCGCCATGGCGTGGCTCTGCACCATTTCCGCCGATCTCTTCATCAACAAGCCGCTCGGCCTTGCCCCGCCCGGCATCGAATTCAAGCGCGCCCATCTTTACGATATCAACCCCGTGGGCGTCGGCTCCATGGCGCTTTCGGCCACCATTGCGCTGATGGCGCATTTCGGCGCCTTTGGCCCGCTCGCCGCATCGCTCGCGCCCTATCTGACGCTGATCGTCGCTTTCATCGCCTCGCCGCTGATTGCATGGGGCACGAAGGGCAGATTCTACCTCGCCCGCAAGCCACGCCAGAAGTGGCGTGAGGAAAGCAGCATCACCTGCTCCATCTGCGAACACCCCTTCGAGCCGGAAGACATGGCCTGGTGTCCCGCCTATGCCGCGCCGATCTGTTCGCTCTGCTGCTCGCTGGACAGCCGCTGCCACGACATGTGCAAGCCGAAGGCCAAGCTGAACTATCAGGTCGCCACCGTCGCGAAATCCTTCCTGCCGGATCAGCTGGTGGCCAAACTCGCCACCCGGCTCGGACGTTACGGCATGGCGGCGGCGATTGCCGTCACCGCCATCGGCGGCATTCTCGCGATGATCGCCCATCAGGTCGGCACCGCCTCGCCAGAAACGGCCGATGTGGTGAACCGCACCATCCTCATCGTGTTTTTCGTCTTCGCCGTCATTGCCGGCATCGTCTGCTGGTTCCTCGTGCTCGCCCATGACAGCCGGGTGGTGGCGGAAGAGGAATCCTCGCGCCAGAACACATTGCTGCTGAAGGAAATCGCCGCCCACAAAAAGACTGATGCCGCCCTTCAGGACGCCAAGGAAACGGCCGAGGCCGCCAACCGCGCCAAGAGCCGGTATGTGGTGGGCCTCAGCCATGAATTGCGCACGCCGCTCAATGCTGTTCTGGGGTATGCCCAGATCCTCGAACGCGACGACACCATTCCCCCGCCCCGGCAATCGGCGATCAAGGTCATCCGCCGCTCGGCCGATCACCTGTCCGGCCTGATCGACGGGCTTCTCGATATTTCCAAGATCGAGGCCGGCCGCCTGCAGGTCTATTCCAACGAGATCAATATTCAGGATTTCCTCGACCAGATCGTCGACATGTTCCGCCCGCAGGCGCAGGCCAAGGGGCTGGAGTTCCGCCATGACCGCTCCCGCGCTTTGCCGCAATATGTCCGCACCGATGAAAAGCGGCTGCGCCAGATCCTCGTCAACCTCATCTCCAACGCCATCAAGTTCACCGATGAGGGCGCCGTCACCTTCGATGTCGGCTATCGCAGCCAGGTGGCGAGTTTCACCGTCTCCGATACCGGCCGCGGCATTGCCGAAAAAGACCTCGCCCGCATCTACGAGCCCTTCCAGCGCGGCGAGGCAGACAGCGTGCGCCCCATGCCGGGCCTCGGCCTTGGCCTCACCATCACAAGGCTCCTCACCAACACGCTCGGCGGCGAAATTTCCGTTTCCAGTGCAAAGGATGAAGGCTCCACTTTCCGCGTGCGCCTCATGCTCTCTGCCGTGCACCGGCCAAGCACGGCGCCGGCGGCGGAAAAGACCATTCGCTCCTATTCCGGCCCGCGCCGCACCATCGTCGTGGTCGATGACAATGAGGATCATCGCGAACTGATGCGGCAGGTGCTCTCGCCGCTGGATTTCGTAGTGCTGACGGCGCAGAGCGGGCCGGAATGCCTGACGCTCATCGAAGGCGTGAAGCCCGACCTTTTCCTCATCGATATTTCGATGCCCGGCATGACCGGCTGGCAGCTTGTGACGAAACTGCGTGAAGCCGGCCAGACCGCCCCGCTCATCATGCTCTCGGCCAATATCGGTGACGGAACCGTGGCGGGTGCTGGAGAAGACAACCACAATGACGCCATCGCCAAGCCTGTCGATATCCGCCAGCTTTGCGACAGGCTTGCCGTGCATCTCGGCCTGAAATGGATTTACGAGGCGGATATGCCGCCCCCGCCATCGCCCGTAGCGCAGATCGTCCATCCCGGCGCAATTCACATTCAGGATTTGCAGCGGCTCGGCGAAATAGGCTACATACGCGGCATCGAGGCGAAACTCGCCGATCTTGCCCGCAACACGGAAAACCTGCCCTTCACGCAGGAGCTCGGCACCTATGTGCAGGCCTTCGATCTGGCTGGTTACGCGCATTTTCTCAAACGATTTGCGGATAGTGACACGGGAGACGGCAAGGCATGAGCGGTCAGGCGGCGGCAGCCCCGAGAGACATCGTATTGCTGGTGGATGACAGCCCGGAGGCACTGGGGTTCCTCACCGATGCGCTGGAACAGTCCGGCTTTTCCGCCCTCATCGCCACCTCCGGCCAGGCCGCGCTCAACATTGCCGAACGCATCACGCCCGACATCATCCTGCTCGACGCCGTCATGCCGGCCATGGACGGTTTCGAGACCTGCCGCCGCCTGAAGGCCAATGCGGCGGTGGCGCAGGTGCCCGTCATCTTCATGACCGGGCTCACGGAAACAGAACATGTGGTGCGGGCGCTCGAATCCGGCGGCGTCGATTATCTGACCAAGCCGATCAATATAGACGAGCTGCGCGCCCGCATCCGCGTCCATCTCTCCAATGCCCGCTCGGCACAGAGCGCCCGCGTCGCGCTCGACGCCGCCGGCCGCCACCTGCTCGCCGTGCGCGCCAATGGTGCCATCCACTGGTCGACGCCGCAGGCGACGCGGCTCGTCAACGCCGCCACCGGCCGCGACGACGGCATGGAAATCGTCACCAGCAATATCGGCCGCTGGCTCGCAGAACGGGCGGCGGCGGAAACCGGCCGCGACGTGCCGCTGACGATCACCGAGGCCGGGCGGCCTGCCCTGCAGCTGTCCTTCCTTGGCGCCATGGGGCCGGATGAATTCCTCTTCCGCCTCACCGCCGCCAATGAGAAATCCGGCGACCACCTGCTGCGCGAACATTTTTCCCTCACCGCCCGGGAATCGGAAGTGCTGCTGTGGATCGCGAAGGGCAAATCCAACCGCGATATTGGCGATATCCTCGGCCTTTCCGCGAGAACCGTGAACAAGCATCTGGAGCAGATCTATGTGAAGCTCGGGGTGGAAAACCGGGCATCGGCGGCCGTGAAGGCGGCGCATATTCTGCATCAGGGGTGACGACAGCCATTATTATGGTAGGTTGTCCGACATATTCCGCTTGAGTTCACGACGTCCGCTTATTGGGCGAGCGTCCGCCGCTTGTTTCTTCTCCCCGCCGGGGAGAAGTCCGCGGCAGCGGAATGAGGGGGCTAGCCCTCCGAAATCCGGCAACGTTGCCCCCTCATCCGACCCTTCGGGCCACCTTCTCCCCCTCGGGAGAAGAAACAGGCGGCAACGCCGCAACCCATTCCCACATACATGCCTCGCATCCCCCAACAAGGAGGACGTTCCCATGGACCGTTTCACCATCCTTTCCGGCTGCTCCGGCGGCGGAAAATCCACGCTTCTCGCCGAGCTTGCCCGACGCGGTTTCGCCACCGTGGAAGAACCCGGCCGCCGCATCGTCATCGAAGAAACCCGCAATGGCGGCACGGCCCTGCCGTGGATCGACATCGAAGCCTTTGCCCGCCGCGCCATCGCCATGGCGCTCGAAGATCGGCAAAAAGCCCCACCGGAAGGCCCGGTCTTCTTCGATCGCGGTCTGATCGACGCCGCCTCAGCGCTTCGCCATATAAATGGCGATGCTTTCATCGAGACGCTGCGGGTTGCGCACCGCTATAATCGTCTGGTCTTCCTCACCCCGCCATGGCCGGAAATCTACAGGGGCGACAGCGAGCGCAAGCACGGCTTCGATGCGGCGGTCGAGGAATATGAGCGTTTGCTCCGCGACTATGACGAACTTGGCTACGATATTTCCGTGCTTCCGAAATCCGGCATAGGGGAACGTGCGGACTTTATTCTGACCCGGATCGACTGAACCGCTCTGGCAAGAGAACGGGCGTCAGCGGTTTTCGAGTAATTGCGAGACGGTGACAAACTCAAACCCGCGTTGACGCAGACCGTCGATGATCAAGGGCAAAGCCTGCCGGGATATCTCGCGGCTTCGATACATGACATGCATGATGATGATGGAGCCGTTTCCGGTCCGCTCGATGACGTGTCTGGCGAAGGCGGCAGCATCCTCGGCGACATCGGGAAAGGATTCCGGCTCGACATCCCACATGATGGTTTTCCGGTCATGCCGGGAAAGATACCAGGGCAAGGTCAGCAGCTTCTTGCCATAGGGCGGGCGGAACATGATCTCGCCTTCATAACCCGCAGCCCGAATGGCCGCATCGGTGCGCTCGATCTCGTCCCCGATCCGCGCCAGCCCCATCAGCATCATGTTGGAATGCGTGTAACTATGGTTGCCGATCTGATGCCCGTCGCTGACGATCATGCGCGCCTGCGGCAGATTCTCTTCGGTCTCCTTACCGGTCAAAAAGAAAGTCGCTTTTACCCCGCGCTCCCTCAGGATCGCCAGGACATCAGGCGTGAAACGCACCGACGGCCCGTCGTCGAAAGTCAGCGCCACCATCGGCCTCGCTGTTTCAACCCTTGCGATGATGCCGCCGAATAATTGCGTCGTCCGGGATTTGCTGAAGAAATGCAGGCCGACAAGCGCCGTCGCCAGCACGGCGAGAACAAGGAAGAGCGACACGGCTCGTTTTGTCGTCATTGCCATCCCTCATTGCAGTTCCCGAGAGGATTAGTTTCCTGCCTTGTTGTCCCTAGTGTGGCCGAGACCGCAAACAAAAAGCCCGGCATCGCTGCCGGGCTTCGATAGGGTGTCGCAGAAGGGCTTAGCTGCCCTGCTGGATGTAGGTGAACTTGCCGTCCGGACCCTTCTTCCATTCGTACATGACGTAGCCGGGAAGCTTCGGGTCACCCTTCTCGTCGAAGGAAATCTCGCCGAGCGCGGTCGGGAAGGTGCCGGACTTCAGGGCCTCGGCAACCTTTTCCGGCTCCACGGAACCGGCGGCCTTCGCCGCACCGGCAATCGCCTGCATCGCGGCATAGGAGTAGAGCGTGTAGGCTTCCGGGTTGAAGCCGGCGGCCTTGAACTTCTCTACCAGTTCCTTGTTTTCCGGGCGCAGCGTCGGATCGGGGCCGAAGGTGTTGAGCGTGCCTTCGACGGCGTCGCCGGCGATGGAAGCAAGTTCGTTCGAGACGATACCGTCGCCCGAAACGAGCTTGGCCTTCAGGCCCTGGTCAGCCGCCTGACGGATGATGAGGCCGGCTTCGGTGTGCAGGCCGCCCCAGTAGATGATGGAAACGCCGGCTTCCTTCATCTTGGAGATCAGCGCGGAGAAGTCCTTGTCGCCGACGTTGACGCCTTCATACATGACTTCCGTCACGCCAGCGGCATTGGCAGCCTTCTTGGTTTCATCGGCAAGGCCCTGACCGTAAGGCGTCTTGTCGTGAATGATGGCGACCTTGGCGTCCTTGAAATGATCGGCCAGGTACTTGCCGGCAATGCCGCCCTGCTGGTCGTCACGGCCGCAGGTACGGAACGTGTTCCACAGGCCGCGCTCGGTAAAGACCGGGTTGGTTGCGGCGGGTGTGATTTCGAGAATGCCGTTTTCGGCATAAACTTCAGAAGCCGGAATGGAAACGCCGGAGTTGAAGTGACCGACAACGAATTTCACGCCGTCAGCGACGAATTTGTTGGCAACCGAAATACCCTGCTTGGGGTCGGATACGTCGTCGCCCAGCACGATCTTGATCTGCTCGCCATTGATACCGCCGGCGGCATTGATGTCTTTCGCGGCCTGTTCGGCACCCTTCTGGATCTGAGCGCCGAAAGCAGCGTTCGGGCCGGTCAGCGGTGCGCCGACAGCGATCACGACATCGGCCCAGGCCGAACCGCCAAACGCGACCATGGCGGTCAGCGCGACAGCGGAAAGAAGAGACTTCTTCATTACTTTACTCCCAGTTCCTTTGGATGGGTTGATTGCAAGGACCTGTTCAGTACCCACCTTAACCGAACAGGAAACGTTCCACTCTGCCGAGTATTAGTGACCCCGGAAAAGACCGGCTGTCAATTTTTCTTTTTATAGGAGAATGCCGACGTGCGGTCGTAGAGCCAATAGTAATTATTGACCATCTGGCTCGTCCTGCGCATGCGGAAACCGACGCTGGAAAAGACCAGAAGAAGAACGACGTCAAACACGTAGTAGAAGCCGTTGATGAACGGCCCGTTGAAGAGCGCGTGATGCAGAAACCGCATCACCAGCCCGAGTGCGAGCGTGTAGATCACCACCCGCGTATAACCGCCCCAGCCATCGGCCACGGATCTGCCCGTGCGCCATGCCGTCCAGAAGCCCAGGAGAACAACCAGTGCGCGCAGAACATAACGCACGCCGTTATCGGTTTCGAAAAAAAGGCCCTGCATCTCTTTCCCCATCAGTGCCGGGCGCAAACGCCCAGGCCCTGCCTTGTCTGTCGTCCCGCCGTTTTCCCGCCGGGCATTTTATTGTTCGCGTCCCGCCGCTTGGCGCCAAGGCGGCGGCGGGTCGCCGTTTGCAATCTTGCGCCGCAAGACGTCCGGCGCAAGTAAAATCTTTCAGTGCCGTCCGCCTTCCAGATAGGCGGCGCGCACCTGCGGATCGGCAAGCAGTTCCCTGCCCGAACCGCTCATCGTCACCTTGCCGTTGACCATCACATAGGCGCGGTCGGAAAGCTTCAGCGCGGCAAAGGCGTTCTGCTCCACGAGGAAGACGGTCAGCCCCTCTTCCTGGTTGAGTTTCTTGATCGCCTCGAAAATGCCCTTGACGATCAAGGGTGCGAGACCGAGCGACGGCTCGTCCAGCAGCAGGAGCTTCGGCCGTGCCATCAGCGCACGGCCGATGGAAAGCATCTGCTGCTCGCCGCCGGAAAGCGTGCCGCCGCGCTGGCTCTGGCGCTCCTTCAGGCGCGGGAACATCACGAAGATTTTCTCGACGTCTTCCTTGAAATATTTCAGGTTGTCGAGATTGGCGCCCATCTGCAGGTTTTCCAGCACCGTCATGCGCGGGAAAATCCGTCGGCCTTCGGGCGACTGGGCAATGCGCTTGCGGGCGATGAGATGGGTCGGCAGATGGGTAATATCCTCGCCGTCGAAGATCACCTGGCCGGCGCGCGCCTGCGGGCTGCCGCAGATGGTCATCATCAACGTCGACTTGCCGGCGCCGTTCGCGCCGATCAGACTGACGATCTCACCCTTTTTGACCTCGACATCGACACCGGCCAGAGCACGGATATTGCCATAATAGGTTTCGACACCCTGGACTTTCAGAAGCGGTTCACCGGACATCAGGCCGCTCCTCCGTCGAGTTCTTCCGCAATCACGTCTTCCACTTCATCATCCTCGACACCCAGATAGGCGGCGATGACCTTCGGGTCGTTCTTCACATGGTCCGGCGTGCCGTCGGAAATCTTCTGGCCATATTCCAGAACCACCACATGGTCGGAAATCTGCATCACCACGGACATGTCGTGCTCGATGAGGAGCAGCGACGTGCCCTCGCCGCGGATGCCGCGCAAGAGCGCGTTGAGCGCCAGCGATTCCTTCGGGTTGAGGCCGGCGGCCGGCTCGTCGAGGCACAAAAGCTCCGGCCCCGTGCACATGGCGCGGGCGATTTCCAGACGGCGCTGCGCACCATAGGGAAGGTCGCCGGCCGGGTCGTCGGCGCGGTCGATCAGATCGGCCTTTTCCAGCCAGTATTTAGCCTTTTCGATAGAGGCATCCACCGCCCGCCGGTAAGCGGGCAGGCCGAGAAGACCGAGGATCGTGTAACCCGAGGCCTTCATCAGCGCATTGTGCTGCGCCACCAGCAGGTTTTCCAGAACGGTGAGGCCCGAAAACAGGCGGATGTTCTGGAAGGTGCGCGCCACCTTTGCCTTCTTGGTGATTTCGAAATCCGGCAGGCGCTCGAGAAGATGCGCCTCGCCGCTTTGCTGGCGCATGGTGATCATGCCCATGGTCGGCTTGTAGAAGCCGGTGATGCAGTTGAAAACCGTGGTCTTTCCAGCACCGTTGGGGCCGATCAACGCCGTGATCTCGCCGCGCTTCGCCTCGAAGGAGAAGTCGTTGATGGCCATCAGGCCGCCGAAGCGCATCGAGAGATGTTCGACCTTAAGGATCGTATCGCCAGTCGTATTGGGTGTCATTGTTGCCGTTCCGGAAGCCATCAACCGTGACCTTCCTTGGTAAAGCTGCCGGAGACGGCCTTGCGTTCCTTGAGGAAGGCCGTGGGTTCACGCGAGCCGACGAAGCCGCGCGGCTTGAACAGCATGACGATGACCATGGCAAGGCCGAAGAGCAGCATACGGTAAAGTTCAGGCGTGAAGTCGGGCCCGAAGACATGCTTCAGGAACTCCATTTCGCGCAGAAGCTCGGTGCCGCCGACCATGACCAGCGCCGCAATGGCGATACCCGTCAGCGAGCCCATGCCGCCAAGAACGACGATGGCGAGGATGACGGCGGATTCGAGGAAGACGAAGCTTTCCGGCGACACGAAACCCTGACGCGCGGCGAAGAAGGAGCCGGCAAAACCGCCGAACATCGCGCCCGTCGCAAAGGCGGTGAGCTTGGTGATGACGGTATCGATGCCGAGCGAACGGCAGGCGATCTCGTCCTCGCGCAGCGCTTCCCAGGCACGGCCGATCGGCATGCGGCGCAGGCGGATGGTCACATAGGCCGTCAGCATGCAAAGCAGCAGGATCACATAGAACAGAAAGATCTTGTAATAGGCCGACGACATCGACAGGCCGAAGGCCTTGGCGAAATTGTTCGACGCGCCGACATCGAAGGACCAGATGCCGAAAACGGACGCCTTGGCGATGCCGGAAATGCCGAAGGTGCCCTTGGTCACATCCGTCCAGTTCAAAAGCACGAGGCGGATGATTTCACCGAAGGCGAGCGTCACGATTGCCAGATAGTCGCCGCGAAGACGAAGCACCGGAAAACCGAGGATGATGCCCCAGAAGCCCGCGAGAATGCCGGCGACCGGCAGGAGCACCCAGAAGGACAGGCCGAAATGGCTGGAGAGCAGCGCATAGGAATAGGCGCCGACCGCATAAAAGGCCACGTAACCGAGATCGAGCAGGCCGGCGAGGCCGACGACGATGTTGAGGCCCCAGGCCAGCATCACATAGATCAGGATCTGGATGCCGAAATTGTCGACGAATTTCAGCGAACCCTGAAAGCCGAACAATTGCACGGCGATAACGGGATAAAGCAGCAGCAGGACCAGCGCCAGCTTCAGGAAGTGCTTGTGGAAAAAGCCCTTCTCTTCGGAAATCTCCAGCACGCCGCTCTTGGCCTTGGCCAGCTTGCGACGATCCAGCGACGGCTTGATGAAGCCGACGACGAGGAAACGGCCGACAGCGGCAATGCCAACGAAGACCGCCAGAAGCCCCCAGCGGGTGCCCCAGATCAGCTGGTTATTGATATCCTGATAGGTGACGATGCCGACATAAAGAATGAACATGCCGAACGAGATGAGGCCCGCAATCAGGCCCTCCTTCACAGCCGCCGCCATCAGGCTCGGGCTGGAAGCAGCGTTGTCGGAAGCGATATTGGTCATGGGATCACACCTTCTCGACTTCCGGACGACCGAGAATACCGGTCGGCTTGAAGATCAGCACGAAAGCCAGGATGCCGAATGCCGCGACATCCTTGTAGGCGATGGAAAAATAGGCCGACCACAGCGATTCGATGAGGCCGATCAGCAGACCGCCGAGAACAGCGCCCGGAAGCGAGCCGATGCCGCCGAGAACGGCTGCGGTAAACGCCTTGACGCCGGGGACGAAACCATCGCTGAACGAGGCCACGCCATAATACATCAGATACATCGTACCGGCGACGGCGGCCAGCGCCGCACCCATGATGAAGGTGATGGAGATCGTCTTGTCGACATCGACGCCCAGCAGCGCCGCCATCTTGCGGTCCTGTTCGGTGGCGCGCTGCGCCCGGCCGAGCGGGGTCTTGTTGACGATATACCAGAAAGCGAAGAGCAGCACCGAGGTGACGACCATGATGATGAGCTGCTTCAGCGACACGGTGACGGCGCCGAAATGATAGCTTTCCGTCACCATCGACGGGATCGGCTTGTTACGCGGACCCTGCGTCACCTGAATGAAGTTGGACAGCGCGATCGACATGCCGATGGCCGTGATCAGCGGTGCAAGACGGAAGGAGCCTCTGAGCGGGCGATAGGCGACGCGTTCGATCACCCAGTTCCACAGGCCGGTCATCAGCATGGCGACGACCATCATCAGAAGCAGAAGAAGCGCCACCGGAATGCCGGCGACAAAAGATGTCACGATCAGGAAAACGATCAGCGCGGCGAAGCCGCCGAGCATGAAAATATCGCCGTGGGCGAAGTTGATCATGCCGATGATGCCGTAAACCATCGTATAGCCGATAGCGATGAGGCCGTAGATCGATCCAAGAGTCAGCCCGTTGATGAGCTGCTGGATAAAATACTCCATGTCTTTCCCCCGGGCACGACCTCGAATGGGCCACGCCTCGTTATGTTAATTATAGGAGCGCCCTTTAAAGGCAGGCCCCCACCCCCAAAATGCATATCGTGTTCGTTAAAAATGTGAAGTCAAAAACGGGCGATCCTGCACAAAATTTGGAATTTCCACATGGACTGCCGCTTTCCCGGTCAAAAGAGCCATGATTTTGGCAGGAAGTGCTGAAAAAATGACGGCCGGATGCTTATTTCAGCATTGTCCGACGCCATTATTTGACGGGCAGCGGGCAAAGGAGTAGCGAAGATCGGAACGGCGATATCCCGCAGACGGGATCAATTGGCAAAGAGATGATCGACATATTGACGAAAGCGGCGCTGGACGCCGGGCAGGCCATCATGGCGGTCCACCGTGCCGGCCCGCATGTGTCGTATAAGGACGACTGCTCGCCGGTGACCGAGGCCGATCAGCGCGCCGAGGCGATCATTCTTGCGGCGCTCGCCGCCCATTTTCCCGATATCCCCGTGGTTGCCGAAGAGGCGGTATCGAGCGGCATCCTGCCGGAAACCGGTGCGGAATTCTTCCTCGTCGACCCGCTGGATGGCACCAAGGAATTCATTTCCGGCAAGGACGATTTCACCGTCAACATCGCGCTCATCCGCAACGGCGTTCCGGTGGCCGGCGTGGTTTACGCCCCCTGCCGCGGACAGGCTTGGACGGGCGAGGACAATGCCGCCGAAAAGCTCGCCATTTCCGGCGAAGGCGTCATCCTGTCGCGCCACCCCATCCGGGCGCGCCAGCGCGGCGCTTCCCCCGTGGCGTTGATCAGCCGCTCGCATTGCACGGCGAAAACGGAAGCCTTCGTGGCCGAACACGGGCTGAAGGACTGCATCTCCGTCGGCTCCTCGCTGAAATTCTGCATGCTGGCCGAGGGCGCCGCCGATATTTACCCCCGCTTTAGCCGCACCATGATGTGGGACACGGCCGCCGGCGACGCCGTGCTGCGCGCTGCGGGCGGCAGGACGCTCGATTGCGAGGGCAGGCCGCTTGCATATGCGGTAAGGGGTGACGGCGAGGATGCGCTGGCCAATCCGGATTTCATTGCCGAAGGGGCGATGGCAGTGGAGCACGCGGGGTAACGGGCGCTCGGCGTTTGCTGCGGCCATTGGTGAGCTTCGGCGTATGCCGCTTCACCCCCCTCTGCCCTGCCGGGCATCTCCCCCTCAAGGGGGGGGGGGAGATCGGCAGGAGGCGCTACCACCGCTTCATTCGCAAACGTGGTGATAGGCGAGACCTATCCACGAGTCGATCTCCCCCCTTGAGGGGGAGATGCCCGGCAGGGCAGAGGGGGGTGAAGCGGCATACGCCGAAGCCCCCCAAAAAATAATCCCATCCCCTCTCATCCCCACCCCACGCTACCGCCCCACAATGCCCCGCAACGAAACACCGCAGCGCGGAAGGCACATCATGACGGAACAGACGGCGAGACTTCGGCTTCCCTATATCCTCCCCTCGCAGGCACAGAAACACGTCACCCACAACGAAGCCCTGCAAAGGCTGGATGCGATCGTGCAACTGGTCATCAAGGCCATCGTCACCGCGCCACCCGATAATGCAGCGGAAGGGGATTGTTTCCTCCTCTCCGCCGATGCCACGGGCGACTGGGCCGGCAAGGGCGGCAGGCTCGCCTTCCGGCAGGATGGTGCCTGGCTCTCGATCACGCCGCAGCCCGGCTGGACGGCATGGTTTGCGGCCGAGAGCAGATATCGCATCCTGCGCGACAGCAACTGGCGCGACATGCCGCTGCCGGCCGCCGGCCGGCTGGAAAGGCTGGGCATCGGCACGGAGGCCGACGCCACCAACCGGCTGGCGCTCACCTCCCCCGCCAGCCTCTTCACCCACGCCGAAGAAGGTGGCAGCCACCGCATGACGATCAACAAGGCGGGCAAGGGCGATACCGCCTCGCTGCTGTTCCAGTCCGGCTGGAGCGGCCGGGCGGAAATGGGCCTTGCCGGCACTGACGGGTTTTCGATCAAGACCAGCAAGGATGGCGCCTCATGGCACACCGCACTTCTCTGCAGCGGCGACGGCCGGGTCTCGATGCCGAACCGCCCGCTCGCCGTCGCCGGCCTGACGGCGGGCACGACGAAACCCGCCAATGGCGCGGCGACGGGTTTTTCCGTGCTCTCCATCGCCGAGGGCGGCTTTGCGCTCGGCGATGCGGTGAGCGGCGGTGGGCGTGAACTCGTGGTTCCGGTAAAGGGCCCTTATCTGGCGGCCCTGACGCTCGCCGTGGCCTCCTCTTCCGGCCACCGGGTGACGCTTTTCATCAATGGCGCGGCGGCCAGTTTCGGCATCGCCGGCGATGCATCGACGTCAGGCACATCGCAGTCGGCAACCTCCATCCTTTC
This sequence comes from Agrobacterium sp. D14, assembly GCF_001526505.1. Classification (NCBI taxonomy): domain Bacteria; kingdom Pseudomonadati; phylum Pseudomonadota; class Alphaproteobacteria; order Hyphomicrobiales; family Rhizobiaceae; genus Agrobacterium; species Agrobacterium sp. D14. Next base: position 210,868 of record NZ_ASXX01000007.1, read on the forward strand.
CCTCGACGCCGGCGACCGCCTGCGGCTGCAGCATGAGGGAACGGCGGAATTTACCCAGGGCAGCGGGAAAACGTGCCTTTCGCTTGCGGCACTCTGACGGAAACAACCGATGAGAGAGAAAAATTGCGATTTTTGGAAAAATTTTTTCCCGGCAAAATAAGGCGACTCGAACAAATCAGGCGAAACCGTTCAAATTCTTAATAAATTGTCACGAGCTGCTTAGGCAATTTTTAAAGGTACCGGGATAGAGTTCCCGTCATATGGTCTTGAGTTTGTATAGAGTGTCCAATGACCGAAATGATACGCCCACGAGTTAAATATGTCATCGGCCCCGATGGCAGCCCTCTGACGATCGCGGATCTTCCGCCTGCCAATACCCGTCGCTGGGTCATTCGCAGAAAGGCGGAGGTGGTTGCCGCGGTACGCGGTGGACTGTTGAGCCTCGAGGAAGCCTGCGAGCGTTATACGCTCACCGTCGAAGAATTCCTGTCTTGGCAGTCCTCGATTGCCGATCATGGCCTTGCCGGCCTGCGCACCACGCGCATTCAGCAATATCGCCACTAAAACAGTGCGCCGGCGCGAAAACGCGCCCAGACCGAATGTCCAGAACGCCCCGCCGGATCCTCGACGGGGTTTTCGGTTTGATTTCGGATTTCCCCCTGAGAACTGCCCCACAAAGCCGGCGATTGTCGCCGGTTTGTGTCCGCTGCGTTCGCTATCCCGCTGTTTCAATTCAGGCTGAAGCCGTTACAGTGGCGACAACGAACAGCAATGCGGAAGGCGCTCATCATGGACATCAAGACAACCGAAACCGGATCGCACGGCGAATATTCCGCGACCATCGACGGCCATAAGGCGGAGATGACCTATTCGCGCACCTCCCCTTCCCTCATCATCATCGACCATACCGGCGTGCCCGATGCGCTACGCGGCAAAGGCGTCGGCCAGGCGCTTGCCGCCCATGCAATCGATGAAGCCCGCAAGGGCGGCTGGAAAATCATTCCGCTCTGCCCGTTCTTCAAGGCCCAGACGTTGCGCCATGCCGAATGGGCGGATGTTATTCAGGGGTAAGGACGCTTTATCTTCTGTCTGAGGGCAGAATAATCGCAAGCGTCGCGGCATATTTCTTCTCCCCGCCGGGAAGAAGGTGGCCCGAAGGGTCGGATGAGGGGGCGACATTGGCGATAAATCGAGAACTTGCCCCCTCATCCCGCTGCCGCGACCTTCTCCCCGGCGGGGAGAAGAAACAAGCGGCTTACGCTCAATCCCTCACAACCGTTCCAAATATCGCGGTATTCATACAAAAGGGCGTCGATCCGCCGCGTCACGCCACCTTCAACGGCGGCGTCCCGGCATGCATGCTCCGGCGGACTTCTTCACGGAATTCAAGCGTATCCTTTGCGCCATGCACGGCCACGGCGTGTTGCACGGCCGCTTCCATAAGTTCCTCCGGAGAATCGGCGGAGATGGCGACGGTGCATCTGCTGTCACTGGGGAATTCGCGGCAATCGATATATTGGCGGGCCATTTTTTCCTCCCTGCAAGTGCCGCCCGCACCCGCACGGGGCGCGTGCGCGTAAAAGCCTCCGGCTCACGGTCGGAACCCCCGTAAAATACGCCTTTCCCCACCTCCGGACAATCGAAATCAGGCCTGACCGTCCCGGCGGGAAACACCGGCGACGCGGCAAAACAAAAGGCCGCCCTGAAGGAGCGGCCTTTCGAAAAAAGCATGGCGTCCCGTCATTGAAAGCCGCCTCCTGATCCACCGGCAGCCGTCAATGAGGACGATCTTCGTAAATTCCTGCGCCTATAGGTCAGGCGCGGGCGCGGATGGCTCCGTCGCGGTTTTCCAGTGCGGCGGCCTTTTCATATTCGGCCTGCACTTCTTCCAGCGAAGCTTCGGCCGCTTCCTGCTGGGCCTTCAGCTCACGGATCGAGACCTGAAGATTATCCGCCCGCTGGCGCGCGGCCTTGGCGAAGGTCGGATAGGCGAAATGCGTCGGATCGGTAATGCCCGACTTGCTCTCTTCCAGAGATATCTGATGCACCAGTTCCTTTGCCATCCGCTCGAACTCGGACATCATCTGCTGCAGCTGGTTAAGCTGCCGGCGTTTTTCATTGACCTGAAATTCCTTCAGGCGAACCAGGCTGTCACGCGACTTCATACGCAATACTCCATGGATAGCGAGACCCGGATCAAAAAGGCACTATGCCACCCTGATCGGCCCGTTTAACCCGCCCGTTTTTCCGTAAGGGTTGACCCCTGTCCCGGAATGATTCCCAAAAGTTACCCGACGTTAATAAAAAACCGCCGTCGTTAACCTTTCGTTTACGGGCATCGTTAATGATAACGACGATCATTTAAGGGTCGGTAAATGCCAGGTCCAAAAAAATGGACCCGACGATGTAAGAGTCGATTGAATCACTTAACGGGATTTCCTCACGTTAAGCTTCAATTTTGGCGATGGTGGATTCACGTGCAAAAACAGCGAAATGCCTACTTTGCTTAATAAATTCGATACACCTTGCCAAAGGCAATTAGAATTTGTTAACCATTTGGTGGCAGCCTGCAAATCAGGCAACGTCTGGATCCGCATCGCGCGAGGCAATGATTTACCGGTTCGCGGGCGGCAAAGGGGATAATTATGCGGGTTCTACTTATTGAAGACGACAGCGCGACAGCGCAGAGCATTGAACTGATGCTCAAGTCGGAGAGCTTTAACGTCTACACGACCGACCTCGGTGAGGAAGGCGTGGACCTCGGCAAGCTCTATGATTACGACATTATTCTTCTCGACCTCAACCTGCCCGACATGTCGGGTTACGAGGTTCTGAGAACGCTTCGCCTCTCCAAGGTCAAGACGCCGATCCTCATCCTGTCCGGCATGGCCGGCATCGAGGACAAGGTTCGCGGCCTCGGCTTCGGCGCAGACGATTACATGACGAAGCCGTTCCACAAGGACGAGCTTGTTGCCCGCATTCACGCCATCGTCCGCCGTTCCAAGGGCCATGCACAGTCGGTCATCGCCACTGGCGAGCTGATCGTCAATCTCGATGCCAAGACGGTTGAAGTGGGCGGCCAGCGCGTTCACCTGACCGGCAAGGAATATCAGATGCTCGAGCTGCTTTCGCTGCGCAAGGGCACGACGCTGACCAAGGAAATGTTCCTGAACCACCTCTATGGCGGCATGGACGAACCGGAACTGAAGATCATCGACGTCTTCATCTGCAAGCTGCGCAAGAAGCTCGCAAACGCCGCTGGCGGCGCAAACTACATCGAAACCGTCTGGGGCCGCGGCTATGTTCTGCGCGAGCCGGATGGCGCGACGGAATTCCTCGAAACCGCCTGATCCATTCCGGAACAGGACAGTTTTTAAAAGACCCGCTGGAAACGGCGGGTTTTTTGTTGCGATTTTCTCTCCCTCATTCCTGTGCTTGTCACAGGAATCCAGCCAGCCCAAGTCCTTGGGCTGAAAGGACTCTCCCGCCGCGCAGACGCGCGTCGACTGGATTCCTGTGACAAGCACAGGAATGAGGGGGAGAAAAACCTAGCCACACATCGCCAAAGGACGACGGCAGATGAATCACACCATCCCCACCATCAGGACCGAACGCCTGACGCTGCGCCCGCTGATGATCACAGACTTTCCCGCCTATCGGGACTTCATGGCGTCGCCACGCTCCCGTCGGTGTCGGCGGACCGTACGATCTCTGGAAAACATGGGGCGTGTTCTGCCACGATCAGGCCAACTGGTACTTTTTCGGCCATGGCGCGCTGATGATCGAGCTTGGCGAAACGGGACAATGTGTCGGCCAGGTCGGCATCAATCACGGCCCGCTGTTTCCGGAAAAGGAACTGGGCTGGCTGCTTTACGACGGCCATGAAGGGCGCGGCTATGCGGCGGAAGCCGCCTCGGCGCTGCGCGACTGGGCCTTCAAGACCCTGAACCTGCCCACGCTTGTCAGCTACGTCTCGCCGCAGAACCGCAAATCCGCGGCCGTCGCCGAACGAATCGGCGGCAGGCTCGACCCGGCAGCGCCCCGTTCCGATCCCGAAGATCTCGTTTATCGGCACCATCCGGTAAGTGCCGTTTGAAAAAAGGGAAGCCTCAGGACCATCCGGCCACGAGGCGTCCGGAAAACCCGACTTAGCGCATTTCCGCTTTCAGAAAGCCGAGGATCGCCTCCGCGATCTGCGCATGGATGGCCGCGCGGTCCCTGCCGCCGCCATCCCGGCAGACGAAACCTTCGCCCGGTGAAAGCTCCTCCACGATCTTTTCGCCGTTCGGCCTGCAAATCTGCATGAAGCTGAAATGGCTGGCATCCGGTATTTCCCGATAAACGGTCGTCGCCTTTGGCAGATGCCGGGCAATATAGTCGGAATCGGCCTTGATGGCGGCGATCTCTGGTGTTTCCACACCCGCGGCCAGAACCAGAACCGGCACGCCGACGGCTTGCAGCGTCTCCGGCAGGAAACCGGCGGCCGGCCCGAGATCCAGCGCGATGGCGGCGCGGATGCGGGTATCCTTCAAATCCATCGAAAGACGCGGATCGGCTCTGCCGTCACCGACAACCCCGACTTTGGCGAGCAGCCGCGGAGCCTTGCATTGCGGCGGGCGCGTCTCCCCGCGACAATCCTTCAGGGCAAGATCGGCGCTGTATCGCGCGCCAACCAGCTCCATTGCGGTCCAGCCGCCGAGGGAATGGCCGATTACGGCGATGCGCGTCGCGTCGATCCTGCCGGCGAATCGGTCATCGCCGAGCAATGCGGTCAGCGTTCTGCTGATGTCGCGCGGCCGTTCCCACAATGGAACGATCTCGGTCGCATTTTCTTCGGTGAACGATTCGCCGCCGTGATCCGGGGCGGCCACGACATAACCTTCCCGCACAAGCTCACCGGCAATCCAGTTCAGATTGCGCCAGCTTCCGCCGAAACCGTGCGACAGCAATATGAGAGGACGTGAACCGTCAAGAAGGGAAGCACCCGGTTGAACCTCAAGGCCGTAAAAGGCGGCATTTTCGCCGACGATCTCGCTTTTGCCCGACGGCGCGGCCGGGTACCACAATGAAACGGCTAGCGTTCTCGAACCGGCCTCATCCGGCAATTCGACCTGTTTAAAACCGATGCCGCTTTCCGCCATTGCGGACTGGACAGTGGAAAAAATGACGATGGCCGCCAGAAGAAGATAGCGCATGGGATGCTCCGGAGTTGATATGACCAACTCCTGGTTCAATCCGCCGCCCGCCGAGACCTCAAACAGGTTTCAGGTCGTCCTGAAACGCGATTCGAGACAGCAACACCGGGCGCTTGAGAAAGCCGCGTCGCACTCTTACTCAGAAATGCTCTAGATATCCGCGATCCGCTCGAAAAGCCGAACGGGGCTGTCGCGGAACGCCGTATCGCGAAATGGCCGGAAGCCGAATCGGGCGGCTATGGCCAGCGACGGGCTGTTGAGCGGATTGATCATGCAGACGGTCCGCTGCGAAATCCCACGATCATCGAACCATCGCAGCGCCGCCTCCACCGCCTCGGTCGCGACACCCTTGCCCACCAGCGCCCCGTCGATTTTCCACATCGCCTCGGGCACGCCATCGAAATCCTCACCGTTGCCACGGCGCATATGGGCAAAACCCACCTCGCCCACGATGCGCCCCGTGGCCAGCTCTTCCACCACAAAGGGGCCGAAGCCGAAAGCGGACCAATGGCCCAGAAAACGCAAAAGCCGGGCGAAGGCGAGTTCCGGGTCCAGCGGCGCAATCGATACGACCCCTTCGATCTGCGGAACATCCGCGCCCCAGAAGGCGCGATAAAGCGCTTCATCCGCGATTGCATGCGGCCGCAGGACAAGGCGAGCGGTTGTCAGACGTGTCATGAACATGCTCCCCAAACGAAAAAGGCCGGCGCGTCGGTAGACGCGGGCCCGGCCCTTCACAAATTCAGATCGGCGATTGAACGGTCACTCGGCAACCGTCTTGGCGGTAAACACGATGCGGTCGTCATGCACCTTGTATTCCACCGCCATATTGGCCTCCTCGGCCAGAAGCAGCGTGTAATAGGGCTGAACGGAATGGGCGTCGACCGCCTCTTCCAGCCTGCCCTCGTAAATTTCCACGAACTTGGCCGGCACGCGCATCATCCGACCCTTGACGGTGATTTCGAACCTGGCGTCGCCGTCGGGGCTTTCCAGCAGCACATCCACATTACCGCCGCGCGGAATGGCGCCATAAGCCACGAGGAAGAGGTTGAGCAGAAGTTTGACACGATTCTTCGCAACGATGGCGCGCGGGCCGTTCCAGCTCACCTCCGCCTTCTTTTCGGCGGCGGCGAAATCCTGGGCGGCTTTTTCGGCCTCGCCGGTGTCGATGGACGCGCCGGCGGAGCCGGAAGCACCGAAAGCAAGGCGGGCGAACTTCAGCCGCACGGATGCGTTAAGGGCTGACGTGCGGATGAGATCGAGCGCATCGTCATCCGTGCCGCCCTCGTCCAGGAGTTCGAGGCCGTTATTGATGGCGCCGACAGGAGAAATAACGTCATGGCACACACGGCTGCACAGAAGAGCCGCCAGATCGGGACCGGACAGCGTGATATTGAGTTTGCTGGTCATAAAATTCTCTCCTGCGCAAGGGAGGCGCGGACGGTGTGGAAATTGTTAAGCCATAATGACACCATATTTGGTAAACCGATTGTTAATAGGATGGTTTCAAAATGCCAAATGCCTTAACAGGCCACACTGGAGCCCCGTGTATCCGCAAGGATGCGCGAAACATGCTGTAGAACTTTGACTCTGCGCATCGGCCCTTTCGAAAACCGATTCGGATTTTCGAACCGATGCGCTAACGAAACAGACGGACGGACATGACGATGCGCCTTACGAAAACCCGCACCATTGCACGCCTCGGACTGGGAAAGATTGTCGCGCTCCTTGCGAGCCTACTGATATGGGTCGCACCGGCCGCGGCCCAGAACAGCGATCAATATTCTTTCCAGGAAGTCGTGGATGCAGGCCACGGATTCTTCGGTGAAACCACCGGCGGCCTTGCCAAGGTGGTGGAGCGCGCCTTCCAGCAATACGGTCTTCCAAACGGTTACATTCTAGGCCAGGAAGGCTCCGGCGCCTTCGTCGCGGGCCTCACCTATGGCGAAGGCACGCTTTACACCAAGAATGCCGGCCAGCACCCGGTCTTCTGGCAGGGCCCGTCGCTCGGCCTCGATTACGGCGGCCAGGGCACCCGCGCCATGATGCTGGTCTACAACCTGCCCTCCGTCGATGCGCTTTACCGCCGTTACGGCGGTGTGAGCGGCTCCGCCTTCATCGTCGCCGGCGTCGGCATGACCTATCTGAAGAGCAGCGACGTGACCCTTGCCCCCATCCGCACCGGCATCGGCGCGCGCCTTGGCATCAATGTCGGTTACCTGAAGCTCACCCAGCAGCCGACCTGGAACCCCTTCTGATTATGCGAGGGTGCCGCGTCTTTCTTCTCCCCGGCGGGGAGAAGGTGGCCCGAAGGGCCGGATGAGGGGGCAACGTTGCTGTATCTCACCACCCTTGCCCCCTCATCCCGCTGCCGCGGACTTCTCCCCCGCGGGGAGAAGAAACAAGTGGCGCCGGCACCGCCTGTGCAATTGCCGGGAGCCCCCTCCCCACGGTTGCAATAATAGCGTAACGTGCTTTCGCGCCCCTCTTTCCGAATGCGCGCGTATCTGAGTTTCGGAGACTGTCCCGCGTGATCGAATATGCCATTCTCTTCGGATTGGGTTTTCTCACCGCAACCCTGCTGGCCCTGTTGATCGCACCCGCGATCCACCGCCGCATCGTCGCCTATACGGAAAACCGCATACGCGCGACGATGCCCATCAGCCCGCAGGAAGTGCGCGCCCAGAAGGACATGGCGCGTGCGCTCTACGCCGCCGAAAACGCCAAGGTCCGCCAGGAACTGGATACGGAACGGGAAAAGAACACCTCGCTGCGTCTCGCCAACGAGGCCGCCTCCAGCGATGCCTATCGGCTGGGCGAGCAGAACCGCAGCTTCTCCCTGAAAATCGAGGAGCTGACGCTGGAAATCGGCGAATTGCGCGCGGCCCTCGATGCCGCCGAAGAACACGCCGGCGCCGTACAGGCGAACCTTACACAACAGGAGCAGGCCGCCAACGAGCGCGCCGGCCAGATGTCCGATCTCACCGCCCGCCTCACCAATCTGACGCGCGAGCTGGATGATTCGAAAATCCTCGCCGCCACCCGCGATCTGGAAGCCGAGCAGGCCAAGCAGAGCGCCACGCGTTTCCGCAAGGAAGGCGAGACTGCGACCCGCGAATTGCAGGATGTGGCAGCCCGCAACAAGGAGGCGATGACGGCGGTTGCGCGCGAAAGCCGCAAGGTCACACGGCTTGAGGAACAGGTCGCCACCGTCATGGCGAAAAATGCCGATCTCGACACGATGCTGACGCTGCGCAACCAGGAAGTCGCCCGCCTCAAGGAACAGCTTGCCGCAACCGGCGGCCGCGCCAACGACATGATCATCCGCCTGCCGAACCCGGCCGTGCCGGTCGAGAAAACGGTTAGCCCATCGCAACCGGCGGCCCCTGCCCCAGCCGCCGCGCCTGAAACCGCACCCACCGCCGAAGAAGAGGCGGCACCGGCGATGGCCGCAGAGGAGCCAGCCCCCCCGGTCGTGACGGAGCCAGCGGCGTCGGAAGGTCTGGAGCAGGAAATCGAGGATATCCGCAATCAGGGCACCGCGCTCACCGAACGCCTGCTGAACGTGCGCGGCACCGGCAATGACGAACCCATCCGCCGCGAAATCGCAAGGATCGCCGCCGAGATGATCGCGCTCACCGCCGCGCAGGAGGGCGAGAAATCGCCCATTCCGGCGCTGCTCGCCAAGGCCTCCGGCTCATCGGGGCGGGAGAGCCTTGCGAAGCGGGCGAAGGTGGTGATGGAGAAGCGGGAACATTAGGTCCTCGGTGGGTGTGGTTGTACCCCGCGTTGAGTGTGCGGCTTACCCCCCTCTGCCCTGCCGGGCATCTCCCCCTCAAGGGGGGAGATCGATATGCGGCACTCTTCAGCCCAACTCTAACGTTACGAATGAGCGAGCGTTAGCTCCCAGCTGATCTCCCCCCTTGAGGGGGAGATGTCCGGCAGGACAGAGGGGGGTGAAGCCGCATACGCTTCGGCATCACACCCGCCCCATAACCCCCGCCATCTGATAAAGCGCCAGCCCCGAAGCCGTCCCCGCATTCAAGCTATCCAGCTGCGGCGACTGCGCAATCCGCGCCGTATGAAACCGCGAGAGCACCGATTGCGGCAGCCCCTCGCCTTCTGTGCCGATCACCAGCGCCATGCGCTCGGATAGGGGAATATCGCGGATCTCGGTCTCGCCACCCGGCGAAAGGCTCCAGATCGCAAAACCGGCCTCGGAGAGCCGCTCCAGCATCTCCACCGCCCCGCCGCCGCGATGCCAGGGAACCGAAAGCACCGAGCCGACGGAAACGCGCAGCGCCTTGCGATAAAGCGGATCGCAGCACGTCTCGTCCAGCAACACCGCATCGGCATAAAACGCCGCCGCATTGCGGAACATCGCACCCAGATTGTCGTGATTGGAAATGCCGCAGCCGACAAGCACCAGCGACGAGGCGGGAAGTGCCGCCGTCATCTCTTCCAGTCCGCGATCCTGAACCCGCCGCCCGAGCGCCAGAATGCCGCGATGCAGGTGAAAACCGACAATGCCATCCAGCACCGGCGCTTCAGCCACATAAACCGGCACATCCGGCGGGAAATCGGCAAGGATATCCGCGACGCCGGAAAGCCGGTTTCTGAGGATGAGGATACTCTCGGCCGCAAAGGCGCCGCCCGCTTTATGGGCGGCGGCCAGCATGCGCAGCACCACCGTTCCTTCGGCAATGAAACGGCCCTGACGCCCGGTCAGGTCGCGCTCGCGAATATCGCGAAAGGCGGCGATGCGCGGATCGGCCGGGTCCTCGACCGGTATCAGCGCCCGCCCGTCCAGCAGCTTATTGGCCTCACTGGCCATCGACCGTCACATCGGCAAGGAACCGGCCGGCCGCGACGTTGAAGACCAGCGCCTTGCGGGTGCCATTGGCGAGCCGCCCGTAAAATAGCATGTCGCCGCCGGAATAGCTGACATTATCGATGACGAAGCCCTGCGGCAGGCTGGCGGTGACGGCAAGCGGTCCGTTACCGGTGGGAACGGCGAGGTTCGGCGCTTCGCTCTGCGTCTGAACCGCCTTCGACGGCCCCATCGCCTTGTAGACAACCGCACCGAAGACGGCCATAAGGCTGATAAACATCACGGAGCCCGACACGATCTGCAAACGGATCATCTTGCGGCGAACTTTTTCCATGGCCGGATCAAGCGGCTTGTCTTCCTGTTCGTCTTGCTCGATCTGCGTCATCGGGTTCCCTGAAATGCTGATGGATCGGAAAAATAAGAATGAACGACCCCTTTAAACAAGGCGGAGACGCAAGGAAAGTCCTGATTGCCGGGGAAAACGCCGAAGGCCGCCTCGATTCCTGGCTGGCAGGCGAAGTGGGCGGCGACTTCTCCCGCAGCCGCTTGAAAGCACTGATCGAGCAGGGCGCGGTCTCCATCAACGGCCAGCCGGTGACGGAGCCGAAAAAGAAGGTGCATCCCAAGGACCGCATCGAAATCGTCATGCCCGAGCCGGAAGACCCTGAACCCAAGGGCGAGGACATTCCGCTCGACGTGGAATATGAGGATGAAGACCTGATCGTGCTCATCAAGCCCGCCGGTCTCGTCGTGCATCCGGGCGCCGGCAACTGGACCGGCACGCTGGTCAACGCCCTCATCCACCATTGCGGCGACAGCCTCTCCGGCATTGGCGGCGTCAGGCGACCGGGCATCGTGCACCGGCTGGACAAGGAAACCTCCGGCGTCATGGTCGTGGCGAAGAACGACAATGCCCACCGCCATCTCGCCGCGCAATTTGCCGACCATGGCCGCACCGGGCCGCTGGAGCGCGCCTACAAGGCCGTCGTCTGGGGCCGCCCGCGCACCCTGCGCGGCACCATCGACGCCGCACTCGGCCGCAGCGCCGACCGCACCAAACGCGCCGTCAAGCACGAGGATTCGGACGATGCCCGCGAGGCGATCACCCATTACGAGGTGATGGAACGTTACCATGAGCGGCCGGACGCCACCTGCCTCGCCTCCATGGTGGAATGCCGACTGGAAACCGGCCGCACCCACCAGATCCGCGTTCACATGGCCCATATCGGCCATCCGCTGATCGGCGATCCCGAATATGGCGCGGCCTTTCGCACCAAGGCGAACCTTCTCGAAGAACCGGCAAAGAGCACCGTTCGCGGCTTTCCGCGCCAGGCCCTGCATGCCTATCTGCTCGCTTTCGAACATCCGCGCACCGGCGAGGTAATGGAATTCGAAACCGACCTGCCGGATGACATGGAAGCGCTGACCGCCGCATTGCGTGGCTGAAAACCTGCATGGCGCGGTCAAAAAAACTGCGCCATGCATTTCGCCGGAAGCCCCGGATAATAAAAAAAGATTAGCGGATAGCGATATTCCGCAGTCGGTCCTTTTTATAGACCGCCCCAATTTCGCTTCAATCGTCGCACCTCCTCGGCCCCGCAAAGCCTGAAATCGCCGCCATTGAACCGTGGCGATTTCAAGCCTGCCAAATAAAACCGCAGGGACGCCATTCGTTCGATCCGCCCCCGAACGGAACCGGCATGATGACGGGATCTATCGCATGAATATCGAAGACCGCCGGTTTATCTTTCAGGAGTTGCGCAGCGTCGAAGGCTATATCGACCCGCCCGATGCGCTCGTCTTCAAGGCGCTGTTGCAGGCCCAGACGAAAAGCGGCCTCCATGGCGGCATGGCGGAAATCGGCGTTTATTACGGCCGCTCCTATTTCCTGCTGCGTAAATTCGCCGGGAAGCAGGAAAAGGTGCTGGGCGTCGATCTCTTCGATCTCGATCCGCCCGAAGATGGCAGCCTCGACCAATATGAACGGCTGATGGAAAACGGCCGACGGCTGGGTTTCGCCATGGATGAAGACCTGATCATCAGGGGCGACAGCACGCAGCTGGCGCCCGCCGACATCACCTCCCGCATCGGCCCCGCGCGCTTCTTCAGCATCGATGGCGGCCACAACCTGCACCACGTGCTGGCCGATGCGAAACTGGCGATGGAGGTGATCGCACCGCATGGCGTCATCGTCTTCGACGACACCTTCAATCCCGCCTGGCCGGAAGTGACGGTGGGCGTCGCCGATTTCCTGCGCACCCATGGCCACAGCCTCGTCTGCTTCGGCATGACGAAATACAAAACCTATGTCTGCCGCCGGGAATTTCACGCGACCTATGCGGGCGCGATTGCCGCCGATCCCGATCTGCAGGCGCTTGCCCATGTGGAGACGCAGTTCCTCGGCTCCAAGGTTGTGCGCCTGCACAATCCCATGCGCCGGCGGGTGATGTATGAGCTGATGGTGCGCTCCGGCCTTGGCGGTTTTTCGGAACGAATCTACCGTTCGAAAGTTAAACAGGTCAAAGAAGGTGTCACTGGAACATAACGCATGTGTGAACGCAGCGTTCGCTTGAAACGCAGCGGGCGCGTACATATCTGTCACATGGGTTCGTGCGGGGTCGGTAACGACCCGCAGCTTACGGTGTGCCTCCGGCGGGTCAGTCGCCGATCAAAGAGGGTGCCGTTCCAGACCATAGATAAGGGGGTGCTTTATGGCCCGCAATAGTTTGCCTACGATTACAGCCGGCGAAGCCGGTCTCAATAGATATCTCGACGAAATCCGTAAATTTCCGATGCTGGAGCCGCAGGAAGAATACATGCTTGGCAAGCGTTATGCCGAGCATGGCGACCGCGACGCCGCGCATAAACTCGTCACCAGCCACCTGCGTCTCGTCGCCAAGATCGCCATGGGTTACCGCGGTTACGGCCTGCCGATCGGCGAAGTCGTCTCCGAAGGCAATGTCGGCCTGATGCAGGCGGTGAAGAAGTTCGATCCGGAGCGCGGTTTCCGCCTGGCCACCTACGCCATGTGGTGGATCAAGGCCTCGATCCAGGAATACATCCTGCGCTCCTGGTCGCTGGTGAAGATGGGCACGACCGCCAACCAGAAACGTCTGTTCTTCAACCTGCGCCGGCTGAAAGGCCGCATCCAGGCAATCGACGATGGCGATCTGAAGCCGGAGCACGTCAAGGAAATCGCGACGAAGCTTCAGGTGTCGGAAGAAGAAGTCATCTCGATGAACCGCCGTCTGCATGGCGACGCATCGCTGAATGCGCCGATCAAGGCGTCGGAAGGCGAGTCCGGCCAATGGCAGGACTGGCTGGTGGACGACCATGACAGCCAGGAAGACGTGCTGATCGAACAGGACGAACTGGAAACCCGCCGCCGAATGCTGGCAAAAGCCATGGGCGTGCTGAACGACCGCGAACGCCGCATCTTCGAAGCCCGCCGGCTTGCCGAAGACCCGGTGACGCTGGAGGAACTCTCCTCCGAGTTCGACATCAGCCGCGAACGCGTGCGCCAGATCGAGGTTCGCGCCTTCGAGAAGGTGCAGGAAGCGGTGCAGAAGGAAGCGCTGGAAGCTGCTCGTGCGCTGCGTGTGGTGGATGCTTAAGGCCGAAGTGGCCGTCTTAGTTCTGGATTGAGCTATCCGCTCGTTGAGCCCGCAGATCGCAAGGTCTGCGGGTTTTTCTTTGAGGGAGCAGCGCAGCTGCGCAAAACAGCAGGCGTTGCCCCCTCATCGCCTCGCTACGCTCCGGCACTTCTCCCCGGCGGGGAGAAGAAGCTGGGGAACCGTCTCGTTCCGTATGAGACTTCGGGTAAGGCTTTTTATGGGTCGATAGGGCGCGGCAAATTCTTCTCCCCGCCGGGGAGAAGTGCCGGAGCGCAGCGAGGCGATGAGGGGGCGAGCTATCGGTGGAACGCCCCCTAACCATCACTGTCCGGTCGCCGGCGTTGCCGCCGCCCATTCGCTGAGCGCCTTGTCGAAGGCGGCGATGCCGTCATTGCCCTTTTGCAGGGTCAGCAGCGCACGCCGACCGTTGCGGTAGGACACCGGAATGTCGATCCAGTTGCGGCTCTTCAGAAGCTCCAGATTGGTCTTCATCGCATCCGGGAAGTCGTTGAGCGCGATCATGTGGAAATCGTCGGTGATCTTGGCCGGAACCGCGATCAGCGCGTTGCCGCGATCCTGCTCGGTGCTCTTCATCGCGATGCGCTGGACGCTGTCGATAGCGCCGCCTTCGAAGCCGGGCGAAACCGAGAAGACGATCTCGATCAGATGGCTGGCCGGCAGCGACGGATCGGTATTGCGCTTGAAGGTGATCAGCGCGCTGAGGCCACGGCCGGGAACGGTGATCTGGCCCTGCACGGTCGGAGAAGGTTTGCCCTCACCGTCGTTTTCCTGCTGCAGCGACCAGGAAACGCTGCCCTGAATGGCGGTCGGCACCGTCTGGCCCAGCACTTCCTCATAAAGGAACATGCGGTCGCCGGCGGCGGCGGCAGGCTGCTGCGCCGGCGGCGTGCCGGCAGGCGTTCCGGCGGGCGCAACGGCATTATTGGCCGGAGCCTCGCCCGCAGGCGGCGGCGCGACATTCTGCTCATAGACCGACTGGCCTTCGGCGGTGACCGGCTGGCCGTTCGCACCGGCGGCAGGTCCCTCGTCACGCTCGGTGCCGTCGGCCAGAAGCCGCTGGGTGAACTTGGTGCCGGTGACGGAGCCGTCATCGCCATGGGTCGGGGTCTGATGGTTGGTCGGGGTTGTCGGCTGCTGCCCCGTGGCGGGCGGCTGCTGGGTCGCCGGCGGTGTCGAGGTCTGCGCCTCACCCGTGCCGTTCGAAGCCGTCTGGCTGGTGCCGCCGTTCTGTGCGGAACTGACCAGCCCGCCGACCATATCGTTCAGCGCATCGCGGTTCATCCACACGGCATAACCGCCGCCGGCAAGCAGCGCCACGCCGACGAGGGCCAGAACCAGCGACGCATAATTGCGGCGCGGCTTCTTCTTGACCATATAGGCAGGCGTTGCGGCGGCAGCGCCCACGCCATTCGTTTCGCCCGAAGCCTGACGGGTGGAGGACGACGCGCCGTCATAACCGATCAGCTCGTCCAGATCGTCCCAGGGCGTGCGTTCCTTGTTGTCCTTTGCAGCTGCCTGATCGCCGAAGAGATCGTTATCCGCGCGCGGCAGCGCCGGCGCTTCCTTGGCGGGAATGGCAATATCCGCATCCTGGAAATAGGACGAGAAATCCTCGACCACGGCCGCCTTTTTCGGAGCCTGCTCTTCCGGCTGCCGATGGTCGTCAAAATCGTGCCGGCCGCCAAACGCCGGAGCATGCTCCACGGCGGCGGGGCCGAAATGGTCGTCCGTCTCGCGCCGCTCATCCTTTTCGTAAGGGGCGGGCTCGAAACTTACTTCCGGCTCCTGGTAATGCTGAGCGGCATAACCGGCAACGAGCGGACGTTCGTCGGTCTCGTTGCGAACCTCTTCATATTCCTCGGCGGCCGGACGCGCATCGTCGTCCTGCGCTTCGTCGAGCTTGCGCCAGTCATCCTCATCCACCGGCTGCGCCCAATGGGAGGGAACGGAATCATCAGCAGCGCCGAGCGCCGTTTCAGGCTCCGGCTGATGAGCCGGCTCTTCATCCGTCCGTGTGAAATAGGTGCCGACGGCTTCGTCGGAAGCGTGCGCCGGGGCGGGAGCGGCATGAACCGTTTCCGGCGCATCATAAAGCTCTTCCGGCTCGCGGTCGCCGTGATGCGGCTCCTCATCGGCAGCGGTGTCAGCGTGCCGGGGCTCTTCCTCTTCGACCGCTTCTTCGTAAGCCGGCTCCGATTGCGCAGGTTCAGCGGATGCCGGCTCTTCGTAGGCCGGCTCGTGCCGCGCCTCTTCCCGGTCGGCATCCTCTGCCGGCTCGGCGGCGCGGGCCTCGTCTTCGTCGGCAGCATCCTGCTGGTAATAGGATGCCGCCGTCTCTTCCGCAGCGGGAGAGACAGCGTCATCATCCTCCAGCGCCGGAAGCGCCTCGGCATATTCGCTGTCCACCTCGGCTATGGCGGCGTCCAGCTTGGCGATCTGCCGGCGCAACAATTCTTCCGGCGGACGTGGCTTCATATTCTCGAGTTGGCGCACAACCGCACTGCGCGCCTTGTCGTAAACCTTCGCCCGGTTTTCGGGAGTATTGTTCGCCAAGCCATCCACGGCCTTGCGAATGACTGCTACAAAATCCGCCATAAGCACTTTCTCGTCGTGACCGGCGACGTACCGGCCCGATATGGTTTATGAATCTAGATCGCCGAGGACATTAATCCTCAAACGGATCAGTCACAAGTATGGTGTCGTCACGCTCCGGACTTGTCGACAGAAGTGCGACAGGCGCCCCGATCAATTCCTCGACCTGACGGACATATTTGATTGCCTGAGCAGGCAAATCCGCCCATTTTCGGGCACCGACGGTAGATTCCTTCCAGCCTTCCAGCGTGACGTAGATCGGCTCGACGCGCGCCTGCGCGCCCTGGCTTGCCGGAAGATGGTCGATTTCCTGCCCGTCCAGCTTGTAGCCGACGCAGATTTTCAGCTCGTCGAGACCATCCAGAACATCAAGCTTGGTGAGCGCGATGCCGGTAATACCATTGGTGGCGACCGACTGGCGCACCAGTGCGGCGTCGAACCAGCCGCAGCGGCGCTTGCGGCCGGTGACGGTGCCGAATTCATGACCCTTTTCGCCGAGGAACTGGCCGATCTCGTCATTCAGCTCGGTCGGGAACGGACCTTCGCCGACGCGGGTGGTGTAAGCCTTGGTGATGCCGAGAATATAACCCAGCGAACCCGGACCCATGCCCGAACCGGCGGCGGCCTGGCCGGCAACCGTGTTCGAAGAGGTCACATAGGGGTATGTGCCATGGTCGATATCGAGCAGCGAGCCCTGAGCGCCTTCGAACAGGATGCGCGCACCGGCGCGGCGCTTCTTGTCGAGCAGCAGCCAGACGGTTTCGCTGAAGGGCAGGATGCGCTCGGCAATCGAGCCCAGCTCTTCCATGATCGTCTCGTGCGAGACTTCGGTTGCACCGAAACCGCGGCGAAGCGCATTGTGATGCGTCAGAATACGATCGACCTTGGCGGAAAGCGCCTCCATGTCGGCGAGATCCATGACGCGGATGGCGCGACGGCCAACCTTGTCTTCATAGGCCGGGCCGATGCCGCGGCGGGTGGTGCCGATCTTGGTGCCGCTGTTCGAGGCCGCGTCTTCGCGCATGCCGTCCAGCTCGCGGTGCAGCGAAAGAATGAGGGTGGCATTGTCGGCGATACGCAGGTTTTCCGGGGTAACCTTCACACCCTGCGCTTCCAGACGGCCGATTTCGGCGATCAGCGCATGCGGATCGACCACGACGCCATTGCCGATGACGGCGAGCTTGCCGGGACGCACAACGCCGGACGGCAGAAGCGAAAGCTTGTAGCTGATGCCATCGATGACAAGCGTATGGCCGGCATTATGGCCGCCCTGATACCGCACGACGACATCTGCCCGCTCGGACAGCCAGTCGACAATCTTGCCTTTGCCTTCGTCGCCCCACTGCGAGCCGACCACCACAACATTCGTCATTTCTTGCTTTCCTGCTCATGGCGCTTGCGCGCCCGATAACCCGATGGGAAACCCAAACCCGCGAATGTATACTGTGTTGTTTTACGGAAAGCGACCCTGTTTCTTATGGAGAATTTTGCTTTTTCCGTGACAAGGCGCGGATTTCCCGCATTATCTCGCCCCGTGGGGGCCAAGCGCGGGCGCAAGACCGCCATTCACCCCTTAGCCGTTTTCCCGCCCCGTGAAGAAGCGAAACATCAGCGTGCCCTCCAAAGCCTATATCGCCCTCATCATCGCCACGCTCTGCTGGGGCGGCAACACCGTTGCCGGCAAGCTGGCCGTCGGCCACATCAGCCCCATGGCCTTCACCTTCCTGCGCTGGGTCTTCGCCGTCGCCATCATCTTCGCCATTTCCGTACCGCAGCTCATCAAGGACTGGCCGGTGGTGCAAAAACGCCTGCCCTATTTCCTCGTGCTCGGCAGCGTCGGTTACACCGCCTTCAACGTGTTTCTCTACACGGCCCTGCAACACACCTCGGCCATCAACGCCGCCGTCATCCAGGCCGGCATTCCCATGGTCATCTTCGTGCTGAATTTCATGCTGTTCCGCACCCGCGTGCTGTTCGGCCAGATCGCCGGCTTCTGCCTCACCATTGCCGGCGTGGCGCTTCTCGCCTCGCATGGCGATCCGGTCTCGCTGCTGCAACTGGAAATGAATGTCGGCGACGCGATCATGCTGCTCGCCGTGCTGGTCTATGCCATCTACACCGTCATCCTGCGGTGGAAACCCGCCGTCGACTGGCGCACGCTGATGGCCATCCCCGCCTTCTTCGCCCTCGTTACTCCGTGCCGCTGATCTTCTGGGAAATCTCACGCGAGAGCGTCGTCTGGCCGGACCAGAAGGGCTGGGTGCTGGTGGTCTATGCCGCCATTTTCGCCTCTCTCGTCGCGCAGATCCTGTATATCAAGGGCGTTGAACAGATCGGCGCCAACCGCGCCGGCCTCTTCATCAACCTCGTGCCCGTCTTCGGCACCCTGCTGTCCGTCGTTGTGCTCAGCGAAACCCTGCACACCTATCAGATCGTCGCTCTCATCATGGCGCTGGCGGGCATTGCCGTCGCGGAACGAAAAAAATCGCCGGCTTCCTGAACCAACAGGGTCAGGAAAACCGGCGCAGTCTGGCAGGCATGAAAGAATGGAGCATCGGATCGAAAATCTTTCCGATGCTCGAACGAAAGCTCAGAGCGCGGTTTCGCGCTCGGCCGGAGAAAAGACGGCGTTGCCAAGGACGATATCGCCCTTGTCGGTGGTGACGATCAGCACTTTTTCGAGCGATCCGTCATTGTTCAGCGAAAAGGCAAGGCGCAGCGCGCTGGAAGACCAGCCAGCGCCGGCAAGGGCCGTGCGCTTGATGGCGGCGCAGTCACCGCAATCGCCAAGGCTCAACGACGGCGTTGCCGGAACATCGGTTGCAAAACCGGAGAAATAATCGTCGAGCGCGCCCATGGTGGCGTTCACATCGCGGTTGACGCGCAGCAGTTCCTCGCGGCGCTCACCGGTCAGCAGTGCGGCGATGGTGGAAACGCATTGGCCGGCGGAAAGAACGCAGCCGTCGAAACCGCCCGGCGCGGAAACACCGATCTGCGTCACCGCAGACTTCTCGACGGCGGCAAAACCGCGGGCAAAACCGGCAGCGCCAGCCGCGTCGGCATGATTGGACATGGAAGCAACGGCAATTCCGCAGATGGCGGCAGCAATAATCTTCTTCAGCATTTCATACCCCGTTTGCGATCCGCCGGCTTGTGCCGGTCTCGATTTCTGTTTTGTGGAGCGTCTCTTTCAAAGGCCGCTCCCCGTCTGTGATCCCACAATGGCACAGCACTGTTTTCAGCCGCTTTAAGCCGATTGCTACAATTTTATCGGTTTTCATTTTTGTACAGCGGACGCTTTTTTTCGAATATGCGCCGACACCGTCACCGCGAATTCCGCGGCAACGTTGGGAAGCGATATAGGGGCCGCATCGCTGCGGGGGTATCAAAGGGTATTGCAGGGTTTGCAGACGATGCGGCCCCGGCTTGAAACATATGACCCGCCCGCCAAACCGGTTCCTGTTTGGAGGATGGGCATATGCCGGCCGCCTCAACCGTGACATCGGGAAACTCCCCGGTTTCGGCCGCCTGCCCCGCCCACCTTGCGCCGCGCGCACGCCTGATGACCGGGATGAGCCAAGTATAGCCGGGCCGGCGGGACCGTGGACGTGCGGGGATGAACGCTTCTTGAAAGAAGGCGCCCGGAAGGCGGCCTCGCCCCATCCCGGCCACAGGAATTTTCAGCGGGTTAACGGCCGGCCGATCGGCGGCATTTGAATTAACCTTGTCTTAAAACCCGACGTTAATGGTTAGCAATTTAAGAATAGCGGAACGAAAGGGTTCCGTTATGCGTGGCGTATTTGCCGTTGTTTTTCTGATGCTCGTTCTGGCCGGCTGCGCCACCGCACCGTCGCAGGTGACCAATGCCTGTGCGATTTTCGAGCAGCGGAACGGCATCTTCAACAATTGGCGGCGCGATGCGAAAGCGGCCGAGCGGGAATTCGGCGTGCCCGTGCCTGTCATGATGGCGACGATCTATACCGAATCCGCCTTCCGCCCCTATGCGCGGCCACCGCGCACCAAGCTTCTCGGCTTCATTCCCTGGACACGCCAGTCGAGCGCGTATGGTTATGCACAGGCGCTGGACGGCACATGGAGCGTTTACCAGCGTGAAACCGGCCGCTGGTCGGCAAGCCGCACCGATTTCACCGATGCCATCCACTTCGTCGGCTGGTATCATGCCAAGAGCCGGCGCGAAAACGGCATTTCGCTGAACGACCCCTATAATCTCTACCTCGCCTATTATTCCGGCCATGCCGGTTATGCGAAGGGCAGCTGGCGCAACAATTCCGCGGTCCAGAAGGCCGCCCGCCGCTCCGCCAACATGGCGCTGCGTTACGAGGCGCAGCTGCAGCAATGCGGATATCGCTGAGGCGGCGGCACAGGCGAATGCCGGCTTAAAAGCCGGCATAATGCAGACATTCAGCTAAGCGTTATAAGCCGCCAGAAAACCCCTGACCGCATCGATCTCGCCCGAGCGGATTTCATGCCCGCCCGGATGCCACACGGTTTCCACCGTGCCGCCCTGTGCCTTGAGGCTCTGTTCCAGCGCCTTCGTCAGCGGCACCGGGCAGATCGGATCGCGCTCGCCGGCCGTGATCAGCACCCGGCGCGAGGCTTTGGCGGGGGAGATTTTCGGTTCGAACGGGATGAGCGGATGCATCAGCACCGCCGCATCGAAAAGCCCGGGCTCTTCGATCAGCACATTGGCGAGAATATTCGCGCCGTTGGAAAAGCCGAGGCCGACGATCGGACCGGCCTGATAATGCTCCCGGTTCGCCCTGATGAAGTCCGCCATCTTGACGGTCGCCCGTTGAAGGTCGGCCATGTCGTAGACGCCCTCTCCCGTGCGCCTGAAAAACCGCGCCGCGCCATGTTCGGAGACATCGCCGACGGGTGAGAGAATGGTCGCCTCAGGCAGCAGGCGCGAGCCGAAATCGAAGAACTGGTTTTCATCGCCGCCGGTGCCGTGCAGCAAAACGAAAAGCGGTGCACCGGCAGCGCCGGCGCGGGATTTGTGGAAATAGCTGTCCCTGGTCATGGGAGGATCCTTTCTGAAAGGAAGAGGTTCAACGGCTTCCGCAAGGTCTCTTCGGCCAAGCGGAGCAATCATATGAAACGAACGGACACGGCTTGTTTCTTCTCCCCGCCGGGGAGAAGTCCGCGTTAGCGGGATGAGGGGGCAAGGGTGCGGTCTATCGTGAGCGTTGCCCCCTCATCCGACCCTTCGGGCCACCTTCTCCCCGAAGGGGAGAAGAAATACGTGGCCATGTCCCGCTAAACGCTATCGAGCGGTCAAACCGCCTTCTCGTCCCCCAGCGGCTCCAGATGCTCTTCAAGCACGGAGCGCAGATGCGCGTGCTGGGTCGGCAGCTTCAGCGCCTCGCCGAGATGGGCGGTGTCCTCGTCGCGGTCGAAACCGGGTTCGTTGGTGGCCACTTCGAACAGCACGCCGCCCGGCGTGCGAAAATAGATCGCCCAGAAATAATCGCGGTCGATGACCGGTGTCACCTGATAGCCGGTATCCATCAGCGCCTTGCGCACCTCCAGCTGCTTTTCACGGTTTTCGACCGCAAAGGCGATGTGGTGCACGGACCCCGCACCCAGCCGCGCGCCAGAAATATTCGGCATGGTTTCGATGTCGATGAAGTCGGCACCGTTGCCGCCGGGAATGCCGAGGCGCAGAACGCCATCCTGACGATCCACTTCCTGATAGCCCATGAATTTCAAAAGCTCGGCGGTCGCACCTTCATCGCGAAGCCGCAGCGAGGCGCCCTGAAAACCATGGATCGCCTGATCCGCACCGACGCCATTGCCGATCCATTGCGCGCGGCTGTCGTCCCTGACCTCGACCAGCGCAAAACCGTCGCCATCCGGGCCGGCAAAATGCAGGCGCTTGTCGCCGAAGGCCTCGTCGGCCTTCAGGCCATCCACGCCGGCCTTCGAAAGGCGCTCCTGCCAGTAGCCGAGCGATCCTGCCGGGACGGAAAACAGCGTGGTGCCCACTTCACCCGTGCCGGGACGGCCACGGGCGATATGCGGGAACGGAAAATAGGTCATGACGGAGCCGGGCGTGCCGACCTCATCGCCATAATAGAGATGATAGACGTCAGGCGCGTCGAAATTGACCGTCTTCTTCACCCGGCGCAGGCCGAGCGTATCGGTGAAAAAACTGTTGTTCTGGCGCGCGCTCGCCGCCACGGACGTGACGTGGTGCAGGCCCTTGATCTGGTTGAGCATGATAAACCCCTTTTGCCTGGCGGGCCTCACGGTTGGGGCCTGCCCTGTTCATGGCGTAAAGATGGGGTAACAGCGCTCTCAGGCATAGAGAGGACAACGGGAACGGATTGTTCCCGAATGATGAACGATAAAACCGACTGTTCAACGAGCCCGATAGGGCAGCTCAATGATCGTCGGCGACGCCCAGGGTCCAGTAGCCGACGGCGCGCAGCGATGCTTTCGGGAAAGCGATCTCGTCGGTAAGGAAGGATTTTGCCGCCCTCGCCTCGGATTTTTCGCAGGCGACAAAGACGTGCAGGCCGTCATGATCCGCGCTCCAGCCATGGTCGCGCAGCGCCTTTTCGATGAGGCCGGATGTGCCGGCGGGCTTGCCGCGGCGATAAAGCCATGTCCACTCGACATTTGCCGCGCAGACGATCTCCTGCCGCTCGGCTTCATCGTCGATTTCCGCATAGACGCTGAGCTTTTTCCCGGCCGGCATTTCGGCCGCCATGCGCAGCATCACCGGCAGCGCCGTTTCGTCACCGGCAAAGACATAACGCTCGGCTTCCGGGCAAACACCGCTCGGGCCGATGATGCCGAGAACATCGCCGGGCTTCGCCGTCGCGCCGAAGGTTGCGCCCGGCATGTGGTCGCCCTCATGCATGACGAAGTCGATATCGACTTCACCGCGGGCGATATCGCCGGAACGGATGGTGTAGACACGCCGTGTGAGAAGATCGTCGCCCGCCGGCCAGACGATGGCGCCGGTGGGCGCAAGATAAGGCCAGACCGGCGCGCGGGCCTGATCCGGCACCAGAAGCAGGCGCACATGCATGCCGCCGGTCAACAGCCTTTCGATGCCGCTTTCGACGGAAACCACCAGCCGGCGCATATGCGGCGTCAGATTATAGGCGCGGGCGACCTTGCCGACGAAGAGATTGGGCAGCTCACGCTGTTGCGCGCCATGGCCGCTCCAGCGGAAATCCAGCCCCGTCTCGCCGGAAAACTCGACGATATGCTCGGCCACCATGGCCTTTACCGACATCAATATATGTTCGGAAATGCAGCTCACCCTTGCGGCGAAACGGCCGCCCTCGGCGCTGAAGCTGCCATGGCCGTATTCCGTCTTGAACCGCACTGTCGCACCTTCGCGTTCCATCTCCATATGCTCGGAGAAATGATCCTCGAAAGCATCGACGATCGACAGCGGATCGGGCAGCGAGACGGAGGTTTCGGCAGACAGGAGAGACACGGGCATAATCCTTCACTTTGCAGTCCGGTTATCTTTAATCCCGACAACCGCAAAGCGTAAAGGTATTTTATGAGTGTCTAGAGAAGGTTTTTGTCGCTTCCCACCGTTTCCGGCAATTGCCAGTCGATCGGCTGGCGGCCATGGGAGGCGAGAAAGGCGTTTGCCTTGGAAAAATGGCCATTGCCGAAAAAGCCGTTATGGGCCGAAAGCGGAGACGGATGCGGCGAGCGCAGCACGAGATGCTTGCGCTGGTCCACGAAGGCCGCCTTCTTCTGTGCATAGGAACCCCAGAGCAGGAAGACGACATGGTCGCATTCGTCGTTGACGGCGCGGATGACGGCGTCGGTGAACCTTTCCCAGCCCTGCCCCTGATGCGAGGCGGCGCGGGATTCTTCCACCGTCAGCACGCTGTTGAGCAGAAGCACGCCCTGTTTCGCCCAGCTTTCCAGAAAGCCGTGGCCCACCGGGCGAATGCCGAGATCGCTCTGCAATTCCTTGTAGATATTGACGAGCGAGGGCGGAATGCGCACGCCGGGCTGGACGGAAAAGCACAGCCCATGCGCCTGACCGAGCCCGTGATAGGGATCCTGGCCTAAAATGACGACCTTGACCTCATCGAGAGGCGTGAGATCCAGCGCCCGGAAATATTCCGCACCCTTGGGAAAGATGCGCTTGCCGGCGGTCTTTTCGGCAAGCAGGAACTCCTTCAGCTTGAGCATATAGGGGCTGGCGAATTCGCCGGAAAGAACGCGTTTCCAGCTATCCTCGAGTTTGACGCCTGCCTCTGCCATGCCCGTCTCTCCCATAATCGCGCTTATTTGAACCGGTTGCCGCGTTGCAGCACTTCGATCTTGTAACCATCCGGATCGCAGATGAAAAAGTATTTCGCGAAAGGCTGGCCCTTATAATCGGCTTCGATGATTTTTCCGGGGGAAAGGCCGATCTCGGTGAAGCGCTGATGCTCGCCATCCACATCGGCCACGCTGACCGCAAGGTGACCATAACCGTCGCCCAGCGCATAGGGCACTTCGCGACCCCGGTTGACGGTCAGTTCCAGCTCGAAATCGCCCTCGGCATTGCTGAGATAGATCAGCGTGAAGTTTTCGAACTCGGCGCGTTCCGCAACCTCAAGCCCGAAAGCCTGTTTGTAAAATTCCACCGAACGCTTTTCGTCCAGCACCCGGACCATCGAGTGGATCAGCTTGGCCATGGTGTTTTCCTTCTTCTTCTTAACCTTTGACGGCCCGGTTATGCTCCGGGCATCGCGGCCCAAGGGGATAAAGACTGCGTGCTTCGCTTTCAACCCTAAAGGCGCTTTTAGACCGACGGGCCAAACGCCGATCACGATAAATGTGATGAAGAAAACCTCTGCTTCGCCCCGTGCGGTAAGGCTCTGCGACAAGGGCCTGCGGCAACAGGGCTCACAGATTTCATGCCGCCGCTCTATCATGAGTAGAGAACTCATGATACCGGCTTATGCATGCGCCTTCTTTATCTCTGTCTTGGCTGGCTTATGGTCGCGACCGGCATTGTCGGCGCGTTTCTTCCCGTTTTGCCCACCACGCCGTTCCTGCTTCTGGCGCTCTGGTGTTTTTCCCGCTCCTCGCCAAAACTCGAGGCATGGCTGCTGGCCCATCCCAGATTCGGCCCTTCGCTGCGGCGATGGCGCGAACGTGGCGCAATCGCCCGCAACGCTAAGGTCGCAGCACTTTCTGCCATGTCTGTCAGTTACGCCGCTTTCTGGTTTCTGAGCGAGCCGCCGCCGCTGCGGGCCGCCATCGTCGCCGCCGTCATGCTCGGCTCGGCGCTCTTCATCGCCACCCGTCCGGAAAGCTGAGGCGAAGGACAGTCCTTAACGGTGGCGCGACTGCGGCAGCACGTAAGGAATATGCCGCGCCGGCAACCGACCGACGACGCCGCCAATGCCATAGACCCTTGCGATCGTCTCGTCGCTGATGGTTTCCTGCGAGGGGCCGCTCGCCGTCACCCGGCCGCCATGCATGACGATAAGTTGATCGGCAAATTCGGCCGCAAGGTTGAGGTCGTGCAGGATAGCGAGCACCAGCCCGCCGCCGCTTGCAAAGTCGCGCGCCGTTTCCAGCACGGCGATCTGGTGGCCGATATCGAGGCTTGCGGTGGGCTCGTCGAGGAAGAGCGCCCGCGCCTCGCCATTTTCCATCGGGTTCGGCACCTGCGCCAGCGCCCGGGCAAACTGCACCCGCTGCTGTTCTCCGCCGGAGAGCATGTTGTAGGACCGCTGCTCGAAACCGCGCAGCCCGGCCCTGGCAAGCGCGCGGCGTGCCTGCTCTTCCGGCGCGCGGGACCCCTGTGCGACAGCCCCCATCCGCACGATTTCGAGCGCGGTGAAGGGGAAAGCAAGCTGGGTGCTCTGCGGCAGCACGGCCCTGAGACGGGCGAGCTGGACCGGCGTGAAGGCCGGCAGGTCAATGTCGTTATAGGTCACCGAACCGCCCTCGGCGCGCATTTCGCCCGAGAGAACCTTCATCAGCGTGGATTTGCCCGCACCGTTGGGGCCGATGATGACATTGACCTTGCCGGGCTTCAGATCGACGCTGACCGCATCGAGAAGCCGGCGGCCGGAGCGGATGAGGGTGAGGTTTTCGGCCCGGATCATGACATGTTCCGCATGGAAAAACCGCCGCGTCCCAATAGCAGGAACAGGAAGACCGGCGCGCCGATGAGCGCCGTGACGACGCCGATGGGCAGTTCCGCCGGCGACGCGACGGTGCGGGCGAAACTATCGGCCAGAAGCAGAAGCGCTGCGCCGCCAAGTGCGGAGGCCGGCAGCAGGAAGCGGTGCGACGGGCCGATGGCGAGCCGCAGAAGATGCGGCACGACGATGCCGACAAAACCGATGGAGCCGGCCGCCGCCACGCTCGCACCGCAGGCGGCGGCAACGGCCAGAATGACGATCCGCTTCAGCCGCTGCACCGGAATGCCCATGTGAAAGGCGGCGGCATCGCCGAGAATGAGCGCATCCAGCCCGCGCGCAACGAAGGGAATGATGGCGAGCACGATGACGATGAAGGGCAAGGTGGCGAGCACCTTGGCGGGCGTGGCCCCGCCGAGCGAACCGAGCGACCAGAAGGTAATGTCGCGCAGCGCCCGGTCATCGGCCATGAAAATCATCAGCCCCATCAGCGCAGCGCTGATCGCCGCCACCGCAATGCCGGCCAGAATGAGCGTGGTGGTGGAGGTGGCGCCGTCCTTCGTCGCGATCAGGTAAAGCACCCAGGTGTTCAGCAAACCGCCGAAAAACGCCATCAGCGGCAGAAAATGCGGGCCGAAAAACACGGCGACGGTGGCAAGCGTACCTTCCCCGAGAGAAATGGCCGCGACCGCGAACAGCGCCGCACCCGAGGTGACGCCGACAATGCCGGGATCGGCCAGCGGATTGCGGAACAGGCCCTGCATCATCGCCCCCGAAACGGCAAGCCCCGCGCCGATCAACATGCCGAGCGCCGTGCGCGGCAGACGAACCGCCTCAAGAATAACCCTGTCGCGCGCATCGAGCTGATCCGCGCCGCCGGTGAAATAGGCCCAGAGTTCGGACATGCCGACGCCCGTGGGTCCGCTGACCAGCGACACGCCACAGGCAAATAGCAGGATACCGACGAGCACGGCGAGGGTGACGACCCCCTGGCGGGATCTGTCGCCCGCAACCCTGCCTTCAGCGGAACTCAAGGCTGCAAGGCTCACGGCTTCACCACCTCAGGATAGAGCTTAGCTGCCAGCTCGCGGCCCGCAGCGGGCGTGCGCGGGCCAAAACCGATGAGATAAAGCCCATCCATGCTGATGAGCGCCTTGCTGGCGGCGGCAGGCGTGGACTGGAAAGCCGGCAGCGCGAAGATCTCTTCCGCCTTGGCGGCATGGTCGCCGCGCGCCATGGTCAGCACCAAATCGGGTGCCGCGGCAATGACCGCCTCATCCGTCAGCGGCTTGTAACCATTGATCTCCTGAGCCGCATTGATGCCGCCCGCCATTTCTATGATCGCGGCCGCTTCGGTATCCTTGCCCGCCGCCATGATGCGGCCGCCGGCGGTGGAAAGCACGAAGAGAACCCGCTTTCTGCCCTTTTCCGGCACGGCCGAAACATCCTTGGCGAGCGCATCGAGCCCGGCCTTGGTCTCGGCAGCCAGCGCCTTCGCCTTGTCAGAAAGCCCGACCGCCGCGCCGACATCCTCGATCTTTTTGGGGATGGCGTCGCCGCTCGGCGGCGTATCGACGGTGACGAAAGGCACCGCACTTGCCTTCAAGATGGCGATGACATCGGCCGGGCCGGACCCGTCTTCGGAGAGGATGAGATCGGGCTTCTGCGACAGGATGCCTTCGGACGAGAGCGCCCGCATGTAACCGATATCCGGCTTGGCAAATGCATCGGCCGGATAGCTGCTGGTGCTGTCACGCGCAACGACGCGGTCTCCTGCGCCCAGCGCATAAAGGATTTCGGTGACCGTGCCGCCAACCGCGACGATGCGTTTCGCTTCCGGATTGCCCTTGTCCGAAGCCATGGCGGCAGGTGCGGCAAAGGCGATTGCGGCGGGCACGAGGGCGGCGAAAACGAAGGAACGAAGGCGGGAATTCAACATGGCGCTATCCTGAAACACGACCCGGCGCGGCTTAGCCCGCGCCATTTAATCTTGAGTTCTTTACACATGTTTATGGGCGGCGCAATCGATAAGTGGAGTAAATTTGTTCGCTTTGTCGTGAACCCCTTTCCAACCTCCCTGCGGCTGGATATCCTGACTCAAACTGGAAACTTAAAGGGAGAATTTCATGTTTATCGCAATGAACCGCTTTCGCGTCGTACCGGGTTATGAGGAAACCTTCGAATCCATCTGGCGCGAGCGCAAATCGCATCTGAGCGAATTGCCGGGTTACATCGAATTTCACATGCTGAAAGGCCCGAAGGCGGATGACCACACGCTTTATGCCTCGCACACCGTCTGGGCCACCAAGGACGATTTCCTCGCCTGGACGAAATCCGAACAGTTCCGCGCCGCCCACGCCAAGGCCGGCGAAAACCGCGGCAAGGTGGAATATCTCTCCGGCCCGCATTTCGAAGGCTTCGACGTCATCATCCATGAAGACAAGAATGGCGAACGCCGTTCGATTGCCGCCTGAGGCCGCCCGATGAGCATTGCAGCCCAAAAGACCGACGACGACAGGCAGGCCCGCGCCGCCGCTGCGCTCGCCGAAAAGCCCGATGGCATCGTGGAGGCCATCGCCGCCAAGGCCGAGGTGACGCCTGCCGAAATCCTGGCGATCCTGCCGGAAGGTGCCGCCGTTTCCGCTGCCGCCGACCGCTTCGACGCCATCTGGAACGAGATGCGCGGCTGGGGCGAAGTCCTGATGATCGTGCAGACCGGCGATATCGTGTTCGAAGTGCCGGGCCACCTGCCGGAAGGCAGCGAAAGCCACGGCTGGTTTAACATCCACGGCGACAGCCCCATCGGCGGTCACATCAAGAAGGACAATTGCGCCGGCATCACCTTCGTCGATCGCGGCTTCCACGGCCGCCGCTCCTGTTCCGTCTGGTTCATGAACGCCGCCGGCAGCGCCATGTTCAAGATTTTCGTCCGCCGCGACGAGAACAAGGAACTGCTGGCCGGGCAACTGGCGAAGTTCGAAGCGCTGCGGGACGGTTTCCGCAGCTGAGACCTGTGGGGAGGCTGCCAGCAGCCTCCCCGCTGCTTTCATAATCGCACGCGTCATCATTCGCCCGGGACCTCTCCGGCTCACGCGTGAGAAAACAACCACCGGTTCATCGCCCGTTCAGTGCCATTTTTTATCATCCGCTGAAATTTGATCGGCACCAGCACGGAGCAAGCACCATGACCGACCGCCAACCTCTTCTTTCGCGCCGCAGTTTCGCCGGGCTTGTTGCGCTTGCGCCGCTTTTTGCAGCGGGCGGCGCGGCTGCCGCACCGGCAAGCCTGCGCGGCAGCGTTTCCTATCGCGAGCGCATCGCCCTGCCGCCGGGCGCGACCGTCACCGTGCGACTGATCGACGTTTCGCTGGCGGATGCGCCGTCGCAGACGATTGCCGAGACCACCATTCGCCCGCGTGGCCAGGTGCCGGTGCCCTTCGTGCTGCGTTATGATGACCGCGACATCCGTGGCCGCCGCTCCTATGCGCTGAGCGCCGAAATCCGCGACCGCGACCGGCTGCTCTTCACCACCACCCGCCGTTATTCGGTGCTGACCGGCGGTCGCGACGATACCGATCTGGTACTGGAGCGCGTCGGCGCGGGTCCGGGCCGGCCGGAGCCGGAAGCCGGTATCGACGGGCGCTGGCTGGTGCAGGACATCCGCGGCGAGCGGGTTCGCGGCCGCCGTCAGGCGACGCTGGAAATTACCCGCGAGGGCCGCGTTTCCGGCAATGCCGGTTGCAACGGCATCGGCGGCGAGGTGAAGATCAGCCGCAACCGCGTCGATTTCGGCCGGATGATTTCCACCCAGATGGCCTGCGCGCCTGACATCATGCGCCAGGAACGGCAGTTCATCGAAGCGCTGGAAGGCGCCCGCTCCTTCAGGCTGGAGCCGCGCCGCGGCACGCTCGAACTGCTCGACGGTCGCGGCCGCACGGCGATGCGCCTGCGCCGCGCCTGAGGCCGGCAACCTGCCGAAACACCCTGCGTCGCCGTGCTGGCCCAAACGGTGCTGGCCATGGAACATTCCATGTCGCTTCCGGCACGGCGCGCTGGCCTTTCCCGCCCTATGACTTTGGCTGCGTTCGTCTTGACGCTTTGCTCCGCCGCAGAGCTGCGCTATGGAACGCGCCGAACTGCGCCGGCTGATGCCGGCGCGACGTCTTTGAGGGAAAACGAATGACATCCTATGTTCTGACCG